>JBGPIT010000375.1:0-5134 GCA_041485125.1 Binatia bacterium | reverse complement strand
CGCTCGATCTTGTGTTCTTCGACGACCTCCCCGTTGATCCATCTCGGCGCTCAAGCCATTCTGCGGGCCCATGACGACCGCGAGCGAACCGGGCGGATGCGGCTGTCCACCGACGACGGCGCCCCCGGGTGTCGGGGGCTTCGCGGATCCGGATGGTATCAAGCTCGAGCTCGTCCACATTCCCGAGGAGGTATCGACGTCATGAGCGATCGAACGGCCCTGCGGATCTGCGGTGTTCTCTTCTGTGGCCTCGCGATCTCGAACTTCACGAAGTTTCTCGAGGTCAGCCCACACCAGGGGTTCATGCTCTTCGGCATGCGGCAGCACGGCACGCCGAACCTGATCTTCGGCTGGATCTTCGGCCTCTATCTCTTGATCTACGGCATCGGGGTGCTGCGCATGCGCGCCTACGCGCTGTCGATGGGGAGGTTCTACGCCGGGTACGTGATCCTGAACCTGATCCTGTTCGCCTTCCGCATGCCCTGGGAGGCGTTCGCGCGCCCGATCTTCGGGATCGTCTACATCCTCGTCGCGGTTGGCGTGTCGAGCGGAGCCGTCCGTGTGCTGGACAGGAATCGCGCCTCGTTGACGTAGCCCTCTACCGAAGAGTTGGTACTGGCCGGCCGGCAGCGGAAGAGTTTCCCCGCTTGACGCTGCCGCGCGCGATCGCGTAAGACCATCCTCATGAACATCCGGTCGCGCATGACGAGCCGCACTTTCGGCCTCGCTCTATGCCTACTCCTACAGGGGGCGGCAGAGGCGTAGCGCGCGACGACACTCGCGCAGCACATCAACCCTCTCCCGCCGACCGGCCGGAGGGGGTTTTGCGTTTCTGGGCCCCGTCGCTTCTCCTTCCGTCCGTCTCGGCGCCGAGAGCAGCACTTCAGGAGGCGACGATGACGACGATGCCCACGCACAAGTACCGGCCCTTCCCGGCGATCGACTTGCCGGATCGGCGCTGGCCGAGCCGAACGATCACGCACGCGCCGCGCTGGTGCAGCGTCGACCTGCGCGACGGCAACCAGGCGCTCGTCGAGCCCATGAGCGTCGCGCGCAAGCGGCGCATGTGCGACGCGCTCGTCGCCAGGGGCTTCAAGGAGATCGAGGTGGGATTTCCGAGCGCCTCGCAGCCGGACTTCGACTTCGTGCGGCTGCTGATCGAGGAAGACCTGGTTCCCGACGACGTGACGATCCAGGTGTTGACGCCGGCGCGCGCGCCGCTCGTCCGCCGCACCTTCGAGTCGATTCGCGGCGCGCGCCGCGCGATCGTCCACCTCTACAACTCGACCTCGACCCTGCAGCGACGCGTCGTCTTCGGCCTCGACGAGGCGGGCATCAGCGAGATCGCGGTCACTGCCACACGTCTCGTCCGCGAGCTCGCCGACGCCATGCCGGCGACCGATGTCCGCTTCGAGTACTCACCTGAAAGCTTCACCGGTACCGAGCTGCCGTTCGCGGTCGAGATCTGCGAGGCGGTGATGGACGTCTGGAGCCCGACGCGCGCGCGCCCGATCATCTTGAATCTGCCGGCGACGGTCGAGATGGCGACGCCGAACGTCTACGCCGACCAGATCGAGTGGTTCGGGCGCCACGTCGCGCGGCGCGACGCGGTCATCTTGAGCGTGCATCCGCACAACGACCGCGGTACCTCCGTCGCCGCCGCCGAGCTCGCGCTCATGGCGGGGGCGGAACGCGTCGAGGGGACGCTCTTCGGGAACGGCGAACGCACCGGCAACGTCGACGTCGTGACCCTGGCGTTGAATCTCTTCTCGCAAGGCGTCGATCCCGAGCTCGACGTGCGCGACATCGACGCCCTGGTCGGCGTCGCCGAGCACTGCAACCGCCTGCCGGTGCATCCGCGCCACCCGTACGCGGGGACGCTGGTGTACACGGCGTTTTCGGGGTCGCATCAGGACGCGATCAAGAAGGGTCTCGCCGCACGGCGTGCGAGCGACGACGCGAGCTGGGCGGTGCCGTACCTGCCGATCGATCCCGCCGACGTCGGGCGCAGCTACGAGGCGGTCATCCGCGTGAACAGCCAGTCGGGGAAGGGCGGCGTCGCCTATCTCCTCGAGACCGATCACGGTATCCGCCTGCCGCGCGCGCATCAGGTCGAGTTCGCGGCGGTGGTGCAGCGTCTCGCGGAGGAGAGCGGCGCCGAGCTGTCCTCGGACGAGATCCTCGGCGCGTTCGAGGCGGAGTACGTCGCGCCGGGCGCGGCGGGTCTCGTCGACTATCGGCTCGCCGCGCGCACGGATTCCGCCGCCACGTGGGCGATCGAGGCGGCCGTCGAGCTCGACGGCGAGGTGCGCCGCATCGCCGGCGAAGGGAACGGCCCGATCGCGGCGCTGGCGCACGCGCTCTCCACGACCCTCGGCGTCGAGGTACGCGTCCTCGACTACGCCGAGCACGCGCTCGACGCCGGCGCCGACGCGGTGGCGATCGCCTACGTCGAGGTTGCGCTCGGCGACGGGGCGCGTGGCCGCGGCGTCGGACGCCACGCCGACATCGTCACCGCCTCGCTGCGGGCGTTGCAGGGCGCGGTGTGCCGCGCCGCCGCGAATCGTGGGTTGACATGGGGAGGGGTACCCGAGTATCACTCTATCCGGATGAACGGATGATGAACGGAGCCGCCGCCCCCGCCATCCTCGATCACCTCTCCGTCCTCGGGGAGGTGACGCGCAGCCGGATCCTCCTCGCGCTCGAGCGCCACGAGCTCACGGTCGCGGAGCTCTGTGCGGTGCTCCAGGCGCCGCAATCCACGGTCAGCCGGCACCTGAAAGCGCTGCTCGACTGCGGCTGGGTGACGGCGCGCGCCGAGGGGACGAGCCGGCTCTACCGCAGCGGACGCGACGCCATGGAGCCGCCGGCACGCCGCTTGTGGCAGCTCGTCCGCGAGCAGGTGGCCGAAGCGCCGGCGTCGGTGCAAGACGGGCGGCGGCTCGAGCGTGTCCTCGCCGAACGGCGCACGAAGTCGCAGGAGTTCTTCACCTCGTCCGCCGGTCAATGGGATCGGGTGCGCGAGGAGCTCTTCGGGCGGAGCTTCCATTTCCAGGCGCTGCTCGGTCTTCTCGACGACGACGCCGTCGTCGGCGATCTCGGCTGCGGCGGCGGTCAAGTGGCCGAGGCGCTCGCCCCCTGCGTCCGCCGTGTGATCGCCGTCGACGACTCGGCGGCGATGCTGCAGGCGGCGCGGCGCCGCCTGCGCGCGCACGCCAACGTCGAGCTCCGCCGCGGCCGGCTCGAGGCGCTGCCGATCGACGACGGCGCGCTCGACGCCGCGACGTGCGTCCTCGTGCTGCACCACGTCCCCGATCCCGCGGGAGCGCTCGCGGAAGCGGCGCGCGTCCTCCGTCCGGGCGGGCGACTCCTCGTCGTCGACATGCAGCCGCACGAGCGCGAGCACTACCGTCAGCAGATGGGACACGTTTGGCTCGGCTTCGCTGAAGCGCAGATCACGACGTATCTCGCCGCCGCCGGCTTCGAGGCGACGCGCACCCACACCCTGCCACCCGAACCGAAGACACAGGGGCCGGCGCTGTTCTCCGTGAGCGCGCGCCGCGCCGCTTCGACCAATGGAAATCATCCGCGGAGCGCACGCTCGCGCCGCCGCGCGAAAGGAGATGGAGCATGACCGTCAGCGCAGCCACGCAGAAGTCGCACCCCATGGAGGGCCGCGTGTCCTTCAAAGTCGCCGATCTCTCCCTCGCGGAGTTCGGTCGAAAAGAGATCCGCCTCGCCGAGCAGGAGATGCCCGGTCTCATGACGCTCCGCCGCCGCTATGCGGGCCAGCGCCCGCTCGCCGGCGCGAAAATCATGGGCAGCCTCCACATGACGATCCAGACCGCCGTCCTGATCGAGACCCTCGTCGACTTGGGCGCCGACGTGCGCTGGGTGTCGTGCAACATCTTCTCGACCCAGGACCACGCCGCTGCCGCGGTCGTCGTCGGCCGTCCCGAGTCGGGCGGCACGCCGACGAATCCCAAGGGCACGCCCGTCTTCGCGTGGAAGGGCGAGTCGCTCGAGGAATACTGGTGGTGCACCGGCGAGGCGCTCATGTGGCCCGACGGCACCGGTCCGAACCTCATCGTCGACGACGGCGGCGACGCGACCCTGCTCGTCCACAAGGGCGTCGAGTTCGAGAAGGCGGGCACGATTCCGGATTTCGATGCGGCGAACGAGCCCGAGGAGTGGGGCGTCATCCTCGATCTGCTGCGCGCCGAGCGGAAGCGCGACCCGCAGCGCTGGACGCGCGTCGCCGCCTACATCCAGGGTGTCAGCGAGGAGACGACCACCGGCGTCCACCGGCTCTATCAAATGATGGAGGCGGGGACGCTCCTCTTCCCGGCGATCAACGTCAACGACTCGGTCACCAAGAGCAAGTTCGACAACATCTACGGCTGCCGCCACTCGGTCGTCGACGGCATCTGCCGCGCCTCCGACGTCATGCTCGGGGGCAAGGTCGCCGTCGTCTGCGGCTTCGGTGAGGTCGGCAAGGGCTGCGCGCAAGCGCTGCGGGGTCAGGGCTGCCGCGTCATCATCACCGAGATCGATCCCATCTGCGCCCTGCAAGCGGCGATGGAAGGCTACGAGGTGAAGCCGCTCGCGGACGTCGTCGCGCGCGCCGATCTCTTCGTCACCGCGACCGGCAATCTCAACATCATCACCGTCGAGCACATGAAGCGGATGAAGGACAAGGCGATCGTCGGCAACATCGGCCACTTCGACAACGAGATCGACATGGCGGGCCTGAAGAAGGTGCCGGGCATCGAGCGCATCAACATCAAGCCGCAGGTCGACCAGTGGGTGTTCCCGGACGGCCACGCGATCATCGTCCTCTCGGAGGGCCGGCTGCTCAACCTCGGCAACGCGACCGGGCACCCGAGCTTCGTGATGAGCAACTCGTTCACGAACCAGACGATCGCCCAGATCGAGCTCTTCACCCGCAACGAGGAGTACCCGATCGGCGTGCATGTCCTGCCCAAGCACCTCGACGAGAAGGTCGCGCGGCTGCACGTCGAGGCGCTCGGCGCCAAGCTCACCGAGCTGCGCTCCGACCAGGCGTCGTACATCGGCGTGCCGATCGAAGGCCCGTACAAGCCCGATCACTACAGGTACTAGTCGAAGACCCGCT
>JBGPIT010000374.1:0-5143 GCA_041485125.1 Binatia bacterium | reverse complement strand
GATCGTGCGCGTGCCGTGCAGCGGGACGTATTGGCCGTAGAAGAGCACGCGCAACGGATCGGTCGCCGTGCGAGCACGCGGCGGCGTCGGCCTGAAGCTGGGATCGGCGCCGAGGTAGAGCGTCGCGCTCGACGCCCGCTCGGTCACGCACTCGGCGACCCAACGCCGATGCGCCTCGGTGTCGAGCAGGACCAAGTCGGCGCGCTCGAGCGTGCGGCGGTCGAGCGCCAATGCGAGCCGCGCGCGCAGAGTGCCGCGCCGATAGACGCGCCGGTCGTCGACGAGGGTCTCGGTCAGCGTCACGAGCGGCGCGAACACCAATCGCGAGCGGCGCGCGAGCCGGCGAATCAGCAGCACGTCGAGCTGGCCGTTGAACCCCGCGACGACCACGTCCGGCGGGGAGAGCCGCCGCCACGCCCGCGCCAAGCGGCGCGCGGCGCCGACGTAGGCGAAGGCGAGACGCGCGAGGCTCGCGGGACCGAAGAACGACGCCATCTTGTCGCGCGTATGCTCCCACAGCGGCTCATGGCAGAGCTCGACCTCGAAGCCGGCCGCGGCGAAGGTCTGGACGAGCAGACGGTTCGCCGGGTGCGTCGAGTTGTAGGTGCCGAAGAAGCAGGCACGAATCATCGTGGCAGTGCGTCGGCGCGTCGGCGCGGCGGCGCGGCGTCCTCCTCATCGCGTGACAGCTCGAGCTCGAGTCGCCGGACGCGAAGCAACGTCTCCTCCACGAGCTGGCGGTTGCGGCCGATCAAGTCGGCGAGCATGCCGAACAGGATCGTGATGAAGCCGATCGTGAGCAGCGCCGCGGCGAGGATGATCGACTGCAGGTGGCCGGCGCCGCCGTTGCGCACGAAGTAGAAGACGAAGCGGAGGCCGAGCAGTAGGCTCACCGCGAGCATCGATCCGCCGAGCAGGGCGAAGATCTTGAACGGCTCGTAGAGCGCGTACATCCGCACCAGCGTGCTCGCCGACCGCCGGATGTAATGCGACGGCCCGGAGAAGAGCCGCGACGGGCGCTCGGTCTCGCGGGCGCGCACCGGCACGTGCGTCACCGCGATCTGCTTTTTGCCCGCCTGGATGATGGTCTCGAGCGTGTAGGTGAAATCGGAGAGCACGTTGAGCTTCAGCGCGGCACCCCGGCTGATCGCGCGAAAGCCGCTCGTCGCATCGGGGACGCCGGTGCCGGAGAGCTGGCGGACCGCCCAGCTACCGAGGCGCTGCAGCACGCGCTTGGCCGGACTGAAGTGCCGCAAGTTGGCGGGGTCGCGATCGCCGATCACCATGTCGGCCTCGCCGGCGAGGATCGGCGCGACCAGGGCCTCGATGTCGGCGGCACAGTACTGGTTGTCGGCGTCGGTGTTGACGATCACGTCGGCGCCGCGCTTGAGGGCGCGGTCGAGGCCGGCGGCGAACGCCCGCGCCAGGCCCTGGTGCTGCGGAAAGCGCACGACCTCCGCGACGCCGGCGGCCCGCGCAACCTCGGCGGTCGCGTCCTCGCTGCCGTCGTCAATGACGATCACCTCGATCTGGTCGATGCCCCGGAGCCGTTTCGGCAGCGCCGCAATGGTCTCCGCGAGCGAGGCCTCCTCGTCGAGGCAGGGGATCTGGATGACGAGCTTCACTGACCCCACGAGCGTGACACAGCCCCGCGGAGCAAGTCAAAGTACGATTTTTCGAGGCCTTTTGGGGTCGGAGCCCGGCGTCAACGGGCGGCCTGCTCCCATAGCGCCAGGAGACTCGGCAGGGCACTCAGGTCGGCGAGGACGTAGGCGGCGCCGGTCGTGAAGAGCTCCTGGTCGGTCCCCTCGCCACCGATCACGCCGATGGTCAGCATACCGGCCGCCGTCGCGGCCTTCATGTCGTTCGGGCTGTCGCCGATCGCGAGCGCCTCGTCGGGGCCGCAGCCGAGGAGACGCAGCGCCTCGCGGTGCATGTCCGGCTCGGGTTTGAGCGGCCGGCTCGCGGTACGGCCGACGATCGTGCCGAAGCAGGCGCCGACACCGAGTCGGTCGAGCGCCCGGCGGATCGGCGGCTCGGCGTTGGCGCTGACGATCGCGAGCGCGAGATCGCGACGACGGGCGTCCGCGATCGCCCGCTCCGCGCCATGAAGGAGGCGCGCCTGCTCGGCGCCGGCGCACTCGTACGATTCGAGAACGGCAAACGCCTCGGCGCGCACCTCGTCGGCGCGGGCGCGCGGCGCGCGCGCGGCGAGCGCGTCGTGCAGCGCCGCGATCAGCGAGAACGAGCCGCGTTTGCGCAGGACCGTCGCCGCGTCGACGCCCTCGGCGGTGTAGAGCGCGCCGATGTCGTCGCGCGCCCGACGCCACTCGACCCAGCGGCCGAAGTCCGAGAGCGTGTGATCGAAGTCGAAGATGAGCGCGCGCAAGCGACGCGACGCGGTCATGCCGTCCTCGTCCGTCCGAGCGTCACCAGCAGATCCTCGTGCAGCTCGAACCACACCTGATGGAGCGAGTCGACGAACGGGCTCGCGACGAAGCGTGCGTCGCCATGCTCGATCTCGACGAGCGCCGCGCGCAGGCGCGCCTCGTACGGCGCGAAGCGCGCGGCGACGGCGCCGAGCGCGCTGGCGAATGGCGTCGCGTCGCTCGCGACGGCATGCAATGCGGCCGTTCCCGCCGGCGCGACCTGCCAGGAGCTGATCCGCTCCTTCAACGTCCGATCGATCGCGACGAACCGCGCGTAGAGCGTGTCGAGCGACGGCCGGTCGAGGCGCTCGTCCGCGAGCAAGCGCGCTATCTCGGCGTGCCCGCTCGGCGTGAGCGCGACGGTGTCATCGTCGCCGACCGGCCGCACCGCGCCACGCTGACGCGCCGCCTCGAGCGCGCTCTCCACGATGTCCGCAGCAAGGCGCGTCGCCCGCGTCACGACGTGAGCGGTCGCGCGTCCCTTCACCCGCAGCAGCATCAGAATGGCGAGCGTCGGATCGGAGGACGCGCTCATCGCCGGCACGACGGCGAACGACGCCGCTCGGCGTCGTTCCGCGCCGTCACTCCTTGGTGACCTTGGTCGCGCCCGACTTCTCGCGCATGACGTCGGCGGTGCGCTCCATCTCGCCGTGCTCACCCCGCAGCAACGCACCGGTGAACTGCTGGACGGCGGCACGCATCAACGTGCCTTCCATCGGATCGAGATGATCGGCGAGGCGCGCCAGCTCTTCCATCGCGGCGCGGATCGCGACCGCGGCATGGGCGACGTCGCCGCGCGCGCGCAACGCGATCGCACGCTCGAGCCCCGCGCGCACGGCGCCGAGCCGCGGTGCAGCCGCCGGACCGACGACGACGGCCATCTCGTCGAGACGGGTGAGCAGCATCTCCAGCGCCGGGGGCGCGTCGAACTCGTGCGCCACGTGCTAAGACGCCTCCCCATGCCACTCTACGTCATGATCGGCCACGACGCGCCCGACTCCAAAGAGAAACGGCCGGTGCACCGGCCGGCGCACCTCGCCCACCTCGCCCCGCTCTCGCAGGCAGGGAAGGTCCCGCTCGCGGGACCGTTCACCGACGGCAGCGGCAGCCTCGTCGTGCTCGAGGCCGAGTCGCTCGCCGCGGCGTGGGCGATCGTCGCCAAAGACCCCTACGTCCTGAACGGCATCTTCAATCACGTCGAGGTGAAACCCTTCCTGCGCGTGTTTCCGGAAACGACCTGAACGCTCACTGCTGATTCGGGCCGCGCGGGACCGGGTTGATGTTCCCCGGAATCTCGTGCGGCGAGAGCGGCAGCTTGATCCCGTCGCCGGCGCTCGCGCTCGACGGCTCGATTCTCTTCTCGCCGGCCATGCACTCCTGCACCTCGGGGGTGGTGACGCCGAGCGTGCGCGCGATGTCCGCAGGCCGCTGGCCTTCGTCATGGAGCTTCTGCACCTGGGCGCAATCGAGCTCCGCGAATACGGGACCGGTCACCAGGAACGTCATCGTCACGACGATCATCGCCACCTTCCGCATATCGCTCACCTCCATACGAATGATGATATCGGGGATCGCGCGGCGGTGGAACGGCTCGACGGCGGCGCGTAGCTGCTACCGCGGCCGCGAGCCGTCGTGCTAGAACCGAGGTCGTGACGCACGATCGTGAAGTGTACGCGCGCCGCCGTCGCGACTTCATGGCGAAGATGGAACGCGGCGTCGCGGTCTTCCGTGCCGCGCCGATCGCGGTGCGCTCGAACGACGTCGAGTACCCCTACCGTCAAGACAACGACCTGCTCTACCTCACCGGCTTTCCCGAGCCGGAGGCGACCTGCGTCCTCGAGCCCGGCGCCGACGAGCCGTTCACGCTCTTCGTGCGGTCGCGCGATCCCGACCGGGAGATCTGGACCGGCACGCGCGCCGGCATCGAGGGCGCGAAGGAGCGCTACGGCGCCGACGCGGCCTATCCGATCGAGGCCCTCGAGGAGCGGCTGCCGAAGATCGTGCAGCGCGCCGCGGTGATCTACTACGGGCCCGGTCGCGACCACCGCTTCAACCAGCGCATGCTCGAGCTCTTTGCCTGGGCGTGCGACAACCACGCCCGCAGCGGCGCCGGCCCGCGCGGCCTCCTCGACCCGGGCACGATCCTGCACGAGATGCGGCTCTTCAAAGGTCCCGAGGAGATCGCCGCGCTCGAGCGCGCGATCGGTATCGCGGCCGAGGCGCATCGCGCCGCGATGGAGGGCGTGCACCCCGGCGCCTTCGAGTACGAGATCGAGGCGCTCATCGACTACACGTTCCGCCGGCGCGGCGCCGCCGGCCCGGCGTATCCGTCGATCGTCGCGTCGGGCGCGAACGCGACCGTGCTGCACTACGTCGACAATACGCGGCAGATGCGGGACGGCGACCTGCTCCTGGTCGACGCCGGCGCCGAGTACGGCGGCTACTGCGCGGACATCACCCGCACCTTCCCGGTCGGCGCGCGCTTCTCCGAGGCGCAGCGCCGGCTCTACGACCTGGTGCTCGCCGCCCAGGAGGCCGCGATCGCCGCGGTCCGGCCGGAGGTCTCGTTCGATGCGCCGCACCAGGCGGCGCTCGAGGTGCTCGTCGACGGTCTGCGCGAGCACGGGCTCATCGAGGGCAGCCACGAGGAGGCGATCGAGAGCGGCGCGTACCGTCGCTTCTTCATGCATCGCACCAGCCATTGGCTCGGCATG
>JBGPIT010000373.1:0-5149 GCA_041485125.1 Binatia bacterium | reverse complement strand
GGATCGATGTGACCGGGCACGATGACGTCGTGATCTCGGATGGCGAGATCGACTCGCTCTGCCCGGACCCAGGGCAGTACGGCATCAACGTTGCCGGCAGCACGAACGTCAAGATCCTGCGCACCAGGTCGCAGAACGGGTTCGCCGTCGGCACTCGCCTGACGGGACTCGTGGGCCGTGCTCACGTTCAGGTGAAGGACAGCGGCGCGTTCAACGACCAGACCGGGATCCTGATCGAGGACTCCGCCCGTGCGAGTGTGCAGGTCAAGCGGAGCCGTGCCTGGAACAACGGCCAGACGGGAATACTCGTACAGAACTCCGACGGGATTCGCCTCCTCCGGAACAGCGTCATCCAGAACTACGGCGGCTCCGGTATCGCGCTCGACGCGGACTCCGACGGCAACGCCATCTTCGGAAACCAGATCACCAACAACGGCGTGGACGTCGTCGACGGCGGGAGCGGGAACTGCTGGCACGGCAATACCTTCGTGACCGGCGCGGTGCCTCCCTGCCCGTGAGACACTATGCCATCGTGCGGCAGCGGTGCGACGGGATTGTGGCCCCCGACCAGCCGCACGAGCACGACGCCGCTGCCGGCCGCGAGGCCGATTCGCACGGCCAACTCCCCGTGCGACGCAACCCCGATCAGGTCACGAGCGGCGCGAGGCGCGCGAGAACCTCGCGAATGACTGACGCCGGTGCTCGCTCGACGAGCTTTGCCTTGCGCGTACGCCAGTCCAGCGCACGAAGCTGATCGGCGAGAACGACACCGGAGACGGCGAGGTCACCAGGCAGCATCACCTCGAATGGATATCCCTTCGCCCGAGATGTGATCGGACAAAGGAGGGCGAGGCTGCTAGCTCTATTGTACGGAATGATCGCGTTTGACGCTCACGATCTCACGATGACCCGGGCCAACGACTCGAAGCTCAACCAGGCGTGAGGAACCGGCAGGATGGGCCGGACGCGCGGCTCAGCCGTCGATCCAGCGTCGCGAGCGGAAGATCGAATGCCTCGGCGACGGCGACGTACCACGCGTCGTAGCTGGTCACGTTTCGACGAAGCTCCCAGACACGTTCCGCAAATGGCGCGAACGGCACGAGCAAGATCTCGAGGTCCAGCAGATCGCGCCGTGCAGCGGTCGCTTCGAGTCGGCTCAGCTGCTTGGCGATCTCGAGGCGGCGCAAGATGTTCGTCGCCTCCACGAGAACGAGGTGCGGTGCGACGAGATTGCCCGCCTCGAGCAGTCGGTCGGCGAACGTACCTTCGGCGCCTGCGTCCGTCGTCGCAGCGACGAGCACCGATGCATCGACGACGACGCTCACCGCCGATCGGCGTCGCGGTGTTTCAAGATCTGCTTACCTGAAAGCCGACGATCCGCCGCGCGCTTCCGGTCGCGAACTCGTTCGAGCCAGGTGTGCAGGGAGGGGCGTCCGGCGAGCCGCTCGAGCTCCTCTTTGAGGTATTCCTGCATGGACTTGCGCTCGCGGGCAGCGCGGCTCGCGAGCTCGTCGCGGACCTCCTCCGGAACGTCACGGATGGTGATCTGAACACCCATCGTGGCAATATGCCATCACTGACAGCATTATGCAATCATCTGGTGCCGGGCGGGAACACATCTTCCCCTTCTTGGTCGTACTGCCGAAAGATCGAGTGCCCGACGTTGCCGTGGCCACGTCGCGTTGACGGTCCGACCGCTGGTCGGATAGATCGTCCGGCGTGGGTAGCAAGGCCAAGGTGTCGGTGACCGTCGACCGCGTGCTCCTTCGCGAAATCGATCGGCTCGCCGGCCGTGCGAGCCGAAGCCGTGTCTTCGAGGATGCGCTCGCTGCCTGGGTACGACGCAAGGGTCAGGTCGAGCTCGATCGGGCGATCGAACGGTACTACCGGGCTCAGACAAAAGCGGAGAGGGCCGATGACGAGGCATGGGCGTCCGTCGGCGACGAGACCATTCGCAAGAGCTGGGAGCGGTGATGACACCCGCGGAGCATCCGCGGCGCGGCCATCTCTACTGGGTCCGGATCCCCGACGAGCCGGGCGGCAAGCGCCGTCCCGCGCTCGTCGTGTCGCCTGACGTTCGCAATAGACTTGCCTCGGATGTGATCGTGGTACCGGTCTCGAGCGTGCTCCGCGAAGCGCCGACGCACGTGCGCTTGCGGGCACGAGAGGGCGGGTTGTCGCGTACCTCGGTTGCGAAGTGCGAGCAGATCACGACGCTGTGTCGTGAACGTCTCGGAACACGACCACTCGGCGGCCAACTCGCGTCGGGACGGATGCTCGAGGTGGAGAAGGCCGTGCTTCGCGCGATCGGGGTTCCCGTCGGTTGACGGAGACGTCGGTGCCGCCGGTCAAGGAAGAAATACCGCGCGAAAAATCTGCACCCTGTCGCGCGAGCGTCGTCTTTCCGGTCTGACGGCCCCCGACGAGCGCCACAGCCGGAAACATCCGCAGCGCGGTCTCCACGCGTGCTTGGTACAAGCACCCCATCATGGTGGAAATATGAAAGCTTACCTTTCATTTTTCAACCCTCACAAGATAACGGGCGGCCGGATCGGTCGTCGGGAAGCCGTTGGTCAAAGGGACGCGGATCGCCGTGGAGCTGGTCGTCGACCTGCTCGGACGCTATCCGGTCCCAGGCGAGCTAGGTTGCAAAGAGACCACGATGGACCCATCGTCTGACCATGAAGGACATCAACGTGAGCGAGCTCAAGGCGCACCTGAGCAAGTACCTCCGGATGGCGTCGCGCGGCTCGTTGATCGTCGTCAAGGATCGCAACGAGCCGATCGCACAGCTCGGCCCGCCTCAGGCCGAGGCGGTGTCGTGGCGCGATCGGATGGCGCGACAAGGGCGGCTGCGGCTCGGTACGCAGAATTGGGGCAAGCTGAAGATTTCCAAGCTCGATCGCGCCGTCGACATCCAGGCGTCCCTTCGCGCGGTGCGCGAGGATCCGAGTGAAGTACGTCGACGCTAGCGCGGTGTTGCGGGTCTCGTTCTCGGGGCCGGGACCGGCCGTTCCCCTCGTCGCCGGCGTCGTCGTCGTTTCGTCTCAGCTCGTCCAGATCGAGACATTTCGAGCGATCGACCGCGAGCGCTTGCTCGGAAGCCTCGACGACGACCAAACGGCGATCAAGCGCAAGGAGCTGGCCGATCTGCTCGCCATGCTGGACCTCATGCCGATCGACAGCGCGGTCATCGACCGGGCGAAGAGCTCGTTCGCGGTGAACGTCCGCGCGCTCGACGCCATCCACGTCGCGAGCGCGGAGATCCTGGCGGCCGAAGCGCAGGGCGATCGGCTGGAGTTCTGGACGCACGACACCCGCCAGGCCACCGCCGCCCTGTCGCGCGGGCTCACCGTGTGCGGAAGCTGATACCCGCCGGGAACCGCACAACGCTTGGGTGGTATAGGTCATCCGTGCCGGACTGCGGGCCCGTCATCGGCCTCGAGATTCACGCCTACTTCCTCACCAAGAGCAAGCCGTTCGGCTGCTGCTCGAGGTAATGTTGATAGGCAGGTCGGGTCGAAGGACGCATGAGCGGCATCTTTTGGTTGACAGGACGCGTGTTCGATCCAGAATCCAATGCTTGCTTGGAGGTCCACCATGACTGAGTTCGACGCGGTGATCGTCGGTGCCGGGTTCGCCGGCGTGTGTATGCTTCACCGCCTGCGCGGCCTCGGCCTTTCCGCGCGCGTCTTCGAGGCCGGCAGCGGCGTCGGCGGCACGTGGTTCTGGAACCGCTACCCGGGTGCCCGCTGCGACGTGGAGAGCATGGAGTACTCCTACCAGTTCTCCGACGAGCTCCAGCAGGAGTGGGAGTGGACCGAGCGCTACGCGTCGCAGCCCGAGATCCTGAAGTACATCAATCACGTCGTCGACCGCTTCGGTCTCCGCGGTGACATCCAGCTGCACACGCGCGTGAAGTCCGCCGTATTCGACGACGCCGCCGGTCGCTGGCGGGTCGAGACGGCCGACGGCGAGCGCGTGTCGGCGACGTTCTGCATCATGGCGACCGGCTGCCTCTCCTCGGCGAACACCCCCGACTTCAAGGGCCGCGATTCGTTTCGAGGCCTCATGCTCCACACCGGCAACTGGCCGCACGAGCGCGTCGACCTCGCGGGCAAGCGGGTCGGCGTCATCGGCACGGGCTCGTCGGCCATCCAGGCCATCCCGCTCATCGCCGAAAAGGCGGCGCATCTCTTCGTCTTCCAGCGGACGCCCAACTACTCCGTGCCGGCGAGCAATCGCCCGCTCGACGCGAGCGTGCAACGACGGGTCAAGGCCGACTATGCCGGCCTTCGCCAGAAGGGCGGCCAGATGCCGTTCGGTTTCGACACGCGATCGAGCGAGAAGCTGGCCGTCGAGGTGAGCGAAGAGGAGCGGCACGCCGAATACGAGGATCGCTGGGAGCAGGGCGGGCTGCCGTTCCTCGGCACCTACGCCGACCTGCTCTTCAATAAGGAAGCGAACGACACCGCCGCGGAGTTCATCCGCGGAAAGATCCGCGCGATCGTGCAGGACCCGAAGGTCGCCGAGATGCTGACGCCGACGACGGTCGTCGGCTGCAAGCGTCTGTGCAGTGACACCGGGTACTACGAAACGTTCAACCGCCCGAACGTCACGCTGGTCGACGTCAGCACATCGCCCATCGAGGAGATCACGCCGCACGGTCTCCGCACGACGGACCACGAATACCAGCTCGACTGTATCGTGTTCGCCACGGGCTTCGACGCGATGACGGGTTCCCTCCTGCGCATCGACATTCGCGGCAACGGCGGCGCGACACTCGCGCAGAAGTGGGCCGAAGGGCCACGCACCTACCTCGGCGTCGCGACCGCCGGCTTTCCGAACTTCTTCATCATCACCGGTCCCGGCAGCCCGTCCGTCCTCTCCAACATGGTGCCGTCCATCGAGCAGCACGTGAATTGGCTCGCGCGCTGCATCGCCTTCATGCGCGAGCAGGGTGTCGGGCGCATCGAGGCGACGGTCGACGCCGAGAACGCCTGGGTCGTGCACGTGAACGAGGTCGCCGACGCGACGCTCTATCCATCCTGCAACTCGTGGTACCTGGGCTCGAACATCCCGGGGAAGCCGCGCGTCTTCATGCCCTACCTCGGCTTCCCGGTATACGTGCAGAAGTGTGAGGAAGTCG
>JBGPIT010000372.1:0-5154 GCA_041485125.1 Binatia bacterium | reverse complement strand
CGGACCCGCGACGAGCGTGCGGAGGCATGGGGATCACGGCACGCTGGTGATCCCGACGTCGCTCGCGATCAGCATCGGGTTGATGTGATTTCCCTTCGCGGCAGCATCGCGACGATCAGCAATGGTGGCGATCGCGCGCCGACCGTAGCGCGCGAGACCGACGCGGCCGTCGAGCCGGCGGGCATCGGCGCGATCCGGAAGGTCGCCATGCTCGGCAATCACGTGCCCCGGCGGTGCGGCATCGCGACCTTCACCGCCGATCTCAGCGACGCGATTGCGGCCGAGCTTCCGGCGCTCGACTGCTTCGTGCTCGCCATGAACGATGGCGGCCGGCAGCATGCGTACCCACCGCGCGTTCGATTCGAGATCGCCGAAAGCGACATCGCCTCGTACCGGCGCGCGGCGGACTTCTTGAACGTCAACGCGGTCGACGTCGTGTGTGTGCAGCACGAGTACGGAATCTTCGGTGGCGCGGCCGGCAGCTACGTCCTCACCTTGCTCCGCGAGCTCCGCATGCCGATCGTGACGACGTTGCATACGATCCTCGGCGAGCCGAATCCGTTGCAGCGTGGCGCCATGGACGAGCTCGTCCGGTTGTCGGAGCGCCTGGTCGTCATGAGCCAACATGGTGCCGAGCTGCTGCACGACGTCCACGGCGTCGCCACGCACAAGATCGACGTGATCCCGCACGGGATTCCGGCCGTGCCGTTCGACGCCGACAACAAGGACCGCCTCGGAGTGGCGGGCAAGTCCGTGATCCTCACGTTCGGGCTTCTTTCGCCGGACAAAGGGATCGAGTACGTCATCGACGCGTTACCGGCGATCCTCGCTCGGCATCCGGAGACGGTGTACATCGTCCTCGGCGCCACCCACCCGCATGTGAGGCAGCGCCACGGTGAGACCTACCGATTGATGTTGGAGCAGCGCGCGCAGCGCCTCGGGGTGGACGCGAGCCTCATCTTTCACGATCGTTTCGTCAGTCAAGCCGAGCTCACCGAGTTCCTCGCCGCCGCCGACATCTACGTCACCCCGTATCTCACGGCGGAGCAGATCACGTCGGGCACGCTCGCGTACGCGGTCGGGTCCGGCAAGGCGGTGATCTCCACGCCCTATCGCTACGCGCGCGAGATCCTCGCCGATGGGCGTGGCATTCTCGTGCCCTGGCGTGATCCCGAGGCGATCGCCCGCGAGGTCATCGACCTGCTCGGCGACGACGCGAAGCGGCTTGCCCTGCGCGTGCGCGCGGCCGCTCACGGTCGCGACATGCTCTGGCCGGCCGTTGCACGCCGCTATCTCCAGACCTTCGAGCAAGCACGAACGGAGCACGCCGCACGGCTCCGAACGGTCTTTCACACGACGACGCTCGCGAAACGGCGCCCCGAGCTCCCCGAGATCAACCTCGAGCACCTGCAGCTCATGACCGACCAGACGGGCATGCTGCAGCACGCGGCGTTCAGCGTGCCGCGCTACGACGACGGCTACTGTCTCGACGACAACGCGCGGGCGCTGCTGTTGACGGCGCTGGTGGAAGAGGCCGGTGTCGAGGATGCCAAGGTCGTGCGGGCGCTGGCGTCTCGGTATCTGGCGTTCGTGACCCATGCCTTCGACGCGCGGCGCGGACGTTTCAGAAATTTCATGTCGTACTCTCGGCAGTGGATCGGAGAGCATGGATCCGAAGACAGCCATGGGCGCGCGGTGTGGGCGCTCGGCACCGTCGTCGGACGCTCCGGCCAGCCGGGGACCCAGAGCCTCAGCGGTGAGCTCTTCCATGCCGCGCTGCCGGCGCTTCAGGGTTTCACCAGTCCGCGCGCATGGGCGTTCGCATTGCTCGGCATCGACGCCTACCTCGGCGCCTTCCAGGGGGATAGCAACGTGCAGTTGGTGCGGAAGCTCCTCGCCGAGCGCCTGCTCGATCTCTTCCGGCGCGCGAGCAGGCCCGAGTGGCCGTGGTTCGAGGACAGTGTGACGTACTGCAATGCGCGGTTGTCGCAGGCTCTCATCGTGTCCGGGTCCTTGATGGGGCACGCGGAGATGCTGGCGTCGGGCTTGCAATCGCTCGAGTGGCTGACGTCCATTCAGCGCTCTGACGATGGGTATTTCGCTCCGATCGGCTCGAACGGCTTTTACCGGCGACACCAGCCGAAGGCGTCATTCGACCAGCAACCAGTGGAAGCGTGCGCGATGGTCTCGGCGTGTCTCGCGGCGAGCCGGGCAACGGACGATGCGCGGTGGGCACAGCAGGCGCGCAGCGCGTTCAATTGGTTCATCGGGCAGAACCATTTGCAGCAGTCATTGTACGACGCGACGACGGGCGGCTGCCGCGATGGGCTGCATGCCGACCGCGTGAACGAGAACCAGGGCGCGGAGTCGACACTGTCTTTTCTGCTCGCCCTCTCGGAGATGCGATCGGCCGAGGCTGCCGCCATGACCGCTCCTGCCATCGCGGCTGCCGCGCACGAGACGGCGGCATGAGCGTGAGTCGCGGTTTCGAGTCGCTGCTGCGTCGGCACCCCAACAATCCGATTCTGACCCCGGCGGATTGGCCTTATCCCGTACATTCCGTCTTCAATGCCGGTGCCACCCTGCTGCACGACGGCACGACCTTACTACTCTGTCGGGTGGAAGATCGTCGCGGGCACTCCCACTTGTGTGCGGCACGTTCCCGGAACGGCGTCGACGGTTGGGTGATCGACGCGGAGCCGACGTTGCGCCCGGATCCCGAGCACTATTCCGAGGAGCTGTGGGGGATCGAAGATCCACGGATCACGTACGTCGATGAGCTCGGCAGGTACGCGGTGGCGTATACGGCCTTCGGCAAGGGGGGGCCGGGCGTTGCGCTCGCGCTGACGGAGGACTTTCGTCGCTTCGAGCGCCTCGGCCTCGTCATGCAGCCCGACGACAAAGACGCGGCCGTGCTGCCGCGTCGCATCGACGGCAGCTTCGCGCTCATTCACCGGCCGATGACGGACTCCGGGGCGCACGTGTGGATCTCGTTCTCGCCCGATCTCCGCAACTGGGGAGGGCATAAGCTGATCCTCCAGGCTCGCAAGGGCGGCTGGTGGGATGCCAACAAGGTCGGGCTTTCGCCGCCGTTGATCGAGACGCCGCGCGGGTGGTTGATGCTCTACCACGGCGTCCGCCATACGGCGTCGGGCTGTCTCTATCGTCTCGGCCTCGCGCTCTTCGCGCTCGATCAGCCGGAGCATTGCCTGGCGCGCGGCGACTCGTGGATCTTCGGTCCTGAGGCGGTCTACGAGCGCGAGGGAGACGTGGCCAACGTCACCTTCCCCTGTGGCTACACGATCGGTCCCGACGGCGACACGATCAATGTCTACTACGGGGCGGCGGACACCTGCATGGCGCTGGCGACGGGGAGCATCCGAGAGCTCCTATCCTGGTTGGACGCGCACCAGAGCGAGTGATCCCAAGGGATCCGGGGAAGTACGTATGCTTCCATTGCGCTGGTCGTGGATGACCGCGTGGTCCGCGCGCAAAGTCGGCGGCGAAATAGTGACGGCGAGTCGCCGCTATCGTCACGTTCTTTGTGATGCGATAGCGATCATGACCTCCGGGTCGCCACAGTTTGACTTTGACATGAAGCACCCGTCGAGCGTAGCGTGCGCCGACGACGAGATGCGCCACTGGCTATGCTCGATGTGCTCTCTCACGCATGAGATCGACCGCGGCGACCTTCGATAGCTGAAGGCCTACCGATATGGCGCGCGACCGGAAGTTTCGGAAGTCGGGAGGGAACGGGTCTGCGACTCCCACACCGGAGGAGCAGGCGCCGTCTGCTTCTGTGAGCGCTCCGATCGAGATATCCGGCGCTCTTCCTTTCCCGGTGGTCGGCATCGGCGCGTCGGCCGGGGGGCTCGAGGCGTTCACGCAGCTCTTGCATGCCTTGCCGGCGGACACCGGCATGGCGTTCGTCCTGGTGCAGCATCTGGCGCCCACGCGCGCGAGCATGTTGTCGGAGATCTTGGCCCGCGCGACCGCGATGCCGGTCTTGGAGGTGCACGACGAGTCGGCGGTCGCCGCGAACCACGTCTACGTGATCCCGCCCGGCCAAGACATGATCATCTCGCGGGGGGTTCTTCAGCTCTTTCCCCGCAAGGAGACCGCTGGACGGCATCGTCCCGTCGATTCCTTCTTCACGTCTCTCGCGGCCAACCAGGGTCACAAAGCGATCGGCGTCGTGCTGTCGGGCACGGCAAGTGATGGCACGCTGGGACTCGAAGAGATCAAGGCGGCCGGCGGCATAACGTTCGCACAGGACACGACCGCCCAGCAAAGCAGCATGCCGCAGAGCGCGATCGCGACCGGTTGTGTCGACGTCGTGCTGCCGCCGGACGAGATTGCCCGGGAGCTCGCCCGCATCGCTCGACACCCGTACGTCACCGCCTCCCGACCGACGGCCCACGGCGTTGCACGGGAAAGTGCGACCGAACCCGATCTGTCCGAGATCTTCCAGCTTCTCCGTCGTGCCACCAAGGCCGACTTTAGTCAGTATAAGGGGAACACACTCACCCGCCGCATCGCCCGTCGTATGGTCCTTCACAAACAGGAGGGACTGAGCGACTACGTGCGATTCTTGCAGAAGGACCCCGCCGAAGTGGAGGCCCTCTACCAGGACATCCTCATCGGTGTCACGAGCTTCTTCCGGGACCCGGGCGTTTTTGAGGCACTCAAAACGAAGGTGTTCAGCAGGCTTCTCGATTACCGGTCGTCTTCTGAGGTCGTGCGCGTCTGGGTGGTCGGATGCTCGAGTGGCGAGGAAGCATATTCCATCGCCATGACATTTGCGGAGTGTGAAGAGGCCGCGGGCACGCACATCCGGCTACAGATTTTCGCATCAGATTTGAATGCGACGAGCATCGAGAAAGCCCGGGCGGGCGTCTATCCCAAGACCATTGCGACCGACGTTTCTCCAGAACGCCTGCGGCGGTTTTTCGTGGAAGCCGACGGTGCGTACCGCGTGAGCAAGCCGATTCGTGATGTCTGCCTCTTCGCCCGCCAGAATGTGCTGAGCGATCCGCCCTTCTCGCGGGTGGACATGATCAGCTGCCGCAACGTGCTCATCTACTTGGAGCCCGCCCTGCAACACCAGATTCTGCCCCTGCTTCACTATGCCCTGAAGCCAGGCGGCATGCTGAT
>JBGPIT010000371.1:0-5177 GCA_041485125.1 Binatia bacterium | reverse complement strand
CCAGATCGCCTTCGATCTCGCGCGCGCAAACGACGGGAGCTGGCACGTCGTCGGAACGCGCGCGCAGGCGCCGTCGGGAGCGGGCTACGCGCTCGAAAATCGGCTCACGGTGTCGCGGCTCTTTCCCGATGCGTTCCGCGAGCTGCGCGTGCACATGCTGGCGCAGTTCTTTCGCACCTTGCAGGTGACGCTCCTCGAAACCGCGCCCTGCGAGGGCGAGCCGCCGCACGTCGCGCTGCTCACCCCCGGACCGTACAACGAGACCTATTTCGAGCACGCCTACCTGGCGCGCTACCTCGGCTTCACGCTCGTCGAAGGTGGCGATCTCACGGTGCGGGACGACCGGGTATTCTTGAAGACGGTGAGCGGGCTCCGCCGCGTCCACGCGATACTGCGCCGCCTCGACGACGACTTCTGCGACCCGCTCGAGCTCCGCGCCGCGTCGCGGCTCGGCATTCCCGGTCTCGTCCAAGCGTGGCGCGCCGGGAACGTCGTCGTCGCCAACGCCTTCGGTACCAGCGTGCTCGAGTCGCCGGCGCTGCACGGATTCTTGCCGCCCGCGTGCGAGCGTGTGCTCGGCGAGAGCCTCGCGCTTCCCTCGATCGCGACGTGGTGGTGCGGCGAGGCAGCCGCGCTCGAGGACGCGACACCGCACCTGGCTGACATGGTGATCAAGCCGGCGTTCCCGGACTTGCGGATGGAGCCGGTCTTCGTCGCGGACCTCGATGCCGCCGCGCGTGCGGAGTGGGATCTCCGCCTGCAGGCGTCACCGGAGCGCTACGTGCTGCAGGAATATCTGCCGCTCTCTCATGCCCCGGTCTGGGAGAGCGGGATGCTCGAGAGCCGAGCCCTGATGCTGCGTGCCCTCGTCGTCGCCGACGGTCGCGGCGACTATCGGGTGATGCCGGGTGGCCTGTCGCGCATCGCCGGCGACGAACGTCACGTCGTGTCGGGTCAGCGCGGAGGGAGCAGCAAGGATACGTGGGTTCTCTCGGATGCGCCGATCCAGAGCTTCTCCTTGCTGCCGGGGAAGCTCGGGGCGGAGGACGTCGCGCGTAGCCGCCGCGCGGTCTCGAGCCGCGCGGCCGAGAGCCTGTTCTGGCTCGGACGCTATGCGGAGCGCAGCGAAAACTGCGCGCGCCTTCTCCGCGCGGTGCTCTCGCGGCTGCCGTACTCGGATGCCCTTCCGGCGGGAATGTACGAGACCTTCATCCGCGCCTGCCATCGGCACGGCCTGCTGCACACCGTCCGCGAGGGGCACGCCGGCACACCGCGGCGCTTGGAACGTGCGCTGATCGGTCGCATGTTCGACCGGCGCAAGAGCTGGAGCCTCGCCTTCGACATCGAGCGCACGCTGCGGGTATCGGCTGCCGTCCGCGACCGCTTGTCCGCGGACCACTGGCGCGTCGTGAACCAACTCTTCGAGGCGTTCACGTCGAAGCCGCAGCGCACCGGCCGGCTCGCCGATGCGCTCGAGCGCATCGATGACGCGATCGTGTCGTTGGTCGCGATCGGCGGGCTCGAGATGGAATGCATGACCCGTGACGAGGGCTGGCGCTTCCTCAGCATCGGCCGCTACATCGAACGGTTGCTCTACGTGACCACGGTCGTCGCCGAGGCGGCCGCGTCCGGTGACGCGGAGCAACCCGCACTCCTCGAGTGGCTGCTCGACCTCGCGGACAGCATCATCACGTACCGCGCGCGCTACATGCGCCAGCCCGAGTGGCTGCCGGTCGCGGATCTCTTGGTGTTCGACCAGCGCAATCCTCGCTCGGCGGCGTTCCAGCTCGGCAAGCTCGCGAAGCACGTGCGACTGCTCCCGGAGGCCGATCTCGCGGACATCCTCACCGAAGTTTCGGACACGAGGGCGGCCTGCTCTGCGGCCGGCGCGACGGCGCGTCAGCTCTCCGCCGACCCGCGCGCCGTCGAGGGCTTTCTGCACTCCTGCGAGCGGCTCGCGCTGCGCCTGTCCGATGCGCTCACGCTGCGCTACTTCAGTCACGTCTACGAGCCGACCCGAGCGACGGCGACGATCTGAATGACCGCCTTCTACGCCGTCGAGCACGAGACCAGGTACGTCTACGCTTCGACCGTCTCGACGTCGCAGCACGTGGCGTACCTGCGTCCGCGCGAGCTGCCGATCCAGAGAGTCCATCAGTTCACGCTCGAGATCGACCCGCAGCCGTCGGGCACGAGCCGGCGCGTCGACTACTTCGGCAATGCGGTCGACCAGTTCACCGTCCTGAAGCCGCATCTCGAGCTCCGGGCGCGTGCGCGCAGCTTGGTCGAGGTGCGAGCGGCGGAGGGCACGATCGAGCCCGAATCGAGTCCGCCGTGGGAGCAGCTGCGCGACGCGCTCGTCTACTGTAAAGCGGACAAGGCGGGCAGCGTGCCCTTCGACACGGACGCGGCGCAGTACGCATTCGCCTCGCCGTACGTCGCGCCCGATCCGGAGGTCGCGGCATTCGCGCGCGACTCGTTTACGCCCGGGCGGCCGCTGCTCGCCGCCGCGATCGATCTCATGCACCGGATCCACGACGGGTTCCGCTTCGACGCGTCGGCGACGACGATCACGACGCCGGTGAAGCGCGTCCTCGAGGAGCGGCGCGGCGTGTGCCAGGACTTCGCGCATCTGCAGATCTCCTGCCTCCGCTCGCTCGGCCTCGCCGCTCGTTACGTGAGCGGATACCTCCTCACCGATCCGCCCCCCGGGCAGCCGCGACTCGCAGGCGCCGACGCCTCCCACGCATGGGTCGCGGTGTACTGTCCGCGGCATGGATGGGTCGATCTCGATCCGACCAACGACCTGCGACCGGAGCTACGGCACGTGCGGTTGGCGTGGGGTCGCGACTACGGTGACGTGAGTCCGCTCCGTGGCGTCATCCTCGGCGGCGCCGATCATTCGCTGCACGTCGGGGTGAGCGTGGTCCCCCTGGACGCTAGCCAATGGGAGCAGGCACTGGCGTCCGTCGGCTAGCGGCGAGTGCACGCGACTCGACGCCTCACGGCAGCGCGACCTGGCCGCGCTGGAGGAGCTCTCGCAACCGCGGCGTCTGCGATTCGAGGAGCTGCTCCGCGCGGCACTCGTGGTAGCGCATCGTGCACTTGACGACGCCGGTGAGTGTCGTGAGCGGCCCTGCGCCGAGATCGATGCACTCGCTGGCATGCGCGCTGAAGCCGATACCCGCCGGCCCGACCACGTCACCGATCGGTAGTCCGCCGCACGCCTTGCCAAGAGCGACGGCGAGCTTGTCCTCGACGCCGCCCGGCACCGTCAGCTTCGCGATCGCCTTCTGACACCCGGTGCGTGCCTTCGCGATACACGCCACATCGTCGGGCGGCGGCTTCAGCTGGATGCACCCGTACA
Source organism: Binatia bacterium (assembly GCA_041485125.1). Lineage (GTDB taxonomy): Bacteria > Desulfobacterota > Binatia > UTPRO1 > UTPRO1 > JBGPIT01. The sequence continues at coordinate 1,810 of JBGPIT010000371.1, read as the reverse complement.
CCACCGCGAGGCACTTCTGGACGAGCTTCTGCTTCGCGGCGAGGAACTTCGCGCCTGCTTTCTCGATCTCCTTGGCGCACTTCACCACCGCCTTGGCTCGGCCTCCGGGTACGTTGCCGCTCGTCGGGATGACGTCGCGCAGGCATGGAAACTCCGTCCCTGGGTTCCGCCCCGCGAAGGCGAGGAGGTCCGCGGCGCGCGGCACCTCCACCTCGAGGAGCTCTTCGGCGCGACACTCGTGGACGAGCCGCACACACCGCGCGACGTCGTCGGCGTTCGCGACCGTTCCCGCGCCGATGTCCGCGCACGGTCCGGACTCACCGCTGTAGCCGGCGCCGGCCACGGCCAAGAGGTCCGCGCCGTCGACGACCGCCGGGCCGCAGGCCTTCAAGATCGCCGCCTCGAGCTTGTTCTCGTCGTCGGCGATCTTCGCGACCTGCGTACCGCACTTCTCCGCCGCCTTCGCCTGGCACGCCGCATCCCCGGGCTTGATCTGCACGCAGGCGAAGGCCGCGTCGACGCACGCGCGCAACTTGTTCAGCTTGGACGCCGCAAACTTCGCGCCCGCCTTCTGCACCGCCTTCGCGCATTTGACGACCGCCTTGCCGCGACCCTTCGGGTCGCTGAGGCCGGCGCCCATGCCGTCGGCCGGCGCGGTGCAGTCGGAGTCCTCGCGGTCGGTGTTGCCATCGGCGTCGTCGTCGACGCAGTTGTCGCAGTCCTCGGCGCCGCGGGGCGGAATGCACGCGACCGCGAAAGTGACGTTCGCGGTGCCGGTGGTCGCCGCCGTCAAGCTGACCTCGACCGCGCCGCCGGACATGTTGATGAACTCCGTTACGGACGCGCCGGTGCCCGTCGACGAGGTGAGCGTCCCGTTGTCGGTGGAGATCTGGAACGGCGGCGTGCCGTGGGGATCGCCGGGCCCGTCCCCGAGCACGATGGCGCTTCCCGTCGCGGCGATGAGGAAGGTGACGTCGACGGGCACCCCGGCGGTGACCATCGCCGGCACGACCGGGGTGACCGAGTCGACGAACGGGGAGAAGTCGACCGTGCCGCTGCCGCCGTTGGCACCGTCGACGACGCTGTCGCCGGTGCCGGTCGGGTTCGACGGGTGTGTCGGGCCCGCGAGCGTGCCCCAGAGGTTCGCCTCGGCGTCCACCATCACGTTCGCGTCGACGAGCCGCAGGCCGCCCTGCCCGTTGCGGCAGATCAGGTTCCCGTGCACGTCGTGCACATCGGCGTTGTCGAGCAGCTTCGCGAGGTCCAAGCCAAACGCCGCGTTCCCCGCGAGGTGTGAATCGGTGATCGCCACCGGCACGAGGTTGTCGTCCAGGCCGGCCCCGACGATGATGCCGTTCTCCCCGTTGCGGAGGGCCGTGACGCGATTGATCGCGAGGGACTCGACCGGGCTCAGGTCGAAACCGTTTCCGCCGTTGCCACTCGCGGTGGTGCGCGTGATCGACGTCGTCGCGCGTGCGAGCTCGAGCCGGTAGCCATTTCGCGAGTTGCCGTTCGCGACCGAGTCGGTGATCGTCACGTCGCCGTTGGCGAGCACGATGTTGATGCCGTCGTTCTCTCCCAGGCCGACGTTGCCGTTGGTGGTACAGCGGCTGATCGTGATGTTGCTACTCGCGAAGGCGGTAATCGGGATCTCGATGCCGTCGCCGCGCTCGCCGCCGTTGTCGCTCGCCTCCGAGTCGGTGATCATGATGTGGGCGTTGCTGCCCGAGGTCGCGACCTGGATGCCGTCGTCGCCCGTCCCGTCGTCGTCGATGCCGTCGCCGACGGCATTCGCGACGACGTTCGCGAT
>JBGPIT010000370.1:0-5191 GCA_041485125.1 Binatia bacterium | reverse complement strand
TTCGCTGGCGCGGTCGTCGTTTCGATCTCCTTGCCGACCGACGACGCCTCGTTCAGGCGATTCAGCTCGCCGATGCCGAACACGACGAAGACCACCAGCAACCCGACCGCGAGCAGCGCGCGTATCGTTCCCGGCGGCAACCCGAATGCGTCGCGGGTCTCGGAGAGACTGATGCTGGCGAGCAGCGCGGCGAGGCCGCCGAGCGCCATCATCAGCACGATGAGGCCACCGACGAACAGGATCGACACGTTGCTGCCGAGCGAGCTCGCGTTGAACAAGGCGTACATCGCAGTGCCGAGCAGCAGGAGGGCGAGAAGCCCCTGACCGAATGGCCCGCTCGTGAATGCAGCCGCTCGAGAGGGCGGCGCATCGTTGTTAGCCGGCAAGGTGTCCTCCTCGGACGACGTGATTGTTGCGACGAAGCTCCATGCGTCATCGCTGACGGAAGCACGTCAACACGACCGGTCGGCGCACACAATGGAAGCGCGCCGTCGTCGAGTTTTTCTCTGTACCATTCCGAGGCAACGCACCTCGGCGATGGGCGTCGATCGCGCGGAGCCCGCGCAATCAGCGCTTTTTCGCTGGGCTCGTTCACGCGCCACGATCTCTGCCCGTCGATGGGCAACTGCTTCACGACGAGCTATCGGCTCTTCCGCACTTTCGCGGATGCGCTGCCCGACGACTCGTTCACGTCGTTGCCCGGCGCGGACGGCGACATTCTCTCGTTGGCACAGCAGACGGACGGCAAGACGCTCGTCGGGGGGAGCTTCACGACCTTCCACGGCGAGGCACACTTCGGTCTCGTGCGTCTCCTCGGCTCGGTCAGCGCATCGACCACGCCGACACCGTCCGCCACACCGACGCCCGGCCCCTGCAGCTACACGATCGCGGAGTCGACCGGCGCGAGCATCGTTCCCGGCGGCGCCACGCGCGTCGACGTCGCCGGCAACGACGTGCTGACCGCTATCCAGCTGCCGTTCACCTGGCAGTTCTACGACCGGTCCTGCACCTTCGTGAAAGCCGGCTCGAACGGCGACGTACAGTTCGTCGGCAACGCGAGCCTCTACAACACGCACAAGCTGCCGACGAACGTGCTCAGCTACGCGATCCTGCCGCACTGGCAGGAGATGAATACGAGCCAAGGAACCGGACGCGGGATCTTCACCTCGGTCAGCGGCAGCGCGCCGAACCGGATCTTCAACATCCGTCCGCGACGCGACGGTCGCGGAGCGATTCGCCGGGCGTCGAGGGCGGGAGACCCGCTCGCCGCCCCGCGAGCGAGCGCGTTGACCCTGGTAGCTACACGGGGCTACTTTCGGACACCATGAAGGCGGTGGCCGTCAAGGAGCTCAAGAATCGCCTCAGCAGCTACCTGCGTGAGGTGAAGAACGGGGAAGTCGTGCTGGTGACCGATCGCGGCCGGGTCGTTGCCGAGCTGCGCCAGCCGAGCACGGGAGCTGCCCTCAGCGCGCACGACCAGGCCGTGGAACGGCTCTGCGCCGAAGGGGTTCTGGTCGCGGGGCTGCCGCAGGATCCTCGCGCGTATCGTCCCTCACCGCTGCGTCGTCCTGTCGCGAGCAGCGACCTGCTCGACGCGGAGCGTGGGGACCGGTGACGGTCTACGCAGAAACCAGCGCGGTACTGCGGTGGCTCTTTGGCGAGGAGGGAGGCGAGGCGCTACGCGTGGCGCTGGCGGCGGCGGAGAAGGTCACCTCGTCGCGCCTGACCATGATCGAAACGCGCCGGGTCGTGCGCCGCGCCGAGCGCGATGGGCGCATCACGGCGGCGCAGAGCGCCGACGTCCTGGCCGTGTTCGCACAAGCGGCGTCCACCTGGGCCATTCTCGAGATCTCCGAGGAGATCGCGCGACGGGCGGAGGAGGGCTTTCCAAACGAGCCGGTACGCACCTTCGATGCGATCCACCTGGCGAGCGCGCTCTTCCTCCGGCAGTCGTTTCCCGACCTCGTCATCGTCAGCGTCGACGAGCGCGTACGCGCCAACGCCGCGCTCCTGGGCTTCCAAGTGGAAGTCCATCAACCATGAAGGGGTGAACAAAACCCCCGCCGGTGCTGGGACTTCGGGACGGTGCTACTGTCCGCCGCGGACCGCTCGCATCGACTGCGCCATCGTCTTCACGGCCGTCGCGACGCTGCCATCCGAGAACCCGACGACCCACGCGCTCGTGCCGAGCGCCGCGTCGGTGGTGGAGCTGTGGAACACGGCCGGCGCAATCGGTGAGCAGCTGCAGTCGAGCTCCGAGCATCCCGGCACGCAGTTCCCGTCGAAGACCGGATGGAGCGCCGGGCCGCTCCGTTGATAGTCGATGATGCTCTGGAGCTCCTTGACGTTCGGGATGCGCCAGTCGATGTGGCCGGCGAACGCCTGCGAGTTCACGTCGTCGAGCCAATCCCAGACCGTCTCTCCGACGCCGTTGCCCGACCAGAGCGCGGTGGCGCGGCGATCGTGAACACCGCCGCCGTCGCCTTTCTTCTCCCACACGAGCTGGGTGTTCTGGTCGGTGACGGTGCCGTCGTCGTTCTCGACGTAGCTGAGCGGTGCACCGGCTCGGACCGTGCCGTCGTCAGGGACCGCGACCGGACCCGCAATGCCGTCGTTCTTGTCGGCAGTGAACTTCGTCGTCTGGCCCGTCGCCGGCAGCTTGCAGTTGGAGCCGCCGCGGACCGCGCGCACCCGCTGCCCCGTCGCTTTGTCGACGAACTGAACCCTGCCGGTCGTCGCGGTCACCGTCCACGCGTTGGAGGTCGCGCCGATCTTGGTCGTCGATGACCAGTAGGACGCATTCGAGACGGCCGTGCAGCTGCACGTCAGGACCGTGCATCCAGTCTCACAGCCGGCGTCGAACGACGGATCGAGCGCGGGGCCGTTCTGTCCGTAGTCGATGATCGTCGTCAGCTCCTTCACGTTCGGAATCCGCCAATCGCTGCGGCCCGCGAATGCCGACGCGTTGAGATCGTCGAGCCAATCCCAAACGGTCTCCTCTTCGCCGTTGCCCGACCACAGGTACGTGTCGTCGCGATCGTGCAAGCCGCCGTCGTCACTCTTCTTCTCCCACGTGAGCCCGGTGTTCAGATCGGTGACGGTCCCGTCGCCGTTGTCGACGTACGCGAGCGTCGCGCCCGCTCGTACCGTGCCGTCGTCGGCGACGCCGACCGCCCCGTCTATGGAATCGTTCTTGTCCGCTGGGTACGCCGCGGTCTGCCCGGAGGCGGGAAACGCGCAGACGATCGTGGCCGTCGGCGTCGGAGTCGGGGTTCGCGTCGGAGTCGTGGTCGGCGTTGCGGTGCGTGTCGGCGTCGCGGTCGGCGTCGGCGTCACCGTTCGCGTGGGGGTGACGGTCGGCGTCGGCGTGCTGGTTTCGGTCGCAGTTGGGGTCGGCGTTCGCGTCGCGGTGGGCGTCGCCGTTTCGGTCGTCGTCGCCGTGACGGTGCTCGTGGCCGTCGGAGATGGCGTGGCGGTCGGCGTATCGGTCGAAGTCACCGATGCGGTCGGCGTCTGCTCCATCACCGGCGTGACGACCGGCGTCGGTGTCGCGACCGGGTCCTCGAGCGACGGCACGCACAGCTCGGTGAGCTTCGTCGTTCGCAGTACCTCCGGGCCGAACTGCGTGTGGGTCGAGACCGACTGCTTGACGAGATCGCGGAGCGCCCTCGGCGTCTCCGACGGGAGCTTCGCCGCGTAGCAGACGAGATGCCCGGGGCTCGCCGGTGCGCTCGGGTCCTCACCGTTCTTGTCGGCGGGATTGCAAAGCCGGGTAGGCTTCACGAGCACCACGGAGAAGGTTCCGAAATCGTCCACGACGCTGATCGTCCGAGGTGTGAAGGTCGGAAATGGCGTGCTGCCCCGCGGCGCTTTCGCGATCGCGGCCTTGTAGCACTGAAAGTGGGGCGCGCCGGGATTCACCAACGGACCGATGCCCCCGGTCCCTTTCACGGCCGCCGCCGGTCCCAGAAAACCGTCGAGCGCCGTCACTTTCAGCTTCAACGTCCCGAGCTGATTGTGGATCTGGTCGACGCGCGCACCCGGCCTCGCCTGACGCGGCGCCGTCCGGGTGAGCTTCGCTTGATACGCCTCGAGGTGCGTCGCCGGGTCGGTGACGCCTTCGCCGTTCTTGTCCGCCGGATTGCAGAGCCGCAGCGGCTTCGCGAGATCGATCAGGCGGTGGGCGAGCTGATCGTCGACGACGACGCCGGCCTGCGCCGAGAACTTCGGAAACGGCGGCGTCCCGCGGGGCGCACGCAGCGCGCGCGCAGCGTAGCAAAGATAGTGATCACCGAGAGTGATCGGCGCGATCTGTGCCGCCGGTGAGCTGGAAAGCGTGTAGAGATATCCCGCGAGCGCAACGAGCGAAGCGCCGAACGCGGCGCGCACGTGGTAGCGACCCACCATCCGACTCCCAGCGGACCCCACCCCGCCTCTTACTCGCGGACGCGAGCACGGCGCAAACCCGCGGCTACTTGGGCGTGTCTTCCGCCAGCGGCTCCGAGTCGGTCGGTGGGGCCTCGTGGGCGTCCAGCGTCGCGGTCGCGCTCGTCGTGTCGAGCAGCGGGCGCTCGAGACCGTTGATGCTGATCTCCTTCACGTTGCCGCCGCAGAGCTCGTCGGCGCCGCTCACGAAATGGTCGAGAAACTCGCGGTAGTCGCTCGCCATACGGCCGAGCAGCTCGGCGCTCTTGCTGAAGTGCCGGGCGGTCTCTTCCCGGTAGCGCATGAGATCGGAGCGCGCCTGCGCGAGATCGGCATCGAGCTTGGCCGCACGCCTGGCGGCCGCGCCGGTGGTGCGCTCGAAGAGAATCCCGGCGACGACGCCGGCGACGATGCTGCCGGTGACGACGAGCCAGAAGGGAAGAATGGGATCAGCGGCCATGGTGTCTCCGTATCTTTCTTGGCGGGAGAATTACAGCGTGTCGAAGGCTGTGTCGTCCTCCGCCAAGAGCTTCGACGATTGCCAGGAGCGGCGCGCCCGGTCATACAGGCGCGCGAGACGAATGAGTGCGGAGACGTGACGACTCGCGTTCGGGGCGGTCGACAGCCCTGGTGGATTCCTCCTTTCCTCGGCTCCGTGCCCGACATCGCACCCGAGCACCTTCGGATGCTGGGCGCCGTGTCGCTCGGTCTCCTCTTCGATCAGTACGACTTCGGGATGCTGAGCGCCGCGCTCCCTCGCATCGCG
>JBGPIT010000369.1:0-5288 GCA_041485125.1 Binatia bacterium | reverse complement strand
GGGTTCACCGCCTCGCTCCGGCCTTCGCAGACGTAGCGGTGAAACGCGTCCTTCACGAAAGGGCTCCGGTTGGGCGCACCGAAGAGTCGCTCGGCGTCGCTCTCGTTCTCGGTGAAGAGGAGCGCCGGCGGCGGCGCACCGTCGACCGCCTCGGCCTCGAGACGGAGCGGCGCGAGCGCGGGATGCGCGATCGCGAGCGTCATGTCGCCGGCGCGGTCGATGCGGCCCTTCGGCCAGTAACCTTCGCCCGTCCGGCCCCACGACCAGGTGTTTCGCAGCCACACCGTCGGCAGCAGATGGATCGGCGCGGCCTCGGGTCCGCGGTTCGCGATCGTGATGCGGATCGCGATGTCGTCCGTCCCGGCCTTGGCGTACTCGGCGGTCACGTCGAAGTAGCGGTCGTCGTCGAAGACACCGGTGTCGATCAGCTCGAGCTCGGGGTCGCCGCGCCCGCGCCCGTGGTTCACCAGCCGCGCAGAGGGAAACGCAGCCTGCGGATACTTGTAGAGCGCTTTCAGATACGAGTGCGTCGGCGTCGCGTCGAGGTAGAAGTAGCACTCCTTCACGTCCTCGCCGTGGTTCCCTTCGGGTCCGGTGAGGCCGAACAGGCGCTCCTTCAGGATCGGATCCCGGCCGTTCCAGAGCGCGAGCGCGAAGCAGACCCGCGCTTGCCGATCACAGATGCCGAGCAGGCCGTCCTCACCCCAGCGATACGCGCGGCTGCGGGCGTGATCGTGCGGGAAGTAGTCCCAGCAGGTACTGTCGGGCGAGTAGTCCTCGCGCACCGTTCCCCACTGACGCTCGGAGAGGTACGGACCCCACCGCTTCCAATTGACCGTGCGGCTCGCGTCCGCGCGCAGGCGCTGGGTCTCGGCGTCGTCGGGAACGGCTTGGCGTTTCATCGGCATGACTCGTTCTCCTCGATGAGGCGCATGACGTGACCGTCAGGGTCGCGGACGTCGAACGCTCGCGCGATCTGCGGCTTGACGGCACCGACCCGCGCCGCGGCGGCGCCGGCGTCGGCGTCGGCGGTGACGAGAACGGTTTCCCAGTGGAACAGGTCGGTCACGCGCACGTCGGCGGGCAGCGGACGTCCGCCGCGCGGGGCGAGATACTCGAGCAGCTCGATGCCCGGCCCGTTGGCCGCGTGCAGACTCGTGATCTCGACCCGCGCGCCTGGCACGCCGCTCAGATGCTCTTGCTCGCTGCCGAGATTCACGCTGCCGCCGGTGACGCGCATGCCCAGGGTGTCTCGATAGAAGCGCAGACTGCGCTCGGTATCACGAACGACGATCGCGGTGTGATCGATGCCGAGGAAGAGCGCATCCGTGCCACGGTGCCACTTCGGCGCGCCCTTGTCGGCAGGGAAATGCAGGATCTCGAGCGGGTGCCCGTCGGGATCCTTGAAATAGTACGCCGCGATGCCCGCAGCCGGCGGGTTCGAGTCGGGAAGCCGCTGCGGCGGGCCGACGGTGGTGGCGCGCACGTGATGCGCCTGGAGGCGCTGGTACGCGCGGTCGATGTCGCTCACGATGATCGCGACGTGCTGGAACCAACCGTCGAGGCTGCGCGAGTCGGCGGGAACCGGGCGGCCCGGACGCGCGTACTGCGTCAGCTCCAGGATCTCGTCGCCGAGCCGGAGCCGCACACGGTGCCCTTCGGTGCGACGGCAGCTCTCGTCGCCTGCGGACGCCGCCTCCGGCACCCGCTCGAATCCGAGGACGGTGGTGTAGAAGCCGACCGATCGATCGAGATCCCCGACGGTCATGCCGACGGTGCCGACCGCCGTGACGACGGCGAGCGGCGGCGGCGGCTCCAGAGCGTGTGCGGACCCGGCGAGCGCGACCGCGTCTGCGCCGCGCGCGTCGGTCGCGCGGTGCGCGGGCGGCGCGGCGCAGCCGAAGCTCGCGAGGAACGCGAGGACGATCGCGAGCAGGAGCACCCGCTCGCACGCACGCCGGTCGTCGCGCTCGATCATGACCGCGCTGCCGACGCGACGAAGCGCACCGGCTCTGCGACCCGGCCCGCGTCGCGGTAGCCACAGCGGAAGATGCAGCGCTTGTCGTTCCGATTGTGGAGCTTGGCGCACGTGACCGTGCCGCGTCGCCGAACGTAGACCTCGGCCGCCGCGAGCATGCCGATCGGCGGCGCGACGAAGTAGATCCAGAGCGCCATCCAGAAGCCGGCTGGAACCGCCGACGCGAACGTCCGCGCCGGGTTCATGCTCATCCCCGAGATCGGCGCCTCGAAGGTGATGTAGCTCGCGACCAGCATGCCGCTCAGCACCCCAGTCCACGCCGCGAAGCGCCGCGAGTTCGACATCTGTAGAACCACGCTCATCAAGACGAACGAGATCACGACCTCGGCGACGAAGGCCGCCGCGAGACCGAGCTCGCCCGGCGCGGTGACGACGTAGCGCACTTCGGGCGCGGCGACGGCGCCGCCGAGCACGGTCGCAGCGATCACGACGCCGGCGACGCCGCCGGCGAACTGCGCGAGGACGTAGAACACCGCATCCCACGGCGCGATCTTGCCGAGCCGGAAGAAGGTGAGCGTCACCGACGGATTGAAGTGCGCGCCCGACTGCTTCCCCAAGGGAGAGTAGACCAGCGCGATCGCCGTCGAGCCCATCGCGATCCCCATGAGCGCGCGGCGCAGGAAGGGATCGGCGAGGGCGTGGCGGAGGGGCGACGCGGGATGGCCGAGGAGCGTGCCGAAGACGCATGCGGAGATCATGAAGGCACCGAGCAACGCCGCTTCGATCAGGTACTCGGGCCAGTGGCATGCCAGCGCGCGTCGCATCGCCGCTACGATGCTCGCCGAGCCTGCGCGGTTGCGCGCCGCGGCCGCGTGCGGCATCCGATTGTGATGTCCTCCTCGGACGCGGCGCCGACGCCGCCCACCGCCGCGGCCGGCGACGCCACACCGGGCCGTTCGCGCCGCGGGGTGCTGTTCGCCGCCGCAGGCATCGCCGCCGTGATGGTCCTGATGGGAGGGCTCCATCCCTACCTGGTACGCTTCGCGCTCTGGATCGAGCAGCTCGGGGTGTGGGGTCCGGTCGTCTTCGTCGCGGGCTACGCGATCGGGACCGTCGCGTTCATTCCGGGTGCTCTGCTGACGCTCGCGGCCGGCGCGGTCTTCGGGGTGCCCGAGGGCACCGCGTACGTCTTTCTCGGTGAGACGTTGGGCGGCGCGGTGGCGTTCCTGCTCTCGCGCCGACTCGCGCGGCGGACGTTCGAGCGCAGGCTCGGACGCCACCCGCGTTTCCTGGCCATCGACCGCGCCATCTCGGGTGAAGGCCTGAAGATCGTCTTTCTCTTGCGCCTGGCGCCGATCTTCCCCTTCTGCTTCCTCAACTACGCGCTCGGCCTGACCGAGATCCGCTTCCGCGACTACCTGGTCGCGTCCGTCGGCATGATCCCCGGCACGATCGCCTACGTCTACTACGGCAAGCTCACCGGCGACGTCGCCGCGCTCGCGAGCGGCGTGCCCGTGACGACCGGTCCGCTCTCGCAAGCGCTGTCGGCGGTCGGACTGGTGGCGACGATCTTGGCGACGATGCTGGTCGCGCGGGTGGCTCGAAACGCCCTCCGCCGCAACGCCGACGTCTGACTCCGCTCGCCGCGCCGCCGCGCTACGCCCCCGTGCCGTTTCGTGCGACACTCCGGCGCGTGTCGCAGCATCCCGACTCACGCGGAGGTCCGGCCATCGCCGTACGGATCCTCATCGGCGTCGCCGTCGTGGCGGCTCTGCTCGCGCTCGGCCGCGTCGCCGGCGGGTACCTGCCGCGGTTCGCCGCCTGGGTCGAAGGCCTCGGGCCGTGGGGACCCGTCGTCTTCATCCTCGGCTACGCGGCCGCGGTCGTCGCCTTCGTGCCGGGCTCGATCCTGACCCTCGCGGCCGGGGCGATCTTCGGCCTGCTGAAAGGAACGATCTACGTCTTCATCGCGGCGACGCTCGGCTCCGCGCTCGCGTTTCTCGTCGCCCGCAACGTCGCGCGCCGTGCGATCGAGCGCCGGCTCGCCGGCAACCCGCGCTTCGCCGCGATCGACCGCGCCGTCGCCGCGCAAGGCCGGCGCATCGTCTTCTTGCTGCGCCTCTCGCCGGCCTTCCCGTTCACGCTCCTCAACTACGCCCTCGGCCTGACGCAGGTCCGCTTCGCCGACTACCTGATCGCGTCGATCGGCATGCTCCCGGGGACGTTGCTCTACGTGTACTACGGCAAGCTCGCCGGCGACGTCGCGGCGCTCGCCGGCGGCGCGCCGGTCGAGAAGAACGCCGGCTACTACGCGGTGCTGGTCCTCGGCCTGGTCGCGACGGTGGTAGTGACGACGATCGTCACACGCACCGCGCGCCGTGCGCTGAAGGAAGCGAACGCCACCGAGTAGGGTACGACGAAGCGCTGCTGGGGAGTGACGACCCCCGGCAGGTCGCCGGGGGGTCGTGTGCGGCGGGGTTTACTTCGCGTCTTCGTGCGGATCGGGCACGATCTTGCCGTGCTTGGCGTCGCACTCGTCCTTGGTGCTCTTCACGATGCCGGTGCCCTTGCAGCTGTTCTTGCCGGCGCAGCTGTTGCCGGCGCCGGCGCAGGCGCCCTGCCCTTTGCAGGAATTGATGCCCTCGCAGTAGACGTCGCCGCCCTTCTTGTCGCTGGCGATCGCGTTGATCGACCCGGACATCAGCAGGCTCGCCGCCGCGCTCGCAATCAGCATCCCCTTCGTCATCGACTTCATGGTGACTCCTTTCAGTTGAGGGCGCGCATGGCGGCGCCCGTGGTGTCTGGCCGCTCTGATGCCGGAATACCGGGATGGGATGCAACCCGGGTTGACAGACGATGCTCGTCGCCGCCTCCACTACGGACCGCGTGCGGAGATCGGATTGGAACCGCAACGGAACCGGGCTTCCGGCATCTCAGGGCCATGACGGACGTCACGCGCAAGCAAGTGTTGATCGTCGGCGGCGGGTTCAGCGGCGTCTACGCGGCGATCGAGCTCGAGCGCCGGCTCGGCGCGCAGGCGCCGGTCGACGTCACCATCATCAACCGTGAGAACTTCTTTCTCTTCACGCCGATGCTGCACGAGGTGGCGGCGAGCGACCTCGACGTGACCGCGATCGTGAGCCCGGTCCGCAAGCTCTTGAAGCGCGTCCAGTTCTTCGACGGCGACGTGCGCGGCATCGACCTCGTGCAGCGCACCGTCGAGGTGGCGCACGGGTCCGACGCCCACACCCACGCCCTTCCCTACGACCATCTCGTCATCGCGCTCGGCGCGATCACCAACTTCTTCGCC
>JBGPIT010000368.1:0-5292 GCA_041485125.1 Binatia bacterium | reverse complement strand
GCGGTATCCTCGCGTCCGTCCGAGACGCTGTCAACGGTACGAACGCTGTGCCATGAAGGTCGCATGAGCGCGCCGATGCCGGGCACGACGATGAAGACCCTGAAAGAGGTCGGCCGCTACGCCGTCGGCATCGACTGGGCGGACGGGCACCAGAGCATTCTCCCGTACCGCGAGCTGCGGCTGCATTGCCCGTGCGATGTCTGCGCCGCGCGTACCGGCGACGTCGCGGAGGCGGCGCTGCAGGTCGTCGAGATGCGCCGCATCGGCGACGTGACGTTGCTCTTTCGCTGGGCCGATGGACACGAGACGCTCCTCGTCGGCGACGAGCTGCGCGCGCTCTGCCGGTGCGCCCATTGCGCCGGCGAGCCCGAGTACCCGATCACCAAACGCTGAGCGCGATCAGCTGGTGCCGTTGGCGCGCGGCGCGGCTGCGGCCCGGCGCCATTCCGCCGGCGGCGTCACCTTGAGCGTGACGCGGAACCGCGGTGCGCCGCGTTGGCGGTTGATCTGCGGCACGATCAGGACGCCGACGCCCTCGAGCGTTCGGAATGCCCGCGCGGCGCGCGCCAGCGCCCGCCGTACGGCCTCGCCGATCGTCTCGTCGGAGGCGCCCACGAACTCGGCGGTCGGGCGTTCGGGGGGCGGCGAGATAGCAGGAGCTTCCGGGATGGTGCGCGCGTGGTCTTGCGAAACACGGAATCCGTCGTTCATGACCCTGCGTGGTGTCGCACCAGAAGCGCGGTGACAGCCGCGGAATCCTGGTTGCGCGTTGCAGCACCCCTGAGACTCCGCCACCGCTACCGGACCCGGTACGTAACGTTGTTCCGTCACGACTGTCAAGAAAATCCCGCACCGGATACGAGGATTTCTCGCCGCCGTAATCGATTGTTTGCAGATGAGGGGCGCCGCCTCGGGGCGGGGAGGCGCATGCGGTCGGCCGAGCCCTCGGTCGTGTCTCGACGGCGCCTGTTGCGCGGCTCAGCCGCGCCGCGCCGTGCGTGGCGCGATTGCCTCGAGCGGGGCAGGACGCGCCAGCCAGCGTGCCGTGTGCGACTTGCCGGGCCGTGCGGCGAGCTTCTCGGGTGGGCCTTCGGCGACGATCTCACCACCGGCCTCGCCCGCCTCCGGTCCGAGATCGATGAGGTGATCCGCCGCGCGCAGCACGTCGAGGTTGTGCTCGACCACGACGAGCGTGTTGCCCTGATCGACCAAGCGGTGCAGGGCGCCGATCAAGCGGTCGACGTCGGCGAAGTGCAGCCCGGTCGTGGGCTCGTCGAGGACGAACAAGGTGCGACCAGGTCCGCTGCGCCCGAGCTCCGCGGCGAGCTTGATGCGTTGTGCCTCGCCGCCGGAGAGCGTGTTGCTGGGCTGGCCGATCGTCAGGTAGCCGAGGCCGATCTCTTGCAGCAACGCCAGCGGTCTCGCGATCGCCGGCACCGGGGCGAACACGCCGAGCGCCTCGTCGACCGTCAAGGCGAGCACATCGGCGATCGTCTTGCCGGCGTAGGTGACCTGCAGGGTCTCGTCGGTGAAGCGCCGGCCGTTGCAGCTGTCGCACGCGACCGACGTCTCCGGCAGGAAGCTCATCTGCATGCGGATGCGGCCTTGGCCGGCGCACGCTTCGCAACGTCCGCCCGCGACGTTGAAGGAGAAGCGCCCCGGTGCGTAACCGCGCGCGCGCGCCTCGACGGTGCGTGTGAAGAGGCGACGGATCTCGTCCCAGAAGCCGACGTACGACGCCGGGATCGAGCGCGGCGTGCGCCCGATCGGGCTCTGGTCGACCTCGACGACGCGCTCGATCGCCTCGTGGCCGGTGATCTTGCGGTGCGGTCCCGGTCGCGCGGCCGCGAGTCCCTTGGCGCGGCGGAGCCCGTTGTAGAGGACGTCTTTCACCAAGGTGCTCTTGCCCGAGCCGGAGACGCCGGTGACGCACGTCCACGCGCCGAGCGGAAAGCGCACCGTCACGTCTTTCAAGTTGTGCGAGCGCGCACCGTGGACGGTGATCTGCGGCAAGCGCTCGGTCGGCCGCGCCGGCCGCGCCCGCTCGCGCACGACGCCGAGATAGCGACCGGTGAGCGACGCGGGGTCGGCGGCGATCTGCTGCGGAGAGCCCATCGCGACCAGCGTGCCGCCGTCGTGGCCGGCGCCGGGACCGAGATCGACGACGAGATCGGCCTCGGCGATCGTCGCCTCGTCGTGCTCGACGATCAGCACCGTGTTGTGGCGGGCGGTGAGCTCGCGCAGGCTCGCGAGCAGCAAGGCGTTGTCACGCGGGTGCAGCCCGATCGTCGGCTCGTCGAGGACATAGCAGGCGCCGCGCAGGTTCGAGCCGAGCTGCGCCGCGAGCCGGATGCGCTGCGCCTCGCCGCCCGAGAGCGTATCGGCGCTGCGGTCGAGCGTGAGGTAGCCGAGGCCGACCGAGGAGAGAAAGCGCAGGCGCGGCGCGAGCTCGGCGACGATGTCCTTGGCGATCTCCTGGTCGCGCGCGCCGAAGCGCCAGCGTGCGACCGTCACGGCGCACTCGTCGACGGTCTGCGCGACGACCTCGGGAAGCGCTGCGTCTTGCACCCGTACCGCCCGCGCGCGTGGGTTCAAGCGTGTGCCGTCGCACGTCGCGCACGGCCGCGCCGTGATGTACGGCCGGTACGGCTCCGCGACCATGCCGTCGGCCTCGCCGTCGCCTTCTTCTTCGGCGAAGGCGTAGCGACGGAGCAACGGCATGACGCCCTCGACGCCGTCGTCGTTGCCGTCGAGGACGAGGCGGCGCTGGCGCGCGGTCAAGCGCCGGAACGGCTGATCGAGCGGCACCGCGACGCGCTTCAGGCTTGTCAGGAGACGCTTCTCGTCCTTCGGGAGCTGGAGCTCGCGCAGCGCCTGTAAGGCGCCGTCGCGGAGCGAGAGCTCGGGATCGGGCACGACCAGATCGGGATCGAGCTCGGTCGTCACGCCGAGGCCGCGGCAGCCCGCGCACGCGCCCTGGCGGCTGTTGAACGAGAACAGGCGCGGATCGAGGACGTCGTAGCCGACGCCGCACGCGGCGCAGAAGAGACGCTCGCTGAAGACGTGCGCGCCGCTCCGCGCCAGCGCGACGACCACGCCGCCGCCCAGGCGGAGCGCGTCGGCGACCGCGCGGGCGAAGCGCTCGGGCGCGACGCGCGCGTCGAGACGCGCGACCACGACGTCGATGTCGTGCTCGCGGTAGCGGTCGAGCTGCGGCAGCGGCTCGAGCGCGACGACGGTGCCGTCGATGCGCGCGTGCTTGTACTTGAGCCGGCGCGCGGCGCGCAGCACGTCGAGGTGGAAGCCTTTGCGACCGCGCACGACCGGCGCGAGCAGCAGCGCCTCGGCGCCGCCGAGGCGCTCGCGCAAGCGTTCGGCGATCTCGCTCCGCGGCAGCGGCCGGATAGGCTGATCGCAGCGCACGCAGTGCTGCACGCCGAGCTTGGCGTAGAGCAGGCGCAGGTAGTGGTAGACCTCCGTCACCGTCGCGACCGTCGACTTGCGCCCGCCGCGGCTCAAGCGCTGCTCGATCGCGACCGTCGGCGGGATGCCGCTCACGTGGTCGACGTCGGGTCGCGGCAGGATCTTCATGAACTGCCGGACGTAGGTCGACAGGCTCTCGAGGTAGCGGCGCTGGCCCTCCGCGAAGATCACGTCGAAGGCGAGCGTCGACTTGCCCGAGCCGGAGAGACCGGTGATGACGATCATCTGGTCGCGTGGCAGGTCGATCGAGAGCTCGCGCAGATTGTGCTCGCGCGCGCCGCGGACGCGGATCAGGTTGCGGTCTTCCGACGGCACCGCCCGCGGCGGTGCGGCGACGCGCCGGCTCGGCGGCTTCAAGATCTCGCGCAGATAGCGGCCGGTATGCGACGCGGCACAAGCGGCGATCTCCTCGGGCGTGCCGGCCGCGACTAGGTCGCCGCCGCCGTCGCCGCCCTCGGGTCCGAGGTCGATGACGTGGTCGGCGCACTTGATGACCTCGAGGTTGTGCTCGACGATGAGGAGCGAGTGGCCGCGCTCGACGAGCTTGTCGAAGGCCGCGATCAGGCGCGCGATGTCGTGCAGGTGGAGCCCCGTGGTCGGCTCGTCGAAGACGAAGAGCGTATGCGCCTTGCCGTCGCGGCCGAGGTGCGCGGCGAGCTTGATGCGCTGCGACTCGCCGGCCGAGAGCGTGCTGAGCGGCTGGCCCAGGCGGAGATAGCCGAGGCCGACGTCGAGCAGCGGCTGCACCGCGCGCGCGATCTCCAGCTGATCGGCAAAAAACGCGACTGCCTCGGCGACGGTGAGGTCGAGGACGTCGGCGATGCTCTTGCCGCGATACTCGATCTCGAGCACGTCCGGCCCGTAGCGCCGGCCGTTGCAGGCGGCGCAGACCAGGAGCACGTCGGAGAGGAACTGCATCTCGACCTGCTCGAAGCCGTCGCCGTGGCAGGTGTCGCAGCGGCCGCCCTCGATGTTGAAGGAGAAGGTCGCGGCGCTGAAGCCGCGCAGCCGTGCCCGCTCCGTCGCCGCGAACAGGCGGCGCACCGAGTCGAACATCTTCATGTAGGTGGCGGCGTTCGCGCGCGGGGTCGAGCCGATCGGGGTCTGGTCGACGAAATTCACCTCGGCGATCTTCTCGGCGCCGTCGATCGCGTCGCAGGCGCCGGGCGGCGGCGTCGGCAGGCCCTTGCGACGGAGCAGGCCGCGGTAGAGCACCTCTTCTACGAGCGTGCTCTTCCCGGAGCCCGAGACGCCGGTGATGACGACCATGCGCGCGAGCGGGATCGTGACGTCGATGCCGCGCAGGTTGTGCGCGCGGGCGTTGCGGATCGTCACGCTCAACGTCGGCAGCAGCGGACGCCGGCGCGCCGGGAGCGGGATGCGCATGGTGCCGGCGAGATAGCGGCCGGTGAGTGAGCGCGGCTCGTCGAGGATCGACGCGACGCTGCCCTGCGCGACGACCTCGCCGCCGGCGGCGCCAGCGCCCGGTCCCATGTCGACGATATAGTCGGCCGCGGCGATGATCTCGGGATCGTGCTCGACGACGACCACGGTGTTCCGGCGCGCGCACAGGTCGCGCATGAGGCGGATCAGGCGGGCGCTGTCGCGCGGGTGGAGGCCGATCGACGGCTCGTCGAGGACGTAGAGCGTGTTCACCAGCGACGAGCCGACGGCGGTGGTGAGATCGACGCGCTCGAGCTCGCCGCCCGAGAGCGTGCGCGACTGACGGTCGAGGCTCAGGTACTCGAGGCCGACCGCGACGAGGTAGCCGAGGCGGGCGCGGATCTCGTCGAGGATCATCGCCGAGGC
>JBGPIT010000367.1:0-5316 GCA_041485125.1 Binatia bacterium | reverse complement strand
CCCGACGGCACGCCCATGTCCGCTAAACAGTTCATGGAAATGCTGTTCGGGAAGCTACCCGAATTCTTCAAAGACGAGGCCGAACTGCGCACCCTCTGGAGCATGCCGGAGACGCGGAAGAAGCTCTTGCAGGGTCTTTCCGAGAAGGGCTTTGGCGGTGAGCAGCTAGCCGAGATGCAGAAGATCATCGACGCGGAGAAGAGCGACTTGTTCGACGTGCTGGCGCACGTGGCCTACGCCCTGCCGCCTGTCACCCGCGAGGAACGCGCCGCACGGGCCAAGCTCGACATCAGCACGCATTTCAACAGCAAGCAGCAGGTCTTTCTCGACTTCGTGCTCTCGCACTACGTTCGCGTCGGCGTGGAAGAACTCGACCAGGACAAGCTCACGCCCTTGTTGCGGCTGAAGTACCACAACTCCATCGCCGACGCCGTGGCGGACTTGGGCAGGCCGGATGAGATTGGCCGGACCTTCGCAGGCTTCCAGAAGTACCTGTATCAGCAACAAGCGGCCGCATGATCAGCGCCTCTGACTGGGCACGGCTGCAATCCGACTTGCGCCAGCTCGCAATGACTGGAGACGCAACCCACGGTCGGCGCACGAAATATGGTCAGCACTACGAGGTCCGTGGTACTCTTCGCGGCCATCAGGCAGGGATGCTCAGCTGATTACGATTTGGATTGTCCGATCAAACGCGGAGACACCGCGGTTCATAACCGCATTCCCGGGAGAGAAGTGATGACGTACAAGCTGCTGGATACCGTCGTACTCGATCGAGACCTTCCCCCGTACGGGCTGCGGAAGGGTGACCTCGGTGCGGTTGTCGAGGTTTACGATGCTGAGGGGCTCGAAGTGGAATTTGTCCGCGCGTCCGGCAAGACCCAAGCGGTGGTTACTCTCAGCGCGGAGGACGTCCGGCCTGTGCTCGACGACGATCTGGTAACCGTCCGCTCTGTTCCGCACGAGACCGGCGCGGCCCGTGGTTAACTGAGCGCTTCCCGCTGACGCGCACAAAGACGCGCGCGGCTGAAGGGTAGGCGTTAGACGCCTCGCCACGTCCATGGCGGGCGCAACTTGTGTCGCCAACCCATTCCTTTTTGGCCAATTGAAGGCGGTCATCGACGACCAAACGACCAACGTGGCGACGGCTCTCGGCGCTGGGGACCTCACCAGTTCTTCTACCACCCTCGTTGCAGGCCAAGGGAACTGACTTATCAATGCGGTTGCCCGCGACGCGTCGGTGCCGACGAGCCGTTGACACCTTGCGAGCCGGTCGGTACCCGAAATGCTATGGCGCGTAAAACCTCGATAGCCTTACTGCTGATGATCCTCTCGGTGCCCGTATGGGCCGGCGATCGCGACGACAAGTCTGCGGCCGAGCGCTCCGAAGCAGCCGCGAAGCGCGCGGAAAACGCCGCTGTCCGTGCGGAGAACGCCGCCGCGCAAGTGGACGCGGCCGCCGCACGCCTCGAACGGCTCGTCGAGACGCTGGAGCAACAAGAAGAGCGACGGCATCGCCGCAGCCGCTAGTCTCGTCTTCCGGCGGGCTTGCGCGATGCGCGGCACCGGGCGCTTCCCGCTTCGCGCTGTCGCCGATCTCTTCATCGAACGGCAGCAGCTCGATCGCCCGCGCGGCCGGCGGCTCACGGCCGCGAATCTCATGCGGTTCGCGGAAGCGGCCGGCGGGATCCAGTTGGACTCGATCAACGTCGTCGAGCGCGCGCACCTGCTCACCTTGTGGAGCCGCTTCGGCGCCTTCGACCGCCGGACGCTCGACCGCCTCATTTACGATCGGCGTGTGCTCTTCGAGTATTGGGCGCACGCCGCGTGCCTCGTCTCCACGCGCGACTTGGCGGCATGGCGCCGTGCGATGCTCGACTACTCGATCAAGCACCGCGGCTGGTCCGATTGGCTGCAGCACAACCGTCGCGTGGTGCGCGACGTCGAGGCTGCGATTGCCGACCGCGGACCGCTCTCGAACGCGGATTTCGCGGACTCCCGCACCGAGCGCGGCACGAGCGGCTGGTGGAACTGGAAACCCGCGGCGCACGCGCTCGACTACCTGTGGATGACCGGACGCATCCTCGTCCACTCGCGCAACGGGTTTCAGAAGCGGTACGACGTGGCGGACCGGGTGCTGCCGCAGGCGGCGACGGTCGAGCCGCTGACGGCCGCCGACTTCCGCCGTTGGCATCTCGCCAAGGCGCTCGCAGCCATGGGCGCGGCGACCGAGATGGACCTCCGCCTCTATCTCACGTTTCCGCGTTTCGGCGCCTCGGAGCGGCGACGGATGCTGGAGCGCGCGCTCGCGAGGCGGGAAGTCGTCGAGATCGCCGTCGAGGGCGACAGTGCGCGCTGGTTCGTTCGCGCCGCCGATCTGCGCGCGCTCGAGCGGACGGCGTCGCGGCGCACGTCGCATGTCGGCGCGACGTTCCTTTCCCCGTTCGACTCCTTTCTCTGGCATCGCGGCCGCACGCTCCGTCTCTTCGGCTTCGACTATCGGATCGAGGTGTACACGCCGGCGGCGAAGCGGCGGTTCGGCTACTACACCTTGCCGATCCTCTGCGACGGTCGGCTGGTCGGCCGCGTCGACCTGAAGCACCATCGCGCCGAAGGCCGACTGGAGCTGCGCCACGTCGCCTTCGAGGCGGGGCTGCCGGAAGCGGAGTCCGCCATCGCCGGGACTGTCGAGTCGGCGCGATCGCTGGCGACGCTCCTCGCGGCCCCTGACGTATCGATCGACCGCGTGACGCCGTCGCGGCTCGCAGCGGCGCTCCGCCGCGCGCTCGTGGCGGTGCCGTCACCGAAGGTCAGGACACCGGCAAACCCGCAGACGTAACCGGCTATCGCTGAGAGCGAGGGACGGTCGAAACGTGATGAGCTCGGCGACCGTCCGTCAAGAAATCGAGGACGTCCTTGTTGAACTCGCGGGGCTTCTGCAGCATCGCGAAGTGGCTGACACCCGGCATGATGAGAAGCCTCGCCCGGGGAATCAGCCTCGCCATCTCTGTCGTGTGCTCGCGCTTGATCGCTTCGTCGTGCTCGCCGTCGGCGATCACCGTCGGCACTTTGATGCCGCGAAGCTGCTCCACCGTGTAGTTGGGCTCCGAAGCCCACATCTTGCCGATCGCTTCGACGAAAGCCGCGTAGTTTTGCGGCGTAGGTGACAGCCGCACGTAATCCTTGCCGGCCTGTTCGATGTAAGCGTTGAAGGTGGCGTTCTTGCCGACGTCCTCCCGCACGCCCGCGGGTGTGTAGTTCGCGCCGAACGCGAATAGCTTCGTCAGACGCTCGGGATGGTTGATCGCGATGTCGAGGCCGATGATCCCGCCGTCGCTCCAGCCCACGAGCGCTGCCTTGCGGATCCCGAGGTGGTCCATGAGCGCGAGAACGTCCGACGCCATGAGGTGATAGCCGAACGGCTGCTCCGACTGCGTGCTGCGCCCGTGGCCGCGGCTCTCCGCGACGATGACCTTGAACTTAGCCGCGAGCGCGGGGACTTGGTTGCCCCAATAGTTCGCGTTCGCCAGGCCGCCATGGAGGAGGATGACCGGCTCACCCTTGCCGTAGATGGCGTAGTACATCCGGATGTCGTTGACCGCGGCATAGCCGCTCTTCACGGCATGCGGCAGGGGCGCTGGGCGTGGCAGCAGCTTCCAGGTCTCCTCGGCGGCCGCGATCGCCGGCGATGTAACGCCGACGAGGAACGCGAGCGCGACGAGGCGCCACACGAATTGAGTGTGCTTGGCGAGCATCAATTCTTCACGACGACATCCACCAGGATCGGCGCGCCGAAGGTCTTATCGGCCTTCTTGGCGCCGCAGCCTTTGTCGATCAGCTTCCCGTTCGGGAATGGATCGACGACGCCCGGGGGAGTCACCTGGCGCGGGCACACGTCATCCACGGAGTGAGCATCGCCGCTGCCGAGCGCGCTGTGGTGCACGGTTGCGGACAGGGAGTAGTCCTCGTGTCCGGGATTCTTCGCCGAGCTCTTCAGAGGATCGTTGGCGCACCCGATCGTCACGTCGAAGACGACGGTGAGCGTCTTCTTCGACTTGACCGTCACGGGTAGCGGCTTCTGCGGCTTCCCGACGTGGAGTACGGCGACCGGCGCGGCGCAGCTCGGCGCCAGCGACTGGACGTCGAGGTCGACCAGCTGTGCCAGCACGCCAGCGTCGGAAACGGTCTCCGCGTGCGGGCTCCGGTTCTGGATCTTCACGGCCACCCGCGCGACGACGGTAGGATTCTTCGCGTTCAACGTCACCGTCTTGGGTGCCGAGATCTTCGTGACGGCGAGGTCGTTCGAGCCACAGCCGCCGACCGCACGGACGACGTCGGGCGCGGCGGGCGGCACCTCGGAGTTCCCGGCGCCATCCGCGGCGACGCTATAGAAGCCGTAGGTTCGCCCCACCTCGGCGATGAACGGCACCGACGTGTCGGTCGTGTCGCTGGCGAGCGGCTGAAATTGTCCGCCGTCAGTCGACACGAACACCGAGTAGCTGCCGATGCCCGACCCGGTGTCGGTACCGGCCCAATGGACGGTCAAGTCCGTGGCGTTGCAGTCGTCGGCCGGATCGACGCGCTCCACTTGGCTCGATGGCGCGCTCGCGTCGACGGTGTTCAGCCACTCGGGCGTGTCGATCGGTGCGTTGGTCTCGAAGACGATGCGCGCGTGGTTCCGGATCTCGGTGCCGGACGCGAGCCCTGCTTTCGGGAGGACGGAGAAGTGCACCTGAGCGTCGCCCGCGGGCGGATTGGTGTTGGGCGGGAGAAAACCTTCGTCGGGGTCGGTGAGCGTCTCCATCGTCGCGGGGTCGAGAGAGGTGAAGCTCCAGGTGACGATGCCCGTCGCCTTGTCGAGGCCGGCGTCGACCCGGAGCACGACGTTGTGCGCCGGCCGGAGATCGGCACCGCCCGAAAAGCTCGCCTGCCCCGGCGGCGGCGTGATGCCGACGTCGCCCACCAGAATGGGGCCGAGTGAGAAACTGTCGAGATCGAGAACCCCGGTATCGAGCTGATCGGTTACCACCACGGTCTGTGCCGGCGCCGTTGCGGACGGGAGGTTCTCGAACGCAATCATGTACGGCATCGGCGTCCCCACCGGCACGAAGCGCTCGGGTCCGCTCCCGCCCGATCCTGCCTTGGCGTTGGGATCCGCTGAGTCCCTGATCGGAATCCTCAGGCAATCGGGATCCGTGGAGATGATGGCGCACTTTTGACTGCCGTCGGGAATACACGTCTTGCCGTCGGCTGACGGCTTATGATGCGGTAGATCTCTGCACTCCCCCGGTGTCAGACCATTCGGCGGCTTCTTGT
>JBGPIT010000366.1:0-5319 GCA_041485125.1 Binatia bacterium | reverse complement strand
GGTATCGCGTTGATGCATCGCGGGAGCGTCGACGAGGCGATCGCCGATTTCGAAGCCGCACTCCGTCTCCAGCCCGATCTCGAGATCGCGCGCGACAGCCTGCCGGTGGCGCTCGAAGCGCGTCGTGCGAGGTAGCCCACCCCGCGGCTCGGCTCACGATACTTGCCAGCGCCTCGAATCGGGCATCCGGGCGGTCGACCTCGGCGCGCCGTCGTGTCAGTACAATGCGGTGGCGACACTCGAGATGATCCCGGCGTCGGTGTGGATAGGCCTGAGCGCGGTCTCGGCCCTGATGTTCGTCGGCAGCCTGTTCGTGCTCCGGTTCCTGCTCATCCGGATGCCGGCCGACTACTTCGTACGCGAGCGGCAGGCCGGCGGTGACTGGCTCGGCCAGCACCCGGCGATGCGCGTCCTCGCGACGCTCATCAAGAACGTCGTCGGAGTCGTGCTCCTCGTCCTGGGCGTGATCATGCTCTTCACCCCCGGTCAGGGCGTGTTGTTGATCCTGGTGGGAGTGTCGCTCCTCGACGTGCCGGGCAAGCGGGCAATCGAGCTGCGGATCGTCAGCAACCCGACCGTGCTGCGGACGATCAACCACCTCCGCGCCAAAGCCGGCCGGCCGCCGATCGTGGTCGACGAGGAGCGCGCGCAGCGCGCCACGTCGGCGCAGCGCGCCAGCCGGCGCTGACGGCGCTTCAGGAAGGTCGCGGCAGCGCGGACGGTCGCACCGCGACCGCCGCGGAGCCGCGGTCTACATCTCCCAGCGCAGCGGCAGCCGCGGATCGGGCGTGTACGAGCAGAAGACCCCCGTCCGTACCGTCGCCGAGAGATGCTGCCCCAGCAGCGGACACGCGACGGCGATCTTCTTCATCACCGTGCCGACCGTCCGACTCACGTTGACGCGCGCGCGCTCGGCCACCGAGGCGGCACGCCGCTCCCGGCCACCGAGACCGACGGCGCGCGACAGCTCGGCGGTGAGGAAGTCGATCTCGCGCTCGGCGCGCTCGGCACGTTCGCGATCGTTGAAGTCCTGCGCCTCCTCGAGCTCACTCCGGAGATCGACGAGGCGGCGCTTGTAGGCGGCGCGCGCTTCCGCGTCGAGGACGACGCCTGCGTCGCCGAGGTCGGCGGCGCGGAGCCCCACCTGCACAGTCTCGCCGATGCTGATCGCCGCCGACGTCGGCTCGGCCTCCCGCACGAGATCGAGAACGTGCATCTCGGTGCCGGCGTGCCGGATGAGGGTTTGCAGGTAGACGAGACCCTTCGCATCTTTGAGGCGCAGGAACTCGCGCCCGAAGGCGATCGTCCAGAACTCGCCGTCGCAGCGGAGCACCGCGACGTGCGCACCGTCCGGAGGCGTCGTTCCGGCGGTCGGAGCGCTCATGCCATCTCCGCCGGCGGGCTCCGCCGCGATCACAGCGGGGGGCGCTTGGAGCGCTGCGAGGCGGCGGCGCAGGTGCTCCATCCCGAGCGCCTCGGCTATCGTCCGGGCCGCGTCCAAGAGCTCGATGGCGCGCGCGCGATCGGCCCCGTCACCGGTCGCGAGCAGCAGCTCCGCCCACGCTGCGCGGGTGTGTGCCTCGAACGGCCGCGCTCCCATCGCCGTGTTCATCGCGAGCGCGCGTGCGAAGTGCCGCTCGGCGTCCTCGCGCCGGCCGAGCACGGCGGCGAGCATTCCGAGGTGTCGGGCCGCCGAGCCTAGGCTGCCCGCGGCGACGCTGAGGACGACGTTGCGATCCTCGTGCGGCGTCAGGAGAGGATAGAGGACGGCGGCACGTCGCGTATCCCGTAGCGCCGCGACCAGCTCCGCGGCGAGCGCCAGCAGCTGGATGTAGGTGCCGTCGCGCGGCAGATCTTCGAAGTCGCGGCTGGCGAGCTGCTCCAACATGCCGCGCGCGCGCTCGGTCTCGCCGAGCTCGTGGTGTGCCAGCGCCAGCGCCAGCGCCCAGCCGCGGATGGTCGGGAAGTCGCGCGCAAAGCCCGCGAGCATCGGCTGGATGTCGCGCAGCGAGCCGACCTCCCGGTGCAGCAGGAACATCTGCGTCGCGAAGAGCTGCGCGACGTTCGGATCCTGCCCGTCCTGACGGAGCGCGAGCGCCGCCGCGGAGAGCCGCGCGGCGTCCTCGAAGCGACCCTGGAGCAGTGCCAGCGTCCCCCGCATCAGCGTCGCGTGCCATCGCCGCTGCGGTGTGCGCGTCTCCTCGGCCGCGCGCGCGTAGAGCTCGAGCTCGCGCTCCGCCGCGATGACGTCGCCGAGCTCGAGCAAGTCGAGGATGCGCCACGCTTGAAGATCCGCCGCCAGACGGGCATGGCCGCTCGCGGTCGCGAGCCCGAGCGCCTCGTCGGCGATCGCGAGCCGCTCCACGACCGGGCCCGGTCCCCACATCAGCGAATGCTGCGTCCGGAGCGCCGCGGCGAGCGCGATCGGATCGCCGGTTTCGCGCGCCAGCTCGACGGCCTGCGCGCTGAGCGCGCCGCGGCGCTCCGCGTCGGGCGAGAAGTAGAGCGCCATCGCGAGCCGCGCGAGCAAGGCGACGTGCAGCCGCGCGTCGCGGCCGGCGAGCGCGTGCAACGCCTCCTCGAGCAGGCTGATCAGCGTCGCGTCGACGACGCCATCCTCCGGCCGGGCACGGCCATACCCGAGCGCGGCGCGCACCAGACCTTCCGGGCGGCCGAGCATGCGCGCCGTGCGCGCCGCACGCTGAAACACCTCGCGGGCCTTGAGATTGTCGCCGGAGCGCCAGGTCGCGTCGCCGAGCGCGAGCAACAGCTCGAGACGACGGAGCTCGTTCGGCGGCTCGAACGCCGTCGCGCTCAGCGCCTGCTCGTAGTGGATGCGTCCGTCCTCGTAGGCGAGGAGAAGCACGGCCTCGGTGCCGGCGCGCGACGCGTACTCGACCGCCTTGCCGGCATCACCGATGCTGGCGGCTTGATGGAAATGATGCGCGAGCTCGGCGAGCGGCGCCTCGCGGCTGCCGGCGTGCAACGCCTCGATCGCGCGGCCGACGCGCAGGTGCATCGCCGCCCGCCGCGCCGGCATCAGATCGCGGTACAGCACCTCGCGGACCAGCGCGTGTGCGAACCGGTAGCGGCCGGGGTCGCCCGGCACCTCCTCGACGAGCCGCGTGGTGAGCGGCGCCGCGAGCCGCTCGAGCAGCGCTGCCGGCTCGAGCTCGCAGGCGGTCCGCAGCGGGGACAGATCGAACTCGCGCCCGAGCGTCGCGGCGACGTCGAGGACCGCACGCTCGTCGGCCGAGAGCGGCTCGAAACGGCGGCGGATCGCGTCGCGCACGCTCTCCGGCAGGACGACCCCGGGATCCGCGAGTCGTTGCAGATCGAGCGTTCCGGACGCCCCGAGCACGCGGATCATCTCGTCGAGAAAGAACGGGTTCCCTTCGGTACTCTCGTGCAAGGCGGCGATCACCGGCGTCGGCGGCTCTTGCGACGTCGTCGCCTCGACGAAGCGCGCGACGTCCGCCGGAGCGAGGCCGCGGAGCGCGAGGCGATCGCTCACGTGCCCGATCGTGCCGAGGAGACGCGGCCGGCGGTGCATCTCGATCTCGCGATACGTCCCGATCACCAGGAGCTGCGCCCCGCGCAGATCGCGGGCGATGAAGTCGAGCAACGCGAGCGAGTCCTCATCCGCCCAGTGCAGATCGTCGAGGATCACGATCAACGGCACCTCGTCGGCGATGCGGCGCAGAAAGCCCGTCACGCCGTCGAAGAGACCGAAGCGCGCGCCGTCGCGGTTGGCATCGGACGCGACGTCGATGCCGAGTAAGCCGCGCAAGGCGGGGACGATCGTCGCCACGTCGGCGGCGCTGCGCCCGAGAGTAGTCCGCAGCTCGACCGCGTCGCGGCCTTCGATGTAGCGGGTGAGCGCCTGCACCCAAGGCCAGAACGGCGGCGCCCCGCCGTGCTCAGGGCAGCGGCCCCACAGGACGCGGTCCTCCCCGGACCCGGCGCGGGTCGCGAACTCGTCGACGACGCGGGTCTTGCCGATGCCTGCCTCGCCGACGACCATGACGACACGCGGACGGCGCGCCGCCGCGTCGTCGAGCGCGGCGCCGAGCACCTGCATCTCGGCCTCGCGTCCGACGAAGATGCGGGCGCCGCCTAGCCTCTCCCGGTGGGCGTCGGTGGATGTACTGCTCGTGTCAGGAGCCCTCGGCCGCCACAGATCCCGTCGCAGCCTTCACGGCCAGTGAGAAGCGCACCGCGGTGCCGTAGGGACCGGGCAGATCCTCCCTGGTGAGCTCGATCGTCTCGCGGAAATGGAGGATGCAGCCCTGGATCAGACCCCCCGCCAAGTCGGCGAGGGCGCGCGAGGATCGGTACATCATCTCGAGCCGTCCGGCGCCCGGGCTGCGGCACTCGAAATAGGGAAATTCCGCGCCCGGATAGAGCTTCTGCACCTCACCGTGGATGTAGGTCTCGATGCTGCCGAGAAAGCCGAGGGCGGAGTCGGCCTCGAAGAAGAAGACCGGGTAGAGCGCGGCGAAGCGTCCGAACAGGTGGATGCCGAAGCTCCGCAGCAGCTCGGGCGCGGCAACGCCGGTCGCGGCGCTCACCCGCCCGACCAGACCCGCGAGCTCGGCGTGGTCGTAGGTCGCGAGCGCGCTGTAGCTGCCCGCCGGCGGCACATCGGGAATCGAGCCGAGCTTCTGGTCGACGAAATCGAGAAACTCGGCGAAGATGAGACCTTGCATGCTGTCCTCCAAAACTCACGACAATTGGGGTCGCTGTCAACACCCAGGCGTTCGAAGCGGGCGAACATTGTTCGGTCCCGGTGGTGTGCTAGGAGGGAGCGCCATGGTGACAGAAGGCAGCCGGGCGCCCGACTTCAGCGGCGCCACGGCCGATGGCAAGCACATCTCGCTCGGCGACTACCGCGGCAAGCAGCCGCTCGTGCTCTTCTTCTACCCGAAGGACAACACGACCGTCTGTACCAAGGAGGCCTGTAGCTTCCGCGACCACGCCGGCGAGATCGCCGCGGCGGGGGGCACGGTCGTCGGCGTCAGCATGGACTCCGAGGCCTCGCACGAGAGGTTCAGCGCCGGACAGAAGCTCAACTTTCCCCTCATCTCCGACCGCGATGCCGCGATCTGCAAAGCCTACGGCGTGGCGCGACTCGGCGGCTGGCTGCCGCCCCACCGGGTGACCTTCGTCATCGATCGCGAGGGCGTCGTGCGGCGCGTGATCACGGGCGAGCTCAACGCGAACAAGCACGTCGACGGTGCGATCGAGGCGCTGCGCGGCCTCGCCGGCGGAGCGGCCACGGCGCGCTGAAAGCGCACGCTCGACGCGACCGGTAGCGCC
>JBGPIT010000365.1:0-5320 GCA_041485125.1 Binatia bacterium | reverse complement strand
TCCTGCACCTCGTTGTCGGGCAGGTCGGACATCATGGCGGGGTCGTGGAAGAGCGCGGCGACCGTCAGGTTCCGCACCTGCTGCACCAGATCGCGGCAGAAGCGCGGCACCTCGTAGCCGTAGCGATAGAGGTCCTCCACCGCTCGCAGACATGGCGCGGGGTCGCGACGCAGGATCGCCTCGGTCACCCGGTGGAGAATCGAGCGGTCGGCGACGCCGAGCGCCGCGCGCACCGCGTCCTCGTCGACCGCCTTGCCGGCGAAGACGATGACCTGGTCGAGGAGCGACTGCGCGTCGCGCATGCTGCCGTCGGCCTCGCGCGCCAGGCTGAAGAGCGCGGCCTCGGTGGCCTCGACCCCCTCCTCCGCCGTGATGCGCCTGAGGCGCTCCAGCAGCTCCGCCATCGCGATGCGCTTGAACTCGTAGCGCTGGCAGCGCGAGACCACGGTCTGCGGGAGCTTCTGGACCTCGGTGGTGGCGAAGATGAACTTGACGTGGTCGGGCGGCTCCTCGAGCGTCTTCAGCAGCGCGTTGAAGGCCGCCGTCGACAGCATGTGGACCTCGTCGATGATGTAGACCTTCGAGCGCGCCGCCGCCGGGCGGTAGCGGACGTTCTCGTTCAGGTCGCGGATGTTCTCGACGCTGGTGTTGGACGCGCCATCGATCTCGACGACGTCGAGGGCGTTGCCCGCCGCGACCTCGGTGCAGCTGGTGCAGGTGCCGCAGGGCTCGGCCGTCGGTCCCTCGGCACAGTTGAGGGCTTTGGCGAGGAGGCGCGCGACCGTCGTCTTGCCGACCCCGCGCGGGCCGGAGAAGAGGAACGCGTGCGCGATCCGCTGCTGCGCGATCGCGTTCCGCAGCGTCGTCGTGACGTGCTCCTGCCCGACGACGTCCTCGAAACGCTGGGGCCGCCACTTCCGTGCTAGAACGAGGTACGCCATCGCTCGTGTCCGCTCCGCCCCAGCCCCGACTATGCGCTCGACCGCGAACGACGGAGGCCGCGTCGCCCGCTGAGCAAGAAATTGCCGATCATGCGTCGTCCGCTCGAGGTGGCAGCCAGGCGCCCCCGCGGCACAGAGAGGGAGTCGGTACCGCTGCTTCCTCTCGGACCTGACGGAGTTCGCGACGCTCTCTTGCGCGGGACCTAGCCACCACCTGAAGCGGACGACGATCGATTGCAGGAACAGCTCTCTGCATAGCATGCTCCGTCGCGAAGGCGCCAGCATGCCCTGGGTGTCCAGCCGCGATCGGCCGCCGCTCAGCCGTCCGCGAGCAGGTACTGGAGATCGTCGCGCGTGAGCGAGCGCGCAAAGCCGTCCTCCCCGAGGATGTCCCGCGCCAGCGCGGCTTTGCGTTGCTGCAGCTCCCAGATTTTTTCCTCGATCGTGCCGAGCGAAAGGAGACGGTACGCGATCACCGTGCGGTGCTGGCCGATGCGGTGCGTTCGATCGATCGCTTGCGCCTCGACCGCCGGGTTCCACCAGGGATCGAACAGCACGACGTAGCTCGCGCTCGTGAGGTTCAAGCCGGTGCCGCCCGCCTTCAGCGAGATCAGGAACACGCACGCACGCGGATCCTCGCTGAACGCGGTGACGACCGCCTCCCGCCGGACTGTCGCACCCGTGAGCAGATGGCAGGGCACGCCCCGCGCCTCCAGGTCCGCGCGCAAAAGCTTCAGGCACTGCACGAATTGCGAGAACAGCAGCACCTTGTGTCCTTCGGCGAGAATCGGCTCGAGGAGCTCGGCGAGCGTGTCGAACTTCCCCGAGCCGAGGCTCATCTTCCCACCGGCGAGAGCGGGATGACAGCAGATCTGCCGAAGACGCGTCAGCGCGGCGAGGATCGCGATCTTGTTCTGGCGCAGCGCGCCCGCGTCGGTGCTGAGCTTCGCGACGGTCCTGCGGCTACGCTGCAGCTCCGCGAGGTAGAGCTGGCGCTGCCCGCGAGTGAGCTCGCAGTCGCGGCGCTCCTCGATGCGGTCGGGAAGGTCGGTCGCGACGTCCTGCTTCATTCGGCGCAGCAGGAGAGGTCGCAGCTTCGCCGCCAGTAGCATTCGCGCATGCGGCGGCGCATCGAGCCTGTCGAAGCGCGCGGTGAACTGCGCGCGCGATCCGAGGTAGCCGGGATTCACGAAGCTCACGATGCTCCACAAGTCGAGCGCCCGGTTTTCGAGCGGCGTTCCCGTGAGCGCCAGACGGTGCCGCGCCCGCAACGCGAGGGCCGCACGCGTGACGACCGCATCCGGGTTCTTGATGTTCTGCGCCTCGTCCAGAATCACCGCGCGCAGCTCGCTCTGCCGCCACTCGTCGACGTCGCGCCGCAACAGGGAGTAGGTCGTCACGATCAGGTCGTGTTGCGGGATCGCGGCGCGGAGCGTGTGGCGTGCCGCGCCGCGCGTGAGCAGGAGCACGCGCAGGCCGGGGACGAATCGCTCCGCCTCGCGCGCCCAGTTGTGTACGACCGACGCCGGACAGACGACCAGCGCGGGTCCGTCCCCCGGCGCGGCCGCCCGCAGGTGCTCGAGCCACGCGAGCGCCTGCACCGTCTTGCCGAGACCCATGTCGTCGGCGAGGAGCGCGCCGATCGCGAGTGACGAGGTGTAGACGAGAAAGTCGAGCCCGCATTGCTGGTACGGCCGGAGCGTGCCGATGAACCCAGCAGGAAGCGGAACCTCGGGCAGTCCGATGAACTGGGCCACTCGCTCACGGAGCTCGGCGAGCGCGCGAACCGTTTCCTCGCCGGCGCCCATCCGCGCGAGCGCCTCGAGACTTTCGCGTCGCGCGCCGGCGAGCTGCCAGAGCGTGATCCGTTGCTCGCCCTGTCCGGGCTCGACGCCGAGATCGGCGAGCATGGCGTCGATCTCGGCGTGGCGCTCGATCGCCTCACGCCGCACCCAGCCGCGCTCGAGGCGAACGAATCTGGTCGTGGCGCTGCGCAGCTTGGCGAGATCGGCGTCGGAAAGCGTGCTGCCCTCGATCTCCCAATCGGCCGACACCGCGAGCCAATCGAGCCCGCTCGCGTGCACGCGCACGTGCGGCGTCGCGAGCGGTGCGTCGGCGAGCAGCCGCCGCACGCGCGCGTTGCCGAAGTATGCGACGCCCGAGGGCCGCTGCTCCCACGCGTCCGCGAACGCCTCCATCTGCCGTCGGCTGGCGCGAATCCACCACCCGCGGTGGCGATCGTGCCATCCCAAGCCGTCGGTCTCCGCGCGTCCGTCACTCCCCGGCTTCGCAGATGTTCCGTGAAGCCATGCGAGGAGCGGCTCGACCGTCTCAGCATCCGGCGCCTCGATCCACAGGTCGGTCTCACCGGCGCTACCCCAAGAGTCCGCTTGTCCGTCAGAACGCCGCGGAGCGGCATCGTCGCCCCCAGCTTCGCCCCGAAATTCGCCGCCGCCGCTCGCGGGTTCGTGCTGCACGGACGCGATCGTTCCGAGGGAAAGATCCGCGGGCTCGCCGAGCAGCGTGAGCTGTCGCTCCGATCCGTCGTCACCCTCGACGATCGCGAGCTCGCTCGCGTCGACGGGATCGTCAGCCTCTGCGGCCGTGGCCGCGACGCGGCGCGCCCAGCGGCCGTCCGGCGCGTACTCGAAAATGGTCACCCCGTCCGAGTCGGCTCCGGGTGGTGACCAGTCTTCCGCGCCGGTGTGCGCGAACAGACGGACCTGCAGCCAATCGTCGTCGCGGAGGTCCAACGCCACGGCGCGACGGACGCGATGCATTCGCGTGTGCTCCCGAACCGTCTCTGCGATGTGCGGGAACCGCGCAGCGAGGAGCGCGAGAGCGTCGGCGCGCCGTGCGGCCGGGAGCACCATCGTACCGACCTCGCTGAAGCGATCGATGAGCGATGCCGGCGGCTCCTCGACCACCAAAGAGAACGCGCCACCCGCGAGCACCAGCGACGGCTGGATCGGGCCATACTGGGGCGCGCGAATCCACAGCGCCTCGCGCAGATCAAGGTCGCGGCCGTCGGGCCATACGAAGTGCAGCGCGAGCGCGGGCGCGCCATCGACAGACACGCACACGGGCACCAACCGCGCCGCGTCCGCCAGAAACCGGACCGGCGCACCCGGCGCGATACCGCCGAACGCCGCGAGATCGGACGCCAGATCCTCCGACCACGACACGAGCGCGGCAAAAGATGGTGACGCGCATCTGCCGAGAAACGATGTGAGCGCGGTGCCCGAGATGCGGCGCACCGCGATGACCGACGGCCCGTACGGTACCGCGCCGCCCGCGTCGGTGAGCCACTCGAGGAGCCCGGCCTGCGGCGGCGGCAACAGGCCCGGGGTGCGATGCAACTCCGAGCGTAGCTGCTGCAGCTGCATCGACGTGCGCGGCGCGTCCACGAGGCGCGTACTCGTGAGCCGCGCTTCGATCGTCACGCCGATCGTGCCAGCAGCGTCTCGCTCGAGTCCGAGAACGATGCGGAGGCTCCGTGTGGCGGCGTCGCGACGGGTGCCGGCCCACCGCGTGACCTCATCGAGCAGAGCATCCCGCGTCCGCTCCACCACCCGCACCTCGAGGTCAGGCCGATCACGGTAGGTCTCGAGCGCGGGCGGCAGCCATCCACCCGTCCGGCGCGCGACCGCGTGTGCGAGGCGCCAACAGAGCAGATCCGGGTCCGGTTCCTGTAAGAGCGTTTGCAGCGCGGGGTCATCGCCGAGCCACGCAACGGGCGCACGCGCCAAGAGCTGCATGAGCGCGACCTGCCGCTGCCACGGTGACTTCGCCATGCGCAGCCCGTCGAGCGGAGACGGCGGCTCGCGACGAGTCGAGCGCCGCGGCTGCGTCCGTTCGGCCGCGCGCGTGAAGGATGCCTGCTCGTTGCCATCCCCGCGCGCCGATGCCACCGCAGCCACCCACGCCGGCGCGTGGGGCGTAGACGCGAAGCGCTGTTGAGCCCCGGCTCGCGAGCCCGCGGGCGCGGTCGTGCCGTGGTCGTTGATCACACAGGCAGCCACCGCGAAGGCGTGCTTGCAGTAGCCGCCGATCGGACAGGAGCAGTCCGGCAGCCAGGCGTGGCCGTTCCACTGCCAGGCGGTCTCGTAGAGGTCGGTGCCGAACACGGTGGCGCGCATCGTGCCTCCGCAGTACGCGAGCGACTGCACGCGACCGGTCGCCGCGTATCGCCGGCCGCGCTCGATCGTCCGTGGCGAGAAGACCGCGATCTCTCGCGCCAGCGCATCCAGCTGCGCGGCCGAGAGCGTTTGTGTCGAAGCGTCGAGCGGCATCCGTGTCGCGCGCGCACCGTGCCTCAGAATCTCCGAGCTGACAAGCGCGTCGGCGCCGAGTCGACCCGCCGAGCGCGAAGCAGCCGC
>JBGPIT010000364.1:0-5323 GCA_041485125.1 Binatia bacterium | reverse complement strand
GCTGCATGCCGAGGCAGATGCCGAGGAACGGACGCCCGCCGGCGATCGCCGCGCGCACCGGCTCGACCAGGCCGAGCGCCGTCAGGTTCTCCATGCAGGCCCCGAAGGCGCCCACCCCGGGCAGCACGACCCCCGGCGCGGCGGCGATCCGCTCCGCGTCACGGGTCACCTCCGCGGCGTGCCCGAGGCGCTCGAACGCCTTCTGCACGCTGCGGAGATTCCCCATCCCGTAGTCGACGATCGCGAGCGGGTGCACGTCGGTCTCCCTACAGTGCGCCCTTGGTCGAGAGCACGCCGACCACGCGCGGATCGCGCTGGGTCGCGACGTCGAGCGCGCGCGCCAGCCCTTTGAAGGACGCCTCGATGATGTGATGCGGGTTCCGGCCCGCGAGCATGCGCACGTGCAGGTTCATCCCGAGCTGGTTCACGAACGCGAGCAGGAAATCGTGGATCAGCTCGACGTCGAAGCTGCCGATGCGGGTCTGCTTGGTCTTGAGGTCGTAGGCGAGAAACGGCCGCCCGCTGATGTCGACGACGACGCCGACCAGCGCCTCGTCGAGCGGCACCGTCGCCTCGCCGAAGCGCCGGATGCCCTCTTTCGAGCCGAGGGCCTCGCGGAATGCCTGCCCGAGCGTCAGCCCGACGTCCTCGACGGTGTGGTGATCGTCGACCTCGACGTCGCCGCTCGCACGCACGGTCAGGTCGAAGAAGCCGTGCTTCGTGAAGAGCTCGAGCATGTGGTTCAAGAACGGCACGCCGGTCTCGACCTCGTACTTGCCGCTGCCGTCGATGGTGAGCGCGAGCGTGATGTCGGTCTCCTTGGTGGTCCGGGTCACCTCGGCGCTCCGGCTGCCGCGCGCGCTCTTCACGCCGCCGGACGGAGAGGTTCGCCGCGCGCCGCTGACGGCGCGCTGCCGGATACGCACCGGCCCGGTGCTGACGTGCTGGGCTCGCGACGATTCCCGCGGGGTTCGTGCCATGCCTTCTCCTCTCGAGCCGGGATTGTAGCGGAGCCGTGTAGAAACCGCGATCGGCGCGCGCCGCAGCCGGCGGTCAGTGCGACGGGCCGATACAGGCCTGCTGCTCCGCGTCCCACGTGCCGCCCGCGTGCGCGCACGCCTGTCCGCGCCGCGCCTCGCCCAGGCGGATCATGCGGGGCACGATGAGCGCGGCGAGCAGACCGAGCGCGACCATGACGAACGGCATCGCCAACATGAACAATGCCTCGCGCTTGAACACGCCGACAGCATAGACGCCCGATCCAGCACCGTCTGCCACCCATGATCTGCACTCGGAGGTACTCCGAAGTCGCGCCTTCACGCGCTTGATGCTACCTGAGCCGCGTGACCGGTGCCGTGTAGTCGAGACTCGTGCTCCAACGTCGCTGGAGGCCCATCGTGGCATTGACGAAAGTAGGGTTGGGTCTCGCGCTCTTTCTGATCGTGTCGAGTGCCGCTTGCGGCGGTCACGGCACCGATCCCACGAACATGCTGAACAACGGCGGCTTCGAGTATGGAATGATGTGCTACGGCCGCTGGATGTGGAGCAACACCGGGCAGGAGTATCGGGGAGACTATACCTTCGCCCTTTCCACCGACGCACACTCCGGGTCGTACGCGCTCGAAATCGCGTGCCACGGCGGCGACTGTCTCAAGGCCGCGGTCTGGAGCTATCCGATCGCCGTCGAGGCGGGTCGCAGGTACGCGTTGTCTCTCTTTTCCAAGTGCCCGCCGGCGTCTCACGCTTATGTCTACATCGCGGACGCATCTCCGGAGATCTTTCACGACCTGAAGTGTACGGGCGGGTGGGAGGATAATCAGCTGACCCTTCGCGTCGGCTCATCCAATAGCGAGATTTCCATCGCCATTTACAATGCCGACGTACATGATCTCACCCTCGACGACATCACGCTGACGTTGTCGAACGGCAGCGTCCCTCGGCAAACCATCCTGCACAGCGGGACGCGCTCGGTCTCCTTGCGCGACGGCGCTGTGAACGTCGACGGGTCGCCGTATCTCGCGCTCGGCTTCTTCGACGTGCCGTTTGCGGATCTCGCGGCGGCGGCGGCAACCGGCGCGAACACCTTGACGTCTCTGAGCTACGATACGACTGATTGCTTCAATACGTATCGTCCGAAGTACCCCGATGCCGCCCATGAGCTCGGGTTGAGCGTCGTTCCCGAGGCAAACGCGGCCGCGCATACGGTAGGCGTCGTCGCGCCGATGGACGCCGTGGTCGATCGGTTCGGCAATCACCGATCGCAGATCGCGTGGTATCTCGCCGACGAGCCGGATCAAGTCGAGGTGCCGTGGATCGCGATCGACGCCCAACGACTTCATTCGGAGTATGCACTGGCGAAGACGAAGACACGTCTGCCGATCTTCTCCGATTTCCGGGGGGCGTCCCGGTCGGCGGTAACCGCGTTGACGTCGTTCGCGGAAAGCACCGACTTCTGGATGGCCGAGCCCTACGGCTGGGACTTCGACGCGGTCGACCGCGCCATTCGGACTTTTAATGCCCTCGGGGCGCGTCCGATCTGGCTCGCGCAGGATGTGATCGCAGCGAATCTGATCCTACCCAAGGCGTATTGGGCGGTGGCGGCGGGAGCCACGGGGCTCTTGTACTTCAACTGGACCGAGGCAAAAGCCGACTCCCAACGGCTTCAGGCGGTTCAACAGGTATTCAGAGAGCTCGCGACTTTGACACCGGTCATTTACAGTCCGCCGGCTCCGGCGACCGTTTCGAATAGCGGCGTGCACATACTGACGAGAACGGTGAATGGAAAGACATATCTGATCGCGGCATCGGCCGACGCGATTTCAGGCTCTGTCGTTTTCAGCGTGCCTGGCCTGTCCTCTGGAACGACCGTTACGGTGCTCTTCGAGAGCCGAACGCTGCAGAGCGACTCGGACGGATTCACCGATATCTTCCCGGCAGCCACCCGACACGTCTACGCATTCTAGTCATTGCGCGGAATACGGAGCTCAACGGCGCGGGCATGCGCCTCGAGGCCCTCGAGCCTCGCCAGCGCCGCTACTGCCGGACCGAGCTTCGCGAGCGTCGCGCGCGAGGCGCCGATGATGCTCGAGCGTTTGACGAAATCGTAGACGCCTAGCGGGGAGGCGAAGCGGGCGGTGCCGCCGGTGGGGAGGACGTGGTTCGGGCCGGCGAGATAGTCGCCGAAGGGCTCGGGGGCGTGCTCACCCAGGAAGATCGCGCCGGCGTGGCGGATGTCGCGGGCGACGCGGGCCGGGTTGCGGACGGCGAGCTCCAGGTGCTCGGGCGCGAGGCGGTTGGCGAGGTCGACGGCCTCGGCGAGGCTCTTGGTGATGAAGGCCGTTCCGTGACGGCGGAGGGCGCGGGTGGCGATCGCGCGGCGGGGGAGGATCGCGAGCTGGCGGCGGAGCTCGACGTCGACGCGCGCGACCAGCGACGCCGACGGGCTGACCAGGATCGACGCGGCGAGCGGGTCGTGCTCGGCTTGCGAGAGCAGGTCGGCGGCGACGAACGCCGGCGTCGCGCTCGCGTCGGCGATCACCAGCACCTCGCTCGGACCGGCGATCATGTCGATGTCGACGGTGCCGAAGACGAGACGTTTGGCGGTCGCGACGTAGATGTTGCCGGGGCCGCAGATCTTGTCGACGCGCGGGACGAGGCGGGTGCCGTACGCGAGTGCGGCACCGGCTTGCGCGCCGCCGATCCTGAACAATCGATCGATGCCGGCGATTCTCGCCGCGGCGAGGACGGCGTCGGGCACGCCGCCGCGGCCCGCGGGCGTGACGCCGATCACCTCGGCGACACCGGCGACCTTCGCCGGAATGACGTTCATCAACACCGACGACGGGTACGCGGCGGTCCCGCCCGGAATGTAGACGCCGGCGCGATCGAGCGGCCGCACCACCTGGCCGAGCTCCGCCCCGGTCGCGTCGCGGAAGCGCCACGACGGTTGGCGCTGGCGCTCGTGGAAGGCGCGAATGCGGCGGGCCGCGAGACGGAGCATCGCGCGGACGTCGCGTGGCAGGGCGGCCTCGGCGCGCGCCATCTCCGCGCGAGACACCTCGATCGTCCGCGCCGTGAGCGTCACACCGTCGAAGCGCCGCGTGTACGCGAAGAGCGCCGCATCGCCGCGGCGTCGGACGGCGTCGATGATCGTCCGCACCTGCCGCTCGACGCCGGCGGACGCGCGCTCGCCGCGCGCCTCCAGCAGGGCGAGGCGGCGTGTGAACGCCGCGCCGCGCGCCGGGACGATGGTGAGAACCGGGGCGCCCGCCGGCCGACCCGCGCGCGCCTTCCCCGCCTGCGTGCTCACCCGCGCACGCGCTCGATGTCGGCGCCGAGCGCGGAGAGCTTCTCCTCGAGACGCTCGTAGCCGCGATCGAGATGGTAGACGCGCGCGACCTCGGTCGTGTTCTGCGCCGCGAGGCCGGCGAGGACGAGGCACACGCTGGCGCGGAGATCGGTCGCCATCACCGGCGCCCCCGAGAGTCCGGGAACGCCGCGCACCGCGGCGCTCGTCCCTTCGACCTTGATGTCGGCGCCCATGCGGACGAGCTCCTGCACGTGCATGAAACGGTTCTCGAAGATCGTCTCGGTGATGACGCTCCGTCCGCGCGCGACCGCCATCAGCGCCATGAACTGCGCCTGCAGATCGGTCGGAAAGCCGGGATAGGGCTCGGTGCGGACATCGGTCGCCATGAAGTCGCCGCCGGAGCGGACGGCGAGGCCCTCGGCACGCCGATCGACGACGACACCCGCCTCCTCGAGCTTGGCGATCAACGCTTCGAGATGCTCGCCACGCGCGCCCTCGATCGTGACGTCGCCGCCGGTGATCGCCGCCGCGAGGAGCAGCGTGCCCGACTCGATGCGGTCGCAGATCACCTGGTGGTCGAAGCCGCCGAGCTCGCGCACACCGTCGATGGTGATCAGCGGCGTGCCGGCGCCGTCGATGCGCGCGCCCATGGCGGCGAGCGCGTCGGCGAGGTCGACGATCTCCGGCTCGCGCGCCGCGTTCTCGATCGTGCTGACGCCGTCGGCGAGCGCCGCCGCCATCATCAAGTTCTCGGTCGCGCCGACCGAGGCGATGTCGAGGACGATCTTGGCGCCGCGCAGGCGCGCGGCGCGCGCCTCGACGTAGCCGTGGCGCTGGTGGATCGCGGCACCCATCCGCTCGAGGCCGGCGAGATGGATGTAGACGGGGCGGCTGCCGATGGCGCAGCCGCCCGGCGTCGAGACCCGCGCCTGTCCGGTGCGCGCGAGCAGCGGTCCGAGCGTCAGGAACGACGCGCGCATCGTCTTCACGAGCTCGTACGGCGCCTCGGTCGAG
>JBGPIT010000363.1:0-5324 GCA_041485125.1 Binatia bacterium | reverse complement strand
GAGCCGCTCGGCGATCTCGGCCAGCTCCGCGCCGCCGAGGACGCGGCGCTGCACAGCTACGGTTGGGTCGATCGCCAAGCGGGCATCGTGCGGATCCCGATCGAGCGCGCCATGGATCTGGTCGCGCAGGGCGAGGCGAGCGCGCCCGAGCAGCAGCGGATGCCGCGCGAGAGCGGCGGGGGAGGGCGCGCGCCGTGACCCGCCTCGTCGTCGCGATGACCGTGATGATGGCGATCGCCGCGCCCGCTGCGGCGCCGGCGCAGGAGGACACGCGGCCGCCGGAAGACACGCGGCCGCCGGCGCTCCGCGAGGTCGGCCTCGATCAGCGTCTCGGCGAGCAAGTGCCGCTCGACCTCGAGTTCCGCGACGAGAGCGGACGGCCGGTCAAGCTCGGCGATCTCGTCCACGACAAGCCGGTCGTCCTGTCGCTCGTCTACTACGAGTGCCCGATGCTCTGTACGCTGGTCCTGAACGGGCTGGTGCGGGCGCTGAACGTGCTCTCGTTCGACGCCGGCAAGGAGTTCGACATCGTGACGGTGAGCTTCGACCCGCACGACACACCCGAGCTCGCGCGCGCGAAGAAGGCCACCTACCTGAGCTCGTACAACCGGCCGAGCGCCGCGCAGGGCTGGCACTTCCTCACCGGCGATCAGCCGGCGATCGAGCGCCTCGCCCGGGCGGTCGGCTTTCGCTACACCTACGTGCCCGAGGAGAAGCAGTTCGCGCACGCCGCGGCGATCATGGTGCTCACGCCCGACGGCAAGCTGGCGCGCTACTACTACGGCGTCGAGTACTCGCCGCGTGACCTGCGCCTCGGCCTGATCGAGGCCGCCGACCGCAAGATCGGCACGCCGGTCGATGCGCTGATGCTCTACTGCTACCAGTACGATCCGGCGAGCGGAAAGTACGGCGCGGTCGCGATGCGCCTGATCCGGATCGGCGGCGTCGCGACGGTCCTCGCCTTCGGCACCTTCGTCGTGGTGATGCGGCGGCGCGAGTCGGCGTCCGAGCCGAGAGCCTGATCATGCTCGAGAAGCTCGGTCTCATGCCGGTGCAGGCCTCGACCGTCGCGTCGCGCGTCGACGCGCTCTACTTCTTCCTGATCGCCGTCACCGCCTTCTTCTCGCTGCTGATCGCGGCGATGATCATCCGCTTCGCGATCAAGTACCGCCGCCGCAGCGACGACGAGTGTCCGGCGCCGATCCACGGCTCGCTCGCGCTCGAGCTGCTGTGGACGATCGTGCCGTTCATGATCGCGATGGTGATCTTCGCCTGGGGCGCGAGCCTCTTCATCACCCTGAAGCGCCCGCCGAACGACGCGCTGCAAGTCTACGCCGTCGGCCGGCAGTGGATGTGGAAGCTGCAGCACCTCGAGGGGCGGCGCGAGATCAACGAGCTGCACGTGCCGGTCGGCCGGCCGGTGCGCGTCACGCTCACCTCCGAGGACGTGATCCACAGCTTCTTCGTGCCCGCCTTCCGCGTGAAGCAGGACGCGGTGCCCGGCCGCTACACCACGGTCTGGTTCGAGGCGACGAAGCCGGGCACGTACCATCTCTTCTGCGCCGAGTACTGCGGCACGCAGCACGCCGGCATGATCGGCCACGTCGTCGTCATGGAGCCCGCCGCGTACCAGGACTGGCTCGGCGGCGAGCAGCCGGCCGGCGCGGCGGGTGCGGCGGGCGGGCTGTCGGTCGCGGTCGCGGGGCAACAGCTCTTCCGGGATCTCGGCTGTCAGACCTGCCACCGCGGCGACTCCGGCGCGATGGGTCCGTCGCTCGCCGGCGTGCCGGGCTCGACGGTCAAATTGCAGAGCGGCGCGACCGTCACCGCCGACGACGACTACATCCGGGAGTCGATCCTCACCCCGACCGCGAAGGTCGTCGCCGGCTACCAGCCGGTGATGCCGACCTTCAAGGGCCAGGTGAACGAGGAGCAACTGCTCCAGCTGATCACGTACATCAAATCGCTCGGCGGCACGGCCGCCGCGGCGCCCGCAGCCGGGCAGGGCTCGTGAGATGACCAACTATCTGAATGCCAACTACGGCGTGTGGTCGTGGCTCTTCACCAAGGACCACAAGCGGATCGCGCTGCTCTACCTGATCAGCGTCACCGTCTTCTTCGCGATCGGCGGGGCGTTCGCGCTGATGATCCGGCTCGAGCTGCTGACGCCGCAGGTCGACATCGTCGGGCCCGATACCTACAACAAGCTCTTCACCATGCACGGGATCATCATGGTGTTCTTCTTCCTGATCCCGTCGATCCCCGCCACGCTCGGCAACTTCCTCATCCCGATGATGATCGGTGCGCGCGACCTCGCCTTCCCGCGCTTGAACCTGGCGAGCTGGTACATCTACATCCTGGGCAGCCTGTTCACGCTGTGGGCGGTGGTCACCGGCGGCGTCGACACGGGCTGGACCTTCTACACGCCCTTCAGCACCATGGCGTCGACCTCGAAGGTCGTGCCGGTCGCGCTCGGCATCTTCATCAACGGCTTCTCGTCGATCCTGACCGGCCTCAACTTCATCGTCACGATCCACCGCATGCGGGCGCCGGGCCTCACCTGGTTCCGGCTGCCGCTCTTCATCTGGGCGCACTACGCGACGAGCTGCATCTTCATCCTCGGCACGCCGGTGATCGCGATCACGGTGCTGCTCCTCGGCGCCGAGCGCGCGCTGCACCTCGGCATCTTCGACCCCGCCCTCGGCGGCGACCCGATCCTGATGCAGCACCTCTTCTGGTTCTACTCGCACCCGGCGGTCTACATCATGATCCTTCCCGCGATGGGCGTGGTCAGCGAGATCATCAGCTGCTTCTCGCGCAAGAGCATCTTCGGCTACGGCTTCGTCGCGATCTCGAGCCTGTCGATCGCGTTCCTGGGCTTCCTGGTGTGGGGCCATCATCTCTTCGTGAGCGGCCAGTCGGCGTATGCCTCGCTCATCTTCTCGTTCCTGAGCTTCGCGGTCGCGATCCCGTCGGCGGTGAAGGTCTTCAACTGGACGGCGACGCTCTACAAGGGCTCGATCTCGTACGCGGCGCCGATGCTCTACGCGCTCGGCTTCATCGGGCTCTTCACGATCGGCGGCCTGACGGGGCTCTTTCTCGCGGCGCTCGGTCTCGACGTGCACGTGACCGACACCTACTTCGTGGTGGCGCACTTCCACTACATCATGGTCGGCGGGGCGCTGATGGGGTATCTCGGCGGCATCCACTTCTGGTGGCCGAAGATGACCGGCCGCATGTACCCCGAGGGGCTGGCGCGCGTGGCGGCCTTCATCGTCTTCCTCGGCTTCAACTTGACCTTCTTCCCGCAGTTCATCCTCGGCTATCTCGGCATGCCGCGCCGCTACCACTCGTATCCCGAGGAGTTCCAGGTGCTGAACGTGATGTCGACGGCGGGCGCCTCGATCCTCGGCATCGGCTATCTCTTGCCGTTCACGTATCTCCTGTGGTCGCTGCGCTACGGCCCGATCGCGGCGCCGAACCCGTGGCGCGCCTCGGGGCTCGAGTGGCAGACGCCGTCGCCGCCGCCGACCGAGAACTTCGCGCGCACGCCGATCGTCACCGAGGAGCCGTACGTCTACTCCGGCAAGGAGGCCGAGGTTGTCTGATCCAGTGGTGACCGCCGGCGTCGCCCCCCCCGGCCAGCACGACGTACGCGTCGGGGTGAACGAGCCGCTCGAGCACGCCGAAGAGCACGCCTACGCGCACCAGTTCGACGACGCCGAGCAACAGCACGACGCCGCGCAGCTCGGCATGTGGGTTTTCCTCGTCACCGAGATCCTTTTCTTCGGCGGTCTCTTCTTGACCTACTCGGTCTACCGCGTGCTCTACCCGGGCGCGTTCGCCCACGCGAGCAACCACCTCGATCTGACGCTCGGGACGATCAACACGGCGGTCTTGATCGGCAGCAGCTTGACGATGGCGCTCGCGGTGCACGCGGCGGAGCTCGGACATCGGCGCGGGCAAGTGCTCTTCCTCGTCCTGACCATCGTCCTCGGCTCGGTCTTCCTCGGCATCAAGGGCGTCGAGTACGCCCACAAGTTCCACGAGGGGCACGTGCCGGGTCCGTACTTCACCTACAGCGGCGACGACGCGCCGCAGGTCGAGCTCTTCTTCTCGCTCTACTTCTGCATGACGGGGCTGCACGCGACCCACATGGTGATCGGCATCGGCATCCTCTCCGTCCTCATCTGGATGGCGCGCCGCGGCCGCTTCGGGCCCGAGTACTACACGCCCGTCGAGCTCACCGGCCTCTACTGGCACTTCGTCGACATCGTGTGGATCTTCCTCTTTCCGCTGCTGTACCTGATCGGGCGGCATTGAGGCCGCCGGAGCGTCGCATGACCGAGCACGTCGTACCCGTCCGCGTCTACATCACGGTCTTTCTGATCCTGATGGTGATGACCGCCCTCACCGTGACTGCGTCCGAGATCGATCTCGGCAAGCTCAACCCGATCGTCGCGATCACGATCGCGATCGTGAAGGCGCTCCTCGTGATCCTCTACTTCATGCACGTCCGCTACAGCTCGAAGCTGACCGCGGTCGTCGTCGCGACCGGCTTCTTCTGGCTCGTGGTCATGATCGTGCTGACCTTGAGCGACGTCCTGACGCGCGGCTGGCTCGGTTTTCCGGGCGGATGAGAGGGATGCCGGTCCGCGGTTTTCTTGACACCATGGGGGTACCTACGTAGAGGATGCGGCCATGGAGAAAGCTCAGAACATCGACATCGCGAAGTTGAGCGCCGCGGAGACGTGCGACAAGCTCGAGTCGGCGCTCGAGGTCAACCAGGAAGTGCACGCGGATCGGCAGCTCTGGACCGAGCAATTCGCGGCCTCCGGCAAGTCCGGCAAGGGTGGATGATGGACCGCAAGCAAGAGCTGAACCTGCGCGACCTCGCGACGCGCGACGCCGCCGAGCTGCAGACCCTGGAAAACGCGCTCGAAGGCGAGACCGCAGGTCGCGTGCCGTCGCTCTGGACGGAAGATTTCGCCGCCTCGGGTAAGCAAGGGAAAAACGTAACCTGATCGACGATGGCTGCGGCGACTGAACGCCGGAGCTGCAACCTCACCGCCGCGAGACTCGCCCGTATGGCGCCGGCGAGTCGACTCCCACCGTGCCTGAAACCACCGCCGATGTCGTCGACCTGCTCTGGCGGAGCGACGACATCTTCCACGAGCGCTATGAAAAGAGCGCCTCGGCGCTGATCGCGGTCGCGCGCGTCCTCGAGCGCCGCCGTCCGCTCGACGGCGGCGAGGACGAGTTTCTCTCCTCGTATGCACGTGTGGCTGCGATGCGGCCCGCCGTGTTCACGCGCGTCTGGACCG
>JBGPIT010000362.1:0-5333 GCA_041485125.1 Binatia bacterium | reverse complement strand
GTCGTGGACATCTTCGCCGCCGCGGGCCTCGAGAAGCCCGACATCTCGATCCTTTCGGACGAGTTCCTGTCCGAGGTGCGCGGGATGCCGCAGCGCAATCTCGCGGTCGAGCTGCTGCAGAAGCTCTTGAAGGGTGAGCTGCGCACGCGCTGGCGGAAGAACGTCGTGCAGGCGCGATCCTTCGCGGAGCTGCTGGAGCAATCGCTCCGCCGCTATCAGAACCGCGCCATCGAAGCCGCGCAGGTGATCGAGGAGCTGATCGGATTGGCCAAGCAGATGCGCGAGGCGGACCGGCGCGGTGAGGAGCTGGGCCTCAGTGAAGACGAGATGGCCTTCTACGACGCACTGGAGGTCAACGACAGCGCCGTGAAGGTGCTGGGCGATGAGACGTTGCGCGGCATCGCCCGCGAGCTCGTGGCATCCGTGCGCGCCAACGTGACCATCGACTGGACGGTCCGCGAGAACGTGCGTGCCCAGCTCCGCGTGCTCGTCAAGCGCATCCTCCGCAAGCACGGATACCCGCCAGACAAGCAGGAGAAGGCGACGCAGACGGTGCTGGAGCAGGCGGCGGTGCTGTCCGCCGAATGGGCGATGGTGTGAAACGAGCACCGAACAACGAGGTATCCAGCTGCCCTTCCATGCGCCGAAGGAGCACGGAGGGTCTTCGATGATCCGATGGCGATTCTCACC
Organism: Binatia bacterium; assembly: GCA_041485125.1. Classification (GTDB taxonomy): domain Bacteria; phylum Desulfobacterota; class Binatia; order UTPRO1; family UTPRO1; genus JBGPIT01. The sequence goes on along the minus strand of JBGPIT010000362.1, from coordinate 4,643 downwards.
GCGGCGCTCGCGAGCGTGCTCCAGCGAGACTGACGCTACGCGGCCGACGCCGGCAGCTCCTCTCCGTGTCGCACGGGCTCCGCGGCCGGCGCACTGACGGTCGCGAACTTCGCGGAGCCGAGCAGGAGCAGCCCGACTGCCACATAGCTGAAGCGACTGCCGGGATCTGACCGAAAGCCGATCTTCTCGCCGTGCATGAAGCCGAGGAACGTCATCCCGGCTGCCACGAACGCGAACATGGCGGCCTTGGTGAGTTCCCGGTCTATGTCAGCTCGGCGATGGCTCGCCGGCAGGCAAGTCCACCTCGCTCGGCACGCAGAGCTCATCCTCCTTCACCGTGTCCACCTGCTCGACGTCGAGCTGGGTGCTGACGTACAGGCCCGTCATCGACACGTGCTTGGGCTGTCCCTTCGGCGGCACCGCTTGATAGCAGAAAAGATTCTGGGTCGGATTGACCACGGCTTCGGCGTTCTTGGTCGCCGCCATGCAGAGGTGGGTCGGCTTCTTGAGATCGAACAGCTTCTTGCCCGTCGGCGTCTGGACCTCGGTGAATTGATCCTTCAGCGAAACACCGGTGATCGGTGTGAACTTCACCTGCTTCGGCAGCGCCACCTTGTAGCACTTGTAGTGATCGACATTGGTCCCGACCGGCGGATCCAGAGGGTCGGTCAGGCCCTTCGACGCCGGCACGAGCAGCCGGTCGGGTTTGACGACGTCGATCACCAGCGCACCACTTCCCCCTGTGTGAAACTGGTTGCGCACGGTCACCCCCGGCTGCTTCACGGATTTCGTCTGCGGCTTGCAGAATGACGTCCCCTTGCTCCCGCCGCAGTCAGTTTCCTTCGCGCACGCCGCGCCCAGATTCCGAGGGGAGCCCGCCGCGCATTGCTTCGGGGCCAATGCGATCGCGTAGCCGCGCAGATGCGTGACGGGATCGTTGACGGGCTCGTCGAACTTCTGCGTCGGCGTCCAAAGGGTCACGGGCTTCGTGACATTGTAGAGTCGGCTTCCCGGCTCGAGCCGGTCCGATAGCGTCACGCTGACATTCTTCGGGAACTTCTCAGGGACACAGTACGTCGTCTCATTGTCGCCGTCGGAGATCCCTCCGCACTCCTCCTCGCTCGCGCAGGGTCGGTTCGCATTGCTCGGCGCGTCCGGCGTGCAGTTGTCTCCCTTCGTCGCCTTGGTCTTGTACGAGAGATAGTGATCGAGCGGCGCGGACGGCGGGGTCGACGAGCCCGTGGGCGGGGTGATGCCCGAGTCGGTGCTCTCGATCACGCCGCCATTGGCGACGAACACTCCATACTGAAGCGTATTGGCGAAATTGAAATCCCAAAAGGTGTCGGGCGCGGTGGAGACGTAGGCGGGGCGGATCGTAATGGCCCAGTCGAAGTCTCCCTGGACCGGACACGTCGCGGTAATCGTGACGGGGAACGACGTGAACTTGGCCTTCAGGGGCAGTCGTATGGTCCCGTTGTAGATGACGTCGGCGTCCGCGCCGATGCCGTAATAGAAGGTGCAGTAGTAGTCCGGAGACGCGAACGCGAGGAACGGGGTGATGCTCCCGGGCTTCCCGATGAGGACGGAGACGATGCTGTTGTTGAAGGACGAGCCGGCGGTCGGGTTGTCGATGGACAAGCTGCCGTCGAGCGTCAGCGTGAACGTCACCACGTCATTGTTGAGCGTGCCGAACGGCGGTCCGCCCGGTCGTCCGACCACCATGCGGTCCTTGATCGCGGCGAGTGACCTACTGAAGGTGAAGATATCCGAGCGCTGAGCGCCGGTGATCTGCGCGTGGAGATCCGCGGTCGCGAGGCTCGCGGTGCCGATGGCGAACTCTTCCCGGATCGGGATGCCGGGAGGGGGTCCGAGCACCTGATCGTCCTCGAAGTCGAAGCTCAGCGAGGTGGACGTCTGCCCGACCCCTTGGTCGGCCTCGAACACGCCGTTACCGCTGTATTGATCGGTAGGCCCCAGGTGCGTCCCGCGGTGCGTCTGCACCGCCGTCTCGGCAAAGAAGTCCGCGTGTGCGGGGATGTCGTAGGCGAGCACGGCGACGAGCGCGGCCGCCAGCAATAGTGCTGCGGTTTTCACGAGTTTCTCCTTCGTATGAAGATGCAGGGGGAAAACGTTGGGGATTCCATCGGCGGAGGTATGCGGTCCCAGGTGTAGGCCGGACGGATTTCGATCGCACGTCGGTGGCGTCCACGTCAATTGGAATCGCGTGCGAAGCGGCGGGGTGGCGCCAAACTTGGTGCGCCGTCGTGGGGCAGAACTACCCGTTCCACGCTAGCGTCGGCACCCCGACGCGACGCGCGTGCTCGCCGAGCACACACGCGATGGCGGACTTCATCTCGACCGCGATACGGCAGTCAGCCGCGTCTTCGCGTCTCGGCCCCGCAGTCGGCGAACGTTCGGTGGTGGTTGTCCTCGACCCGCGTTGGTCGAGGTGAGCCAGCCCTACGGCCGCAAACACGTGCGCCGTCAGCGAATTCCCTGATCATTCTCTGACTTCACTCGGCACACGCGTTGCTCGTCCGGGTCGATGTCGCGCCATGGGGGCGCTGACCAGAGTGCAAGGAGGATACACTCATGAGTCGAGCAACATTCTTGGTTGCCTTGGGCTTCGCCGTGTCGCTGCTCTCACCGCTCGAGAGCCTCGCCGCGTGCTCCGTCAGCGCGTGCAACCCGCTCTACTTCACGTGCCGGGCGGCGGCGACGGTGGACCAGAGCGCATGCCGATCCGCGTGCAAAGGCGGCGGCGGCGGATCGGATTGCTCGAGGGCCTGCTCGGACGCCTCGCGGGCAGCGGCAGCCGTATGCAAGACCGCGAAGGCCGAGTGCAAGACGGCCTGCAACATCCCTGACGTCGCGTGCGCGGGCGACTGCGCCACCGCCGTGAAGACCTGCGCCAACTACAAGGCGATCGAGAAGCCTTGCCTCCTCGTCTGCAAGACCGCGGTCAAGGACGCGCTGGCGCTTTGTGGCTCCGACGACCAGGAGTGCAAGAACCAAGCGTGGCTCGACTTCGGCGCGTGCTACCAGGCTTGCGCTGATGACATCGCCGACCTCGGCGCCGGCTGCCAGGCATCGTTCGACACCTGCATCGACGCCTGCGGAAGCTGAGTCTCCCCCCCAGCGTGAGACGACGCGCGTCCCGACGGAGCGGCCGACTCCGCGGGACGCGCGGCTCAGTCGAGCCCGGGAAGACGCCTATAGGAGCTGCGTGCGGACACCGTACCGCTCATACATGGGCAGAGCACGGCGGTCGCATGTGACGAGCTCGGCTCGATGCGCCGCTGCGGTCGCTGCAACGAGAGCGTCATAGGCAGCGCCGCCCGTCACCGCGCGATCAGGCATCCCGAGAACGAACTCTTTGTAGGCCTTCACGCTCAGGCGCAGCAGCGGCTGCGGAAATCGCGCCGCAAGGAAGTCGCAAACGAGCATGCTGGGGGCGCGATGGGGCGGGGGGAGACGGGTGAGGACGGAGTACGTCTCGAGCGCGCAGTGCTCGATCAGCCGCAGACCGCCGTCGAGCGCTTTCCGCGCGCCTTCATGCCGCTCGTGCCATGACGCGAATGCGGCGACGACGACACTCGTGTCCGCCGCTCTCACCGCCGGACGCGCTCGAGAGTGTCACGGACCTGCTCGCTCGTGAGCGTGGGCAGCTTGCCCTTGGGCACTGCGATCAGCCCTTTGCCACGCTTCGTCAGTCGCATCGGCGTCGGAGCGATCTCGATCTCGAGCCGTCCGTCACCGGCCCGAATTTCGAGCGACTGCCCGGCTCTCAATCCGAGAGCCTGACGGAGGGGCTTGGGAACGACGATCCTGCCGGCGGCATCGAGTGTCGCTTTCATGGGTTGGAGAATGCCACCAGAATGGCAAACCAGCAACCATGCTGATTCCGGACACCACCGGCCGGTCGTGGCACGAGGTGAGGTCAGTCAAGTCATGGGCGCCATGAACGGCCGCGTGCACTGGCCCGGGACCGAGACCGCGACCGACACCAACGGCGGCAGCGACGGCGCGATCCGCTCGGGTGAGCGGACCGCGCAGGAAATTGTGATCGCGGAGAATCGCCGCCGGCGCGGGATCAGCTCGTCGGCGACAACTGCCCCAGCCGTTTGCGCCAATAGTCGGTGAACCACATGGCGCCGGTCGTCGGGTCGAACGCCATGCCGGCGGGGCCGAACGACTTGCAAGGGGAGCCCGCCGGATAGAACGCGAACGGCGGGAAGCGCAGCATGCGGTTCGTTCCCGCCTGGAGCATGGCGATCGAGTTCGTTCCGGTGCAGTCGTCCTGCGTGCCGTGGAACTGCGTGATCCACGCATTGCCGGCGGCGTCGAGCGCGGCGGAGTGATTGAAGTCCTCGTCGGGGTCGAGCTCCGGGACGGCGTGGTTCGTCAGGCAGGGATTCTGGCCGTTGACGTCGAGGCTCATGCACGTCGCGGGGTTCGCCTGCAGCTGTGCGTAGCTGAAGCGTCCGACGGCGCCCTCGTTTTGGTACGAGAGGATGACGTCGTGGTTCGGCGCCTCGACGACGCTCCAGGGCCCGGCGCCGAGGAGCAGATAGCTGCAGCAGCGAGCGGGACAGGGCGGATTCGGCGTGTCGAAGAAGCAGTCGCACGAGCCGTAGTTGCAG
>JBGPIT010000361.1:0-5342 GCA_041485125.1 Binatia bacterium | reverse complement strand
TCAGCCAGCCCGGATGGAGCGAGGCGATCACCCGCGGCGACCGATCGGTGCTCTCGGCGCAGCTCTACCACACGTTCTACGGTGTGCCGCCGGAGAGCTATCTCCTACGCGCGCTCGATCGCATCGAGGCGGAGTCACCCGCCGTGCTCGCGCCGGCCCACGGTGCGGCGCTGACGGGTGCGTTGACGTCGTGTTTTCGCGTCTACCGCGCGCTGGTGACCGACGGACGTTCGCAACGGCCGTCGGAGGCGCTCGCCGCGCTGCGCTGAGCGCCGTCGTCTCGGACCGATCCGTCGGTCGGCTTTCGCCCCCCGTAGCGCTGCGCTAAGCAACGCCGTCGATGGAAGCGTCACGCGTGCCGCGCAGCGCGCGAGCTATGCCGTTCGCGCTCGGCCTGCTCGCGATCGCGTTCGCGCTCCGGCCGATCGACGACTTCGACGTCTGGTACCACCTCGCCGCCGGCCGCCTGATGTGGAGCACCGGCACGTGGCCGGCGGCGAACACCTTCAGCTACACCGCTCCCGACTATCCGTGGATCGACCTGCACTGGCTCTTTCAGCTGCTGCTCTACGCCGTCCATGCGCTCGCCGGCGCGAACGGCTGCATCTTCCTCGTCGCGGCCCTCCTCCTCGCCACCGTCGCCGTGTTCTTCGCGCTCTGCCGGCGCTTCGTGCCGCCCGCCGCGGCGGCGCTGTTGGTCGGCGCCGCGCTCACGATCGCAAGCCCACGCTTCGTGCCGCGTCCGGAGATGGTGTCGTTCGTGTTGCTCGCGACCTACCTGACGCTCTTGGAAGGCTACCCGGGGAACGGCCGTTGGATCTACGCGCTGGTGCCGCTGCAGATCGTGTGGACGAACTCGCAGGGCATCTTCGCGATCGGTCTCGGGCTGATCGGTTGCTACTGGCTCGGCGCGACGCTCGCGTTCCTGCCGTTGCCGCGCGGCTGGCGCGAGGAGAGCGGCTGCACGCCGCGCCAGTGGCGGACGCTGACGGCGGTGCTGCTGCTCGCCACCGCCGGCGCCTTCGTGAACCCCTACGGTCTCGACGGGGTGCTCTTTCCGTTGCAGCTCCTACCGCGCGTCACCGGCAGCTCGATCTTCACGCTGCGGATCGGCGAGTTCCGCGGCCCGTTCGAGTCGGGCTATGCGCCGCCGCTCACCTACGCCTGGGTCGCCCTCTTGATCTTCACGGCGCTCGCGTTCGTCGCGAGCGTCCGGCGCATCCATCTCGGGCGGCTCCTCGCGGCGGCGATCTTCGGCTACCTCTCGACGCAGACGCTGCGCAACATGGCGCTCTTCGGATGGATCTCCGCGCCCGTCATCGCCGCGACGCTGGGTCCCGTCGTGGGACGCTGGTCGGCGCGTGGCGAGCGCTCGACGCTGGCGCGGCGTCTCGCGTCGCCGCGCGCGGGACTCGCGGCGAACCTGGCGACGGTGACCGTCCTCCTCGTGCTCACCGCCTCCGTCGTCACCAATCGCTTCTCGGCCGCGCTCGGGATCGAGCACGTCTTCGGGCTCGGCGTGTCGCGGCTGCAGTTCTCGTCGGCAGCCGCGGCGTTCGCGCGCGAGGTCGGGATCACCGGACGTCCCTTCAACTGCCTCGCGATCGGCGGCTTTCTGATCTGGGAGCGGCCCGAGGACCGCGTCCTCGTCGACGGGCGACTGGAGGCATATCCGGAGACCGTCTTCCGCGAGTACTTCCGGGCGGTCGACGATCCGACCGCGTTCCCGCAGCTCGCGGCCAAGTATCGACCCGACTACGCGTACGTGTACCACCTCTGGTCGAATCGTTTTCCGCTGGTGCGCTTTCTCGCCGCCGGTCACGGCTGGACCATCGTGTACTACGACCAAGGCACGTCGATCTTCCTCCCGGCCGACGACGCCCACCGCGAGGTGCGGGAGCGGGCGCAACGTCGCTTCGCCGAGATCCTCGCGGCGCGCCGCGCCGAGCCCGCGCCGCCGCGCTCATGGTGGAACGACGTCGTCCTGCCGCTCGAGGAGCACTGGGAGCAGCGCGCGTACGGCAACCTGGTCCGCGCGCTCGGCCTCTACGAGGACGCCGTCGTCGCCTACCAGCGCGCGCTCGTCGTTCGACCCGACGATGCCGACATGCGCTTCAGTCTCGGACTCTCTTACTGGTACGCCGGCAAGCAAGCGCAGGCGACCCGCGAGTGGCGCGACACCCTCCGTCGCAAACCCGACTACGAGCCGGCGAAACGCGCCCTCAGCGACGCCGCCAACGCCCCGCCGCGCTGACCTCTTCGCGACGGTCGCGAGCCCGCGGGGCGAAGCGAGGGTGTGCGCGCCGGCGAGTGAACTCCCGAGTCGGCGTGCACACCCTCGCTTCGCCCCGCGGCCACGCGGTCGTGCGCTAGGATCAGCCGTGCGGCGGTGACAGCGTTAGGAAGATGGTGCTTTCGCCGCGTTTCACCAGGAGCAGGATGGGTGGATCGGCGTCGGCGATGGCGCGGCTGGCGGCGCGGCCGGAGTCGACGTCGTGGCGATCGACTTGGATGATCACGTCGCCCGGGTGGAGCCCGGCCTCCTCGGCGACGCTGCCCTCGGCGACGCCGGTGATGAGGGCGCCCTTCACGTCCTTGTCGTAGCCGAGCTGCCGGCGTGCGGCATCGTTGAGCGTGTCGAGCGCGAGGCCGAGGTTGCCGACGATCTCGCCGTGCTCGCCGCCGGGGCCGCCCGGGGCGTTCCCGACCTCGTCGCCCCCCTGCGCCCCTTTGGTGTCCTTGAGCTCACCGATCTTGACGTCGACGTTGCGCTGCTTGCCGTCGCGGATGACCGTGAGACCCACCTTCGAGCCCGGCTTCATCATCGCGATCTCGCGGCTGAGCGCGCCCGGCTCGACGACTTTCTTGCCGTTCAGCGCGATCACGACGTCGCCGCGCTTGAGACCGCCGCTTTCCGCGGGGCTGCCCTTCTGCACGTCGGCGATCAACGCGCCCTCCTGGTCGCCGAGGCCGAGGGCCTGGCGGAGGTCGGGCGCGAGCGGCTGGATGCTGACGCCGAGCCAGCCGCGGACGACGCGACCGTGCGAGCGCAGCTGGTCGACGACGTTGCGCGCGATGTTGATCGGCGTCGCGAAGCCGATCCCGATGTTGCCGCCGGTCTGGCTGAAGATCGCGGTGGCGATGCCGATGACGCGTCCTTGCGCGTCGAAGAGCGGCCCGCCCGAGTTGCCGGGATTGATCGAGGCATCGGTCTGGATGAAGTCGTCGTACGGACCGGCGCCGATCACGCGATCGCGCGCCGAGACGATGCCGGCGGTGACGGTGTGCTCGAGCCCGAACGGGTTGCCGACCGCGATCACCCAGTCGCCGATCTGCAGCCGGTCGGAGTCGCCGAGCTCGACGCTCGGCAGACGGCCGTCCGGCTGGATCTTCAAGACCGCCACGTCGGTCTTGGCATCCTCACCGACGAGCTTCGCCTTGTAGCGCTTGCCGTTCGAGAACTGCACGTCGATGTCGTCGGCGCCATCGACCACGTGGCGGTTGGTGACGATGTAGCCGGCGTCGTCGATCACGAAGCCCGAGCCGAGGCTGCGCTGCTTCGACGGGCCGCGCTGCCGGCCGCCGAAGCGCTCCCAGAAATCCTCGCCGAAGAACTGCTCGAACGGGTCTTGCCCGCGTGGATACGGCCGGCGCTGCGTGCGCGGCGGCGCGACGTTCTTGGTGGTGTTGATGTTGACGACCGCGGGCACGACCTGCTGTACGAGCGGCGCGAACGACGGGATCGGGATGCCCGTCTGCGACTCCAAGCGCGCCGGTGTCATCATCGCCAAGACGAAGGCACCGGTGGCGCCGCCGACGACACTCAGCAGCGCCAGCTGCCACGGCTTGACGCGTAACTCTTTGCTCATACGAACCCTCCTCTGCGACCTCAGTGTGCGAGCGATATTGTTCCGCACGCACTTCAGAACGCAATGAGGGTTGACAAGTCGCGGGGTTGGCGGGGCGACGCGGCCCGATGACGAGGGCGTCTACGGGGTGATGCGGAAGGGCGTGCTCTCGCCGACGCGCCAGCCGGATTTGGTGTCGATGTACGCCTGGTCGACGCCGTCGCGCGGCATGCACCCCGCGCTCTGCTCGACGACGTCGGCGACCTCGGCGGTTGCGTGCGTCGTCACCGGCGGCGCGTCGAGCGGAGTGCGCGCGCTCGGAACGTCCCGTTGCTCGCCCGCGAGACCCTCGTACACGTTGCCGGCGCTGAAGACGGGACCGCTCTGGATCAAGTTCAGCGCGTGCGCCTTGCCGCCGATCGACTTGGCGTAGGAGCCGAGCCGGAAGATCGAGTTGACGATGTTGCCGCTCGCGGCGGCCTCGAAGCGCGTGCCCCAGAGCGACCAATCCTCGACGATGATGTTGCGGATGTCCGCCATGATGTTGGTCGAGACCAGCGGGCCGCGGATCCACTGCTTCATGATCCAGGTGTGGTGGATCGAGACGCGATTGGTGGTGCCGTACTTCATGAAGATCGAGCGGGTGTTGCCGGCGAGGAAGCAGTACTGGACGGTCACGTCGTGGGCGCCGTAGCCGATCGAGATGCCGTCGTCGCCGGCGCCGCTCGACGAGATGTGGCTGAAGACGACGTTGTACGCGCCGCTCTTCTGCGCGCGCAGGTTGTCGCCGCCGTTCCGGAGCCGCATGTTGCGCACGATCACGTCGTGACCGCGCACGTCGACGAGCGCGGCGCTCGGATTGCCGTACGTTCCGACCAGCGCGACGCCGTTGCCCTCCACCGTGAGGTAGTTGCCGCTCAGGATCGGCAGCGGACTCGAGATCCGGATCGGGCCGGTGACCTCGAAGACGATCTGCGCGTTGCCGGTTGCGGCGTTCTTGAAGGCGCTGCGGACGGCGGCGTCGGTCGCCTCGCTGATGGGGATGACGCGGCCGCCTTCGCCGCCGCGCGTGCCGGCGCCGAAGCCTTCGAGTGGCTCGGCGTCGCCGCCGTCGCTCGGCGGCGGGGGCAGCGCGGTCGGACCGACGGTCGGAGTGGCGGTGCTCGGCAGCGGGCCGCCGTCGCCGGCGACGATCGTCACCGACGCGCTCGTCTGCGCGCTGCCGTCGCTGACGGTGACCCGCGCCTCGTAGCGCCCGGCCGCGGCGTAGCGATGGCTGATGACGGGATCACCCGAGGCGCCGACGAGCGGGAACATCGGCTTCGGCGCCGGCACGGTGCAACCCTTGTCGACGAGCTTCGCGGTCGCCTTGTCGATGTTGGCGGTGGTGCCGTTGTTCGGCGGGAGGTCCGGAAAGCCGCCGGCGACCGCTTGCGTGACCGACTCACGCGAGTACTGGAGCGACGTCGCGTAGCGCTCGCAGAGCGAGAGCCC
>JBGPIT010000360.1:0-5360 GCA_041485125.1 Binatia bacterium | reverse complement strand
TACTTGGCGGCCGCCACCAGCATCGCGCGCTCGCATTTCTGAGCGTCGGTCGCGGCCCACGTCGTGGCGGAGAGGCAGAGGACGCCGACCAGTGCCGTGACGGCGACGAGGCACGCCCGCGCGCGCAACTGCCACCCAGGCATCATCGACGGATCGCTCCTCATCGCCGTCGCACCCTACCCGAAGATCTCGCCGGATTCATCGACTCGCAAATCGGCTCGCGTGCAGGTCGCTCTGGAGCTTCTTGCGGACTGCCGGGTCGTCGAGCAGGTCGGCGCGGAGCCTCATGCGCGCGATCGGGATCTGCAAGTCGTGCGAGACGGCGGCGAGCATCTGCACGCGCTCGGCGAGATGATCCTTGATCCGCCTCTGCATCGCGTTGAAGGCGACGGCCGCCCGCGTGACCTCGAGAGGTCCGTCCTCGCGAAGCGCCCCGCGCGCGAGATCGGGTCCGAACGCATCGGCCGCGTCCGCGAGCGTGGCCAGCGGACGCGTAGTCAGCCGGACGGCGATCCACGTGAAGAGCTCGAGGAAGGCGAGCTGAATCGACAGGATCAGCAGCGACACCTCGAGCGGCGGCGGCGACAGCTTGACGGTGAGCGGCGTCCCGTCGTGCAAGCGGAGTGGCAGCTACAGCTGCATGACGTCGTCGGCCGCCGCGGGCACGGCCGCGGTGAGGGCGTAAGTCGGGCCGAGAGCCTGCGCGATCGCGGCGACCACGATGCGCGCGCTCCGCAGGGCGCCTCGAGGTATGGGCGACGAGTACGCATTGCCGGAGCTTGCGCGGCTTGCGATGCGGAACCTCCCGGCACGTGTCGAGCGGCGACGTCGTCGCACCCAATGTGGTAGCGTCAGCGCGTCATGAACCAGCCGCGACGTCGGGCAACGTACGACGATGTGCTGAACGCGCCGGAGAACGTGGTGGCGGAAATCATCGACGGGGAGCTCATCACAACCCCGCGTCCCGCCGCTCCGCACGCGCTTGCGACGTCCGTGATCGGCGCGGACCTCATCGGGGCGTTCGGCCCTCCGGACAATCCTGGGGCGCCGGTTCGTTGGTGGATCTTGTTTGAGCCCGAGCTGCATCTCGGCGAAGACGTCGTCGTGCCGGATCTCGCGGGGTGGCGCGGCGAGCGGCTGCCCGACGTTCCCGCGACCGCGGTGATCGAGCTACGACCCGATTGGGTGTGCGAGGTCGTCTCCCCTCGAACCGGCACGATCGACCGCGGCCGTAAGATGCAAATTTACGCGCGGGAGCGCATTCCGCACCTGTGGATCGTCGACCCGATCGCGCGCACACTCGAGGTCTATCGGCTTGCAGAAAGCGGCCACTGGATCGTCGCCAGCACCCACGTCGGCGACGAGACCGCACGCGCCGAGCCGTTCGAGGAAGTCGAGCTACGAATCGCGCGCTGGTGGACCAACTCCGTGGCGCGCTGACGCCGTCGCGTCAGCTACGCGAGCCGCCGCGTCCGCCGCCGAGAAACTGCTCGACTCGCCGGATGAGCTGTTCGGCGAAACCGGCCACGACGCCGAGACCTTGCGAGACGCGCTCGAGCGGTGCGCGCTCGATGCGATCCGCCAGATCGCGCAGCGATCGTACGATGCGCGTGCGCTCCGCCTCGAGTGTAGCGTTCAGATCCGTGAAGCCGGCTTTGTCGTCAGCCATGTCTCATCTGTAGCACGCCGTCAGGTCTCGCCCGACGTCGGTGGTGGCCGCCGGCCGCGTCCCCTGCGGCGCCGGCGCGACGGCGTTCCATCGTTGGCGCGACCGGCGGATTCCGATCCGGCAGGAGCTCCGGCCGCGCCGGTATCGCGCGGCGCACTCGCGATCTCCGCGGCGGGTTCCTGACTGCGCGGCGCTGCGGTCGCCTCCGCAGCGCGCGGGCGCTCGTGCGTGCTCGATCCGCGCGCGCGGCTTCTGCCTTCCTTGCCGCCGCGCCCACGACCTCGGTCGCCTCTGCCGCGGCTGCCGGGCCTGATCGGCGGCGGCACGGACTCGTGCTTGCCGTGGTCGAAGTTGGGCAGGATCACGCGCGGCAGGACGGTGCCGATCGCCTTCTCGATCGCGCGGAGATCGTCCTCCTCCTCGGGAGCGACGAAGGTGAGGACGGCGCCGAGCGCCCCGGCGCGGGCGGTCCGGCCGCCCCGGTGGATGTAGTCGTTCGGCGAGAACGGTACGTCGAAATTGACGACGTGCGAGATGCCCTCGACGTCGATGCCGCGCGCCGCGACGTCGGTCGCGATCAACACTTGGAATTGCCCGCGGCGGAACGCTTCGAGCGCGGCGCTGCGCTCCTCCTGCGAGCGGTCGGAATGGATGCTGGTCGCCGGAGCGCCGCTGCGTGTGACGGCGCGCCCGAGCCGATCGGCGTCGATCTTGCGCTTCACGAACACCAAGACGGTGCGCATCTCTTCGCGTTTGAGCAGGGTCGTGAGGAGCGCCGCTTTGCGGTCCTGCGCGACTGGATAGACGCTCTGGTCGATGCCGCTCGCCGGCTTCTGCGAGCCGACCGTGATGACGACGGGGTCACGGAGGATGTCGTCGGCGAGCTTGCGGATCTCGGGCGCCATCGTCGCGGAGAACATCAATGTTTGACGCTCCACCGGCAGTGCCCGCAGAATGCGGCGGATGTCGGGCAGGAAGCCCATGTCGAGCATCCGATCGGCTTCGTCGAGCACCAAAACCTGAAGCTCCGAGAAGTCGACGTAGTCGAACCGCATGTGGTCGAGGAGCCGCCCCGGGGTCGCCACCACGATCTCGGCCCCGGCGCGGAGCGCGCGTTCCTGCGGCCGAATGTCGACGCCGCCGACCACCGACACCGCGGTGAGGCCGATGTGGTACCCGAGCGCCAGTGCCTGCTCGTCGATCTGCATCGCCAGCTCGCGCGTCGGCGACAGAATGAGTGCGCCGCACTTGCCCCGGACGGCGGTGTGCAGGCGCTGCAAGATCGGCAGCAGGAAGGCCGCCGTCTTCCCGGTGCCGGTCTGGGCGCACCCGATCAGATCGCGGCCGGCGAGGCCGACGGGGATGGCCTCCGCCTGGATGGGTGTCGGCCGCGTGTAGCCCATGTCGGCGACGGCTTCACGCAGCTGCGGGATCAGGTCGAACGACAGAAAAGACGTCTTCATCACTGTCCGGAGTACGTGCTGACGCGCCGGCCTGCAATGGGCGCGCGTTCTCGACTCGTTGGATCGGCATTGCGATGATCGGGCATCACCCGACTCCGGGGGGCTTCGGCAGTCGAGAGAGGGGAAACGTGAGGATCGCGACCTGGAACGTGAACTCGCTGAAGGCGCGGCTGGACAAGGTCATGTGGTGGCTCGAGCGGGCACGGCCGGACGTGCTGCTGATGCAGGAGACCAAGCTCGCCGACCGTGATGTGCCGGCGAAGGCTTTTGGCGACGTCGGGTACGACCTGGCGCATCATGGCGAAGGACGATGGAACGGCGTCGCCATCGCGAGTCGCTGCGGGATCAGTGATGTGATCACGAATTTTGGTGAGCCACTGCGCCCCGCGCGGACCCCGGACGTCGGCGACGACGAGCCGATGGCCGAGGCGCGCATGATCGCCGCCACGTGCGGCGGCGTGCGTGTCGCCAGCGTGTACGCGCCGAACGGACGGGTCGTCGGCTCGTCCTTCTACGACGCCAAGCTCACCTGGTTCGATCGCCTCGCCCGCTGGCTCGTCGAGGCCGCCGCGCCGGCCGCTCCCCTGGTGGTCGGCGGCGATTTCAACGTCGCGCCGGAGGACGTCGACGTGTGGGACCCGCGCGCCTGCCACGGTGGAACCCACGTGTCTCCGGTGGAGCGCGAAGCATTCGCGCGGCTCTGCCGCTGGGGCCTCGTCGACACGTATCGGCTGCACCATTCCGAGCCCGGCCGTTACACGTGGTGGGACTACCGCGCCGGGAACTTCCACAAGAACTTCGGCATGCGTATCGATCATCTGCTCGCTACGCGCGCAGTTGCCGGCCGCACGGTGTGGGCGGAGATCGATCGCGAGGCGCGCAAAGGCAAGCCCATACCCTCCGATCACGCGCCGTTGGTGATCGACCTCGACGAGCCGGGCCACGCTTTCGACGCGGGTTGGACGTCCGCGGAACGCCGGATCACCGCGCGGCGCACAGGCGCGCGGTGACGGAAAAGAAAGAGGCCGTCGCGCGCTTCCCGATCGAGCCGCCCATCGAGCCGATGCTCGCGAAGGTCGCGACGGAGCTTCCTGCGGGCGACGGATGGCTCTTCGAGCCGAAATGGGACGGCTTCCGCGCCATCGTGTTCCGCGACCGCGACCGGTTCTACATCCAGAGCCGCGATCTGAGGCCGCTCGACCGGTACTTCCCGGAGCTGGAAGCGTTCTTTCGGAGCAGCCTGCCCGAGCGCTGCGTCGTCGACGGCGAGATCGTGATCGCGACCGACCGTGGGCTCGACTTCGATGCGCTGCAACTGCGTCTGCATCCGGCCGCCTCGCGGGTGAAGAAGCTTGCCGCCGAGACCCCCGCGTCCTTCGTCGCGTTCGACCTGCTCGCCGCCGACGACCGCGACCTCCGCGACCGTCCCCAGGCCGAGCGCCGCCGCTACTTGGAGGAGGCGCTCGGCCGAACGTCGGACGGCGTCCATCTCACACCTTGCAGTCGCGAGCGGTCGATCGCCCAGGACTGGTTCCATCGCTTCGAAGGCGCGGGCCTCGACGGGGTGATCGCCAAGCACGAGAGCGCGACCTACCAGCCCGGCAAGCGCGCGATGGTGAAGGTCAAGCACGTGCGCTCGGCGGATTGCGTCGTGGCGGGCTTTCGCTGGCACAAGAACGGTCCCGGAACGCTCGTCGGCTCGCTGCTCCTCGGTCTCTACGACGACGCCGGCGCGCTGCACCACGTCGGCGTCACCTCGGCATTCTCGATGGAAACCCGCCGCCGTCTCGCGGAGGAGCTGGCGCCGCTGCGCAAGGACGCGCTCGCGTCGCATCCGTGGCGTGAGTGGGCGGAGGTGACGGACGGCGCCGTCCGCATGCCGGGGGCGCAGAGCCGCTGGAGCGCGGGGAAGGATCTCTCCTGGGAGCCGCTGCGGATCGAGCGCGTGTGCGAGGTCAAGTACGACCATCTGCAAGGCGATCGCTTCCGCCATGCCGCCGTCTTTCTGCGCTGGCGTCCCGACAAGCGCCCCGCGGACTGCCGGTACGACCAGCTCGAGGTCACGCCCCCCGCGGAGCTCGCGGAGATTTTCCGACTGGCGCGCGGGTAGCGCGCCCGTACGGATCGTAGTCGGGATCGAGCGGCTCCTGACTCGGTCGCAACGCCTCCGGTACGTGCTCGAGGTTCACGCGCACACGCGTCCAGGTGGAAGACCGGCCGCGCATCGC
>JBGPIT010000359.1:0-5365 GCA_041485125.1 Binatia bacterium | reverse complement strand
GTGAACGGAACGTCCCAGCTCGTGCTGCCGGCGGCAATGTGGCAGCGACCGGTTCTGCGAAGTACTTCCTCGATCAGAAAGTGGACGGGCGAGAACGATGGAAAGCGATTGAGCAGCATCGCGTCCGGCGCGCCGAACTCGGGGGCGAGCGCGATGATGCTGTCGGCCATTCTCTCCAGCTCCTCGAGCCCGGACCAGGTGGAGATCGGCGTGCCCGTGGTGCCGCTCGATTCGTGGTAGTGCCACGCCCGAGCCGGCGGCACGGCGAGCATGTCGAAGGGACTGGCGTCGCTCAGATGCTTCTTGGTCGTGAAGGGCAGTTGGCGGAAGTCGCCGGGGCGATCGAGACGCGCGTCGGCGAGATGTCGCGCGTAGAAGCGTCCTTGACGGGCGCGCGCAATCGCGGAGCGAAGGGCGCTCCAGCGCGCCTCGTCGAATGGAGCCGGTTCAGCCTGCGGCGGGAGCTCTTTGCCTCCGTCGATCATCGAGGCTCGATAGAGCACAGAAGTCCATCGATGGAAACGCTCGCCGATCGATCGATCGTGACCTTTGCCACCTTCGCGGTTTCGTCTATCGTGCGGCCGGTGTCGCAATCGCGTTGGCAACCATCGTGCTGATCATCATCCTCCCACTGCGCGACGACGCGACGCTGATCCATTGAGACCGGGACTCGGAGGTCGCGTCGCGAGCTTCGCGATGCGCCATCGCCGCGCAGTGCTGCTCGGATCGCTGGCGCTGAGCGTATTGTCGCTGCTCTCTTTGCGGACGCTGCGCCTCGACATTGACGTCCTGAGCACGCTACCGTCCGGTCGCGCCGCATTCGACGATTTCAGCGAGTACCTGAAGACGTTCGGCGGCACGCAGACGCTACTCGTGCTGATCGACCGCCGCGAGTCGCCGGCGAGCGGGGGCGCATCGGAAGTCGGGGCCGACCGGGCCGGCGGCAGCTCGGCACGCACCGACGCGGAAACGGCGGTGCGCGACGTTCCGGCGCTCAAACACGCCGTCGACCTTTTGGCCGAGCGCTATCGGGCGCTTCCCGAAATCACGTCGGTAACGGCCGGCGTCGATCCAGCGGGGATGAAGGTCTATCTCGATCCGGTGAACGCGCCGGCGCTCGTGCCGGCCGAAAGCTTCGGTGAGCTCGCTGCTCGCCTCGACCCGGATACGATCGCCGCGTCGGTCACGCGCGTGAAGGGCATGCTCTCACTGCCGATCGGTGCCGATCTGCTCGAGCAGGTCCGGCGTGATCCTTTGTTCTTGGGCACGATCGCGGGCGCGGCAATCCGCGATCGCTATGCGGACCCGTTCGCGGGCAGGGCGGAGACGTACCTACTCTCACCCAACCGCGATGCGGCGCTGATCCTCCTGAGCCCCGCTGGATCGCCCTTCGACGCGCAGTTCACCGAGCGCCTCTTCGTCGCTCTCCGCGAGGCGGAGGCCGGCGCACGCGACGCTGACCCGGCAGTCGCGCGGCTGCGCATTCGGCACGGTGGCGCCTACGCACACGCACACGAGGATGCGCACCTCGTGAAGGGCGACGTCATACGGTACGTGTTGCTGACCTTGATCGCCGTCATCGCGATCTTCCAGATCTTCTATCGGACGCCGATGATGCTCCCGCTGATCGGGTACCTTCTCGTTGCCGGATCGCTCTTGGCTTTCGCGACATCCGTACTCTTCCTCCACCAGCTGAACGCGCTCTCCCTGTGTTTCGCCGCGATCTTCTACGGACTCGCGATCGACTCCGGCATCCACTTCTATTCGCGGCTCCTGATCGAGCGTCAGACCGCCCCGCTCGAAGAAGCGATCGTCCGCACATGCGACGGCATCGGTGCCGCGAACATCGTCGCGGAGGTGACGACGGCCGCGGCGTTCACCGTGATTGCGCTGTCGGCGATCGGCGCGGTGCGCGAGATCGGCGCACTGAGCGCGGTCGGAATGATGGTGAACATCGCCCACACGTTCGTTCTGCTTCCCGCGATGACGGTTTCCGTCGCGGCGCGGCTCGATCGCCGCCCGCCGCGCCCACAGGATGCCCCTTGGCTCGCGGAGATCGCGGGATGGAGCGCGCGCCACACCTATCTCATCACCACCGTCTCATTGGCCGCCGCGCTCGGCTGGGTCGTTCTATCGCCGACGGTGCCGGTCGACGCGGACATCAATCATCTCCGACCGACGGGTGTCGAATCGACCGAGACCGAGGAGGCGGTCGAAGCCCACTTCGGCGCTCTCGCGCCGCGCGGGATCGCGATCGTGCGCGGCCCCGATCTGGACGCGGCACTCGAGCGCGAGGAGAGCGTCGTCGAATGGCTCCAGGCACATCGAGTGCGCCCGCACGGAGGCGCGGCGAGCGATGAGCTCATCTCCGGCTATCAAGCGCTGAGCACGTTTCTGCCGTCACGCGCGACGGAGCGTGCCCGCCGCGCGGCGTTTGCGGCCCTGCCTCTCGAGCGAGCGCGCGGAACGCTCCACGCGGAGCTCGTGCGGCAGGGATTTCGCGTCTCCGCGTTCGCCGACGCCGAGCGCGCGCTCGGCGAGAGCGACGCCACACTGCCGCGACCGACCGACGATCTCGCCGGCAATGACGTCGCGACCAGCGAGCGCGCGGGCGGCGGCACCTTGCTCGCTCCGCTGCTCCGCCGGCACGTCGGGAACGGTGTGATGCGGGGACCATCCGAGTCCGCACGCAGCATTGCCGTCGATGGCAGCGACGCAAGCCGGGCAGTGCTGATCGCGATTCCCTTTCAACCCGCCGATGGCGTCGCGCTCGGCGACATCCGCGAGCGCATACGGTCCGATCTCGACCCCAGCATCGTCGTGACCGGCGCCGCGCTCATGCAGGCTGCGCTCGCGGACGTGATTGCCCGCGAAGTCATTCTGTTCACCTTGCTGACCATCGTCCTGAACCTCCTCATCGTCCTCCCGCAAGCCCGCTCGTGGCGTCTCGCATTGATCGTGATGGCCCCGACGATCGTGATCGTCGGGGCCTTGGTGACAGGGATGCACTTGAGCGGCGTTGCATTCACGCCGTTGAACCTGATCGTCCTACCGCTCACGCTCGGCATCGGCGTGGACAACTGCGTCTACCTCGTCGCGCGCGTCCGCGAGGGATGGAGCATCGAGAATGCCACCCGGCTGACCGGGCGCGCGATCGCGGTCACGACGCTCACGACGATGGCGGGCTTCGGCTTCCTCTCGGTCTCACGCTATCCGGGGCTCGCCGGCCTCGGGTGGCTCGCCGCGCTCGCGATAGGTCTCACGTTCATCGCCGCCGTCGTGCTTCAACCCGCGTTCCTCGCGCTCGAGGGCCGCACGGTCGCCGAATCCGCGGCACTCGAGCCCGCGACGAGCGAAGGCGTACGATGAACCGGTCGGCGACGTCATCACGATCGCCCGAGCACCCCAACGACCGGTCGGCGCACACTGATACGATTCCCGTCCCTCCGCGCGACCGGCGCCGGCGAATGGTCCGCTGGGGCCGCGGCGCGGCGATCGCGATCGTCGTCGCGTGGCTCGCCGTGCGCGGCTTCGACCTCGCGACCCGGATTACGCCGCCGCCGCTCGCGCCGCCGGTGCCGGAAGCGATCGAGCGCGGTGACGGCGCCGCCCGCGTCGGCCCGGCGTATCTCGCGCGGCGCGGCGCCGTGTGGGTGATGCAGCGCTCCGGGGATCCGGTCCAGCTCGGCTATCGCGCCGGCCGCCTGACCACGCCGATCATGACTGAGGGCGACGCGCGCATGCTCGCGCTCTTCGAGAGCGTGGTACCTTCGCGTGCCGTCCGCTCGGTGATCACGGCGCTCGTCCGCGCCCGTTACCGCTCCCTCGACCAGAGCCTGCCGGAAAGCCGTCGCGCGGAGATCTTCGGCGAGAGCGTCGGCTACGGCGATCGCTTCGACTTCTACCTGCCGACCTACCACCGCCTCATCTTCCTGCACGCGCTCTACGACATCGCGCTCGCCTTCGAGCACTCACCGCTCCTCGGCTGCACCGCGTTCGCGGCCTCCGGCAGCGCCACCCGCGACGGCACGACTCCCGGTCACACGATCGTCGGGCGCAACTTCGACTTCGACGCCGATCCCTGGTTCGACGAGGACAAGCTCGTCGACGTGGTCGCGCCCGAGGGACGCATTCCCTTCGTCTCGGTCGCCTGGCCGGGCATGACGGGCGCGGTCACCGGGATGAACGCCGCCGGCATCTGGGTGAGCGTCAACGGCGGGCGCGCCGGCGAGCTCGACACCGCGGGCGTTCCGGTCGTCCTCACCGCGCGCGCCGTCCTCGAGGAGGCGCGCTCGCTCGACGACGCGATCGCGATCGTGCGGCGCGACGCGCCGATGGCCTCGCACATCCTGCTCCTCGCCGACGGCAACAGCGGCGAGTCGGCGGTGGTCGAGGTGGCGCCGAAGCGCGAGATCGGCGTCATCCGGCACCCGGCGGTGTCGGTCGTCGCCAATCACTTCCATAGTCCCGCGTTCGCCGACGACCCGAAGAACGCGACGATCCGCGACGTCACGTCCACGCTCGCGCGCGAGGCGCGGATGACGGAGCTGCTGCGCCAACGCGACGGTCGCATCGACCCGGAGGTCGCAACGACGATCCTGCGCGACCGCGCCGGAGCCGGCAGCGTTCCGCTCCCGCTCGGCAACCGCAACGCGCTGAATGCGCTGATCGCGACACACTCGGTCGTCGCCGACCTCACCGTACGACGCCTCTGGATCTCCGACGGTCCGCACGGCCTCGGCACGTACCGTCTCATCGATCTCGGCGCGCGTCTCGACCGCGGTGAGAGCGCACAGATCCTGGAAGAGCCGGGCGACATGCCGGAGGATCCAATCCTGCGCGACGGCACGTACGACCGCGTTCGTCTCGGCGAGCGGCTGCGTCGCGAGGCCGCAATCGAGACGCAGAACGGCCGTCTCGATGCCGCCGCCGATCACTATCGCCGCGCGCTCGCCCTCCGCGACGACGATCACACAGCATGGCGCGGCCTGGCGCAGATCGAGGAGCGTCGCGGCGACACCACGGCCGCACGGGCGGCGTGGCGCCGCGTCGTCGAGCTCGCCCCGGAGAGCCCCGCCGCCGAGCGCGACGCGCGCGCACGCACCGGGATCGCCGCCGAGTAGCGGCTTTGTCGACGACCCGCTACTCGTACCCCCGTCCGGCCGTTGTGATCCCTTCCCGCGCCGAGGTAGCGTCTCGGTGATGTCCCGGCCGGCGCAACATCCTCCCACACCGCATCGTTTCACTAGGGCTGAGTACCATCGCATGGGCGAGGCCGGGCTCTTCGCGAACGAGACCGTCGAGCTCCTCGACGGAACGATCGTCAGCATCAGCCCGCAGAACAGCGCGCATGCCGGCACCTCCG
>JBGPIT010000358.1:0-5365 GCA_041485125.1 Binatia bacterium | reverse complement strand
GGTGGAGTCGGGGTTGGCGCAGCCGGCGACGAGCAGCAGCGACGCGACGAGCGACGGGACGGCCAGAGCACGGGGATAGGGCATGCGCCGTTTTAGCGGGTCGAGCCGCGGACGCCAACCGCCCGCGCCGCCGGGTGCTAGAGCCCCGGCTCCTCCTGATCGTGCGCGTGCTCGATCGCGGTCCGCCTTCTCGTCGAGCCGGATCGCCTCGAGCGGTACGATGAAATCGCCGGCGTTCTCGACGTAGATCAGCGCCCCGCTCCGATCGGGCGTGATGCCCCGCACGGCGCCGAACTCCTCGCCGCCCTCGCGCGCGAACACCTGGTACCCGATCGCGATGTCCTCGATCCTGGGGATTTTGGCCATCAGCGCGGACCCTCCCGTTCCTCGATCGCGTCGACGCGACTCGGGTAGAAGGCGACGCGGTCCTTGATCGCGGTGACGGCGGGGTAGGGCTGCTCGTACGTCCAGACCGCGTTCTCCGCCGTGCGTCCGTCGACGGCGATGCTGTAGTACGCCGCGTCGCCTTTGAAGGGGCAGTGCGAGGCGTGCGACGTGCGCTCGAGCAGCGTCATGTCGACGTCCTCGCGCGGCACGTACTGGACCGGCGGCAGCGAGGCTTCGCGGAGCACGACCGCGCGGGTGGTGTCGGCGATCGTGCGGCCGTTGAACGTGACGACCACCCGCTTCGGATTGGCTGCGATGGTGATCGGATGGTCGTCAGTGGTTGTCATTGTCGCCGAGATTGTCGTTGTCATCGATACGGCGCTCCACCGGGGGGTGAACCTTGCGTCGCGCCTTCACCGGCTCGATCGAGAACTTGCCGAACGCGAAGCCGATGTTGACGCCGCGTCCCTTGCCGGTGAGCGTGAGCGACACCGTGCCCTTGGTAACGACTTGCGCCGCAGCGGACTCGCCGGCGCCGGCGTGCGCCTCGGCGGCAGCGTAGTCGCCGAACAGCTCGCGGATGTCGTCGACGGGCGTGAGCTCGCCGTGACCGTCGACGATCTTCATCTTGCCGAAGGTGATGCCGCCGCCCTTGGTGTTGATGACGACGCGCGCCCGTTGGCCGTTGTCACAGGTGATCTCGCCGGCGCCGTGCGCGGTCTTGTAGAACGCCGACCAGCCCTCGAGCCTGAACGTCATCTCACACTTGGTCTCCGCGTGCGCCGAGGCGGCGCCGAGCGCCGTGAGGAGGATCGCGATCACGGGCGCAAATCGAATGCGTGTGCGCATACGGTACCTCCTCCGCTCGACGGTAGCGGCGGGTCGCGCCGTACGCAATCGCCTGTTGCCGGAGACGGACGCGCGCGCCCGCGGTCGGTGTGCGCGACGCGAGCGCGCGCGACTCCCAACGACGACCGTGTGCGCGCGCGCAACGATGTTCAGACGCTGGCGAAGTCGCGCGCGATATGCGCGGCGTGTTGGATCGCGCGCTTGACAAGCGAGTGCCCAGGCAACAGAAATTCGCTCACGCCGCGTTTCGGGAAACGACGTGCCCGTTTGCCCGGGATGTCAGATACGTCCGACCGAACCCACAAGGAGGATGTCAGTATGAGAAGGATGCTACGTGTCTGTGGAGTCGCGATCGCGATCGCATTGTGCTTGTGTAGTATTCCGGCGCGTGCCGACGGGCCCGAGATCGGAGCCAACATCGGTGCCGCCATTCCGCTCAACAAATATCGCCACACCATTGGCGGCGATGTCGGCGGCACGTTCGGGCTTTCCGGCGGCTATCGGTTCAACCTGACCGACAACGTCGCGCTTTCGCTCCTCGCCAATCCGCAGTTCACGTTCCTGCCGACCGAGGAGGGGTGCTGCCGGGGCAAGAACGACCATGAGGCGAGCAGCACCTTCAGCATCACCAGCGGTCCGAAGCTCTCGTTCATGGCCGGGATCGTCGAGACCTACGTCGCGGCACAAGGCGGTTACTACCGCGACATGAGCGGCCCGATGAGCGACGACGGCATCGGCTTCAACGCCGGCGGTGGGCTCAACTTCGCGCTCGGCGCCGGCACGAGCCTCGGTCTCTTCGGCCGCTACGACTACGCCAACATGGTGGCCTCGCCGGGCAGCGACGTCGCCCGCCAGTGGGTGCTCGCCGGTCTGGCGTTCACCAAGGTGTTCGATCTCGAGGAGCCCATGGTCGCCGAGGCTCCGCCTCCGCCGCCACCCCCGCCGCCTCCGCCACCGCCGGCGCGCCGGCGTATCGTCCTGCGCGGCGTCAACTTCGACTTCGACAAGGCGAACATCCGCGCCGACGCGCGTCCGATTCTGGACGAGGCGATCCGCACCTTGCAGGACGAGCCCGACATCCGCGTCTCGGTCGAGGGCCATACCGACGCGATCGGCAGCGATGCCTACAACCAGCGGCTCTCGGAGCGGCGGGCGAACTCCGTCGCAGATTACTTGAGCCGGGGGGGAGTGGCGCGCCGGCGCATGACCACGGTCGGCTACGGCGAGAGCCGTCCAGTCGCGAGCAACGACAGCGAGGACGGACGGGCGCAGAACCGTCGCGTCGAGCTCCGCATCGTCCAGTAGTCGCGTCGGGCCGCGCGGCGCCTCCGGTGGGACGATCCCGCCGACGGCGCCGCGCGTTCGAGCGCCGACGCAACGCCGGATGCGGCGCTACGCCGAAATCCGCTCGCGTACGATCGGCGACGGCGTGCCGACGCTCGTCAGCCACAGCTGGTGGACGGCGCGTGTCGCACCGACGTGGAGCAGGCGGCGTGCGGCCGGCGTGTCGGGAAAGTAGCGCGCGCTCGCCTCGACCAGGATCACGTAGTCGAACTCGAGCCCCTTCACCTGCTCGACCTCGGTGATCTCGATTCCGGGCGCGAAGGTGAAGTCCTGGTGCTCGACCAGGCGCAGGCGCGGCACGTCGGCGTGCCGCAAGCCGCGATGATAAGTCGCGCTCAGCTCGCGCGCGGGCGTGAGCAGCACGATCGACGCCAGTGGCTCGTCGTTCAGCAGCTCCTTCAACGCGTCGGCGAGGAACGCGACGGCGGCGCCGTGATCGCTGAAGCGGAAGAGCTCGACCGGCGGGCCCGAGCGGGTCGTGAGCGGCGGCCGCTCGTCCTCGTGTAGTAGGTCGCCGAGCAGGTCGTAGGCGAAGCCCGCGATCTGGCGCGAGCAGCGATAGCTCACCTCGAGCGTGCTGACCTCGGCGCCGGTCAGGCCGAGGTGGGTGAAGAACGTGCCCCACGAGGTGAAGCCGGCGTCCTTGGTGATGTGCTGCTGGGTGTCGCCCGCGAGTGTGATCGAGCGGCGCTTGTCGAGGCAGTCGAGCAGGACCCGCACCTCGACCGGCGAGAAGTCCTGCACCTCGTCGATCGCGACGTGGCGATAACGGAGCGCCTCGCTGCCGCGGCCGGGGATCGGCCCGACGCGGAGCTGCCACGCGCGCAAGAGCAGCGCGTGGTCCTCGGCGTCGACCTCCGCTTGCGCGTCGTGGTCGCCTTCCAAGGCGGCGACCACTTTCTCGTACTCGCGCCGGCTCCAATCAGTGATGCGGCGGATCTCCTTGCGACTGAACGCGCCCGCCGCGACCTCGTCGAGGACGCCCTCGAGAAAGGGTGCGTCGCCGAGGACGCTCGCCCAGTCGTCGATTGCTTGCGTCACCGTCGGCGCGCCGGCGACGCGTGCGACGTGGCGCTCGAGCGCGACGAGTAGCGCAGGGTGGAGCTTCAGGCGATGCGCGTCGGCGGGCGTGTCCTCGCGCACCGCGCGCGGCAGCATCGGGAACAGCCGGCGGATCTGGTCGGCGGCCCAGTCGTGGAACGTCCGCACCTGCACGTGCGCGACGCCGAGCGCCGGAAGGACGTGGCTCACGTAGTCGCGCAGCGCCGGCGAGAACACCACGACGAGCGTGCGGTCGGAGTCGATGCGCGCGTCCTCGTACGCGAGGTAGGCGATCCGGTGCAGCGCGACCGTCGTCTTTCCCGATCCGGCCGTGCCGCGGATGACGACGAACCCCGAGGACGGTCGCGTGATCAGCGCGAACTGCTCGGGATCGATGAGGCCCGCGATGTCGGGGAGGTGCTTGTCGGTCCGTCGCGGGAGGCCTTCGGGCTCGGTGCCGAGCCGCCGGTGCGCGCCTTCACCGTGGGCGTGCGCGCGCAGCGCCGCGCCCTCGCCGCCGGCAAGACGCGGCGCCTCGCGCTCGGCCCGGTGCCAGCCGTCGGGCAAGGCGGGATCGGCGTAGAAGATGCCCTCCGGCGCCTCGATGCGCTGCAGAGTCTGATTGCGGATCGTCACCGTGCGGCGCGCGGCCACCTCGCCGACGCGCTCGCGCCCCGCGATCTGCTCCTCGTAGGGATCGCCCTGCCGGTAGCGGTAGAAGATCCGCGAGATCGGCGCGTGGCGCCAGTCGACGATGTGGAGGTCGCCCTGCAGCCAGGTCGCCTTGCCGAGGAGGATGTCGAACTCCTGCTGCGCCTCGCGCAGGCGGAGGTGGCCGAAGTAGGGCGAGTCGCGGCGTACCTGCGGCGCTTGCCGTGACAGGCGCAGCTGATCGAGAAGGGCCGACTGCCGGTTCCACTGCTCGAGCAGGGCGGCGCGATCCTCGGTCTTCTCGCCCTCGCGCAGCGCCTCGCGGAGCCGCTCGAGATCCTCGAGGACCTTCGCCTCCGACGGGCTCACCGCGGACTCCGGCGGCGTCGCGTTCAGCGCGGTCGCGACGGTCCGCAGCAGGCTGGTCTCCTCGCTGACGACTGGCAGGGGCGATTCCATGGAAGCCATCCATGCTTCCAGTTCTCGCCGGTCGAAGCGAGCGCCAAACGGATTGTAATTGCGGACGGCGTTTGGGACGATTGCCGCCACCCAAGAAGGAGTGACGATGGCCGAGCACTTCGATCTTCTGATTCGCGACGGCACGCTCGTCGACGGCAGCGGCGGCCCGGCGCGTCGCGGCGACGTCGCGATCCGCGGCGGCCGCATCGCGGCGGTCGGCGACGTCGCCGGAACGGCGACGCGTACCCTCGACGCGCGCGGCCTCGTCGTCGCGCCCGGATTCGTCGACATCCACACTCACTACGACGCGCAGGTCTTCTGGGACCGCATGCTGACGATCTCGCCGTGGCACGGCGTCACCTCGGTCGTGATGGGCAACTGCGGCTTCGGGATCGCGCCGACGCGGCCGGCGCATCGCGAGCTCGTCCTGCGCACGCTCGAGAACGTCGAGGGGATGTCGCTCGACGCGCTCGACGCCGGGCTCGGCCGCGACTGGCCGTTCGAGACCTTCCCCGAGTTCCTCGACGCAATCGAACGGCGCGGGACGGCGATCAACGTGGGGGCGCTGGTCGGGCACACGCCCGTCCGGCTCTACGTGTTGGGCGAGGAGGCGAGCGCGCGCGAGGCGACCGCG
>JBGPIT010000357.1:0-5375 GCA_041485125.1 Binatia bacterium | reverse complement strand
CGGCCCACTCACGCACACCCAATTCGAGCGAGCGCTCGACGCCGCGCCACGATGCCGCGAGCGATTGCTATGCAAAAGAGGACCGGGTGACGTGCGAACCCCCTTGCATAACGGTTGCCAGGAAAAGTGTCAAGATTACTGAGGGATCTGAGGTCAGGAGCGGGAGCGCGCGCCGCCGGCTGGGGGTACCCGCTCGCGAAGGGCGTGGATCCCGATCGCTGCGGCAGCGGAGACATTCAAGGACTCGACGCGGCCGTGAACCGGGATTCTCACACGGAAATCCGCGGTCTCCGC
Source organism: Binatia bacterium (assembly GCA_041485125.1). Lineage (GTDB taxonomy): Bacteria > Desulfobacterota > Binatia > UTPRO1 > UTPRO1 > JBGPIT01. The sequence goes on along the minus strand of JBGPIT010000357.1, from coordinate 5,081 downwards.
CACCAGTCGCCGCAGACCGCCTCCCTCTCCTCCGACGATCAGGAGAGCCCGCTCGAGCGGCGGTAGATCCGTGAAAACGCTGGTGCCTCCCGAATCGAGCGCGACGATCCAGTAGCCCTGCTCCTTGGCCAGCCCGAGCGCCCGAACCAGGTTGACGACCTGCGCCACCGGCAGGTGGGCGCTGGCGCCCGACGAGGCGCGGATGGCGGCGGCGGTCACCGGCGCAGCGCGGTCGCGGGGGAGGAGCAGGCCGCCCGCACCCAGCACCTCGGCCGACCGCATGATCGCGCCGAGATTCTGCGGATCGTTGATCCCGTCGAGGGCGATCAGGATGGGGGCGCCACGCGCGAGCACGTCTTCGACCGCCGTGTAGGCGAAGGGCGCGGTTTCGGCGACGACGCCTTGATGGTGTGCGCCACCGGAGAGCTCGTCGAGCGTCGCCGTCTCCGTGGTCTCGACGGGTAGACCAGCGGCGCGCGCGGCGGCGGCGATCTCCTCGGCGGCACGGGCGCCGCGGGCCGCCCAGACGCGACGGATCGTCGTGGGCGCGGCGCGCAAGGTCTCACGCACCGGATTGACGCCGCACACGAGATCATCGCGCGCCGGGCGCGCGGAACGTGGCTCGGCGTCGGGGCTCGAACGCGACCGAGAGCGGCGCTGCGGTTTCCAGTGTCCCATCGTCGTTTACAAGGGAGATCGGGGTTTATAGCATGCGACGGTTCTTCATGGGTCGCACCCTGCACCGCTACTTCTTGCGGGAAGTGACGGTCCCGTTCCTCTACGGAATCGGCGTCTTCACGTTCATCCTGCTCATCGCCCGCATGCTGAAGCTCGTCGAGCTGGTGGTGAACCGCAGCGTGCCGATCCTCGAGATCGGCAAGCTTTTCGCCTACATCCTGCCGACGTTCCTCGAGGTGACGGTCCCGATGGCGCTGCTCCTCGCGGTTCTCCTGGGTTTCGGCCGACTGTCGGCCGACAGCGAGGTCGTCGCGCTCAAGACCTCGGGCCTCAGCCTCTACCAGATGATGGTGCCGGTGCTGCTCTTCACCGGCCTGGTCTACTGCTTGAGCCTCTTCCTGGCGATGTACGCGCGCCCCTGGGGGAACAGCAAGCTGAAGGCGGGCCTCTACGAGATCGCCAAGACGCGCGCCAGCGCCGGGCTCCGCGAGCGTGTCTTCAACGACGACTTCGCCGGCTTGGTGATCTACGTCGAGCACATCCAACCGCCGGGCGATCAGCTCAGCGGGATGCTGATCTCGGACAACCGCGACCCGAATCAGCGCAACACGGTGCTCGCCAAGCATGGTTTCCTGGTGAGCAACGAGGAGACGCACTCGGTGACGCTGCGGCTTCTCGACGGCAGCATCCACACTTTCATGCCGGGCGAGAAGAGCTACCATAAGACCGACTTCACCGTGTACGACGTGACCCTGAACCTGGCGGCGGCGCTCGCGAAGTTCTCGCAGCGCGAGAAGGACGCGCAGGAGATGACCCTCGGCGAGCTGCGCGCCGCGATCGCCGAGCGACAGCGAACGGGTCGGCCGGCGACGGGCGAGCTCATCGAGCTGCACCGAAAGTTCGCCCTGCCCTTCGCCTGCATCGTCTTCGGTCTCATCGCGGTGCCGCTCGGCATCCAGCCCGCCCGCGGCGTCAAGTCGCGCGGCTTCTCGGTGAGCCTCGCGATCATCTTCCTCTACTACCTGCTGCTGACCGCCGGCGAGGCGCTGGCCGACAAGGACGTGCTGCGTCCCGCGATCGCGCTCTGGTTGCCGAACCTCGTCTTCGGACCGCTCGCGCTCGTCCTCTTCACGGCCGCCGCGCGCGAGCGGACGTTCGGCTGGCGCAATCGCCTGCACGGCGGCCTCTCGCTGGTACGCGCCCGCTGGCAGACGGCGTCGACGCGGTGAGCACGCTCTTCCGCGCGCTCCTACCGGTCGTGCCCCGGTACGTGCTGCGCGAGTTCCTCCGCTACTTCGGCTTGTGCCTGCTCGGTTTTTTGTTGATCTACGTGCTGGTCGACTTCTTCGATCGCTTCGATACCTTCCTCAAGTACCACGCGACGGCAGGCGCGGTGACGCGCTATCTCGTCTTCAAGATCCCGCTCATCATCACGCAGATGCTGCCGGTCGCGACCCTCGGCGCGGTCCTGCTCGCGCTCGGCATGATGGCGCGTCACAACGAGCTCACGGCGATGCGTGCCTGCGGCATCAGCACCTTGCACCTCGCGGCGCCGCTCCTCGTCACCGCGGTGCTGCTCAGTATCGGCAGCCTGGCGTGGAACGAGACCGTGGTCCCGTACGCCTCGGAACGGTCGCGCTACGTCGACATGATCGAGATCCGCAACCGGCCGCTGAAGGCGCTGCTCTCCGAGGACGGCATGTGGTTTCACGGCAAAGCGGGGATCTACAACATCCAGCACTTCGACTCGCGCAAGCAGGCGCTCCTCGGCCTCACGGTGTACGACTTCACGCCGGGCTTCGAGCTCCACCGCCTGATCGAGATCCCGACCGCGCAGTGGCGTGACGATCGCTGGCGCTTCAGCGACGCCGTCGAGCGCACCTTCGACAGCGCGGGCAACGTCGCGACGCGCCGGCTGACGCAAGACGAGTTCCTCTTGCCCGATCGACCGACAGATCTCCAGATCATGGACAAGGATCCGGAGGAGCTGAACTTCCGCCGCCTGCGCCATCACATCCAGGAGCTCAGCCGCAAGGGCATCGACACGACCGAGTCACGCGTCGACTTGCACCTGAAGCTCGCGCTGCCGTTCGTGCCGCTGGTGATGGTCCTGGTCGGGACGCCGCTCGCGACCCGCAACCCGCGCCGGCGTTCGATCGCGACCTCGATCGGCATCGGCCTGGTGGTCGGCTTCAGCTACTGGGTGCTGCTGGCGCTCACCATCTCGCTCGGCCACGGCGGCGCCATACCGCCGCTCCTCGCGGCCTGGACCGCGAACGGCGTCTTCACGATCTTCGGCGCGTTCCTCTTCCTCGGTCCGGAGTGAGACGGCCGCGCCCCGACGGCGCGCCCGAGTGTCGCCGGCGTGGCGGTGCGGTCCTCAGGGAACCAGCGCGAGCTGATCGATCCCCGACGCCTCGGGCAGGCCCATCATCACGTTGAAATTCTGGATCGCCTGCCCGGCCGCGCCCTTGCCGAGGTTGTCGATGACCGTCACCACGACCGCGCGGCCACTGCGACGATCGACCGTCCAGCCGATCGCGCAGTCGTTGGTGCCGACCACGTCGCGGATCTCCGGCGGCCGGTCGCCCGAGAGCACGATGAAGCGCTCGCCCTCGTAGCGGCGCCGGTAGCTGTTGCCGATCGCGGCGGCGTCGACTCCGTCGCCGGGCCGCAAATGCAGGGTCGTGAGGATGCCGCGCCGGATCGGCAGCAGATGGGGCACGAACGTGACGGGATGCGTGCCGCCGGCATGGCACCGGATCTCCTGCTCGATCTCGGGTGTGTGGCGATGCGTGCCGATCTTGTAGGCGCGGAAATTGTCGTCGACCTCCGCGAAGAGATACTCGGCCGCGACGGTGCGACCGGCGCCGGTGACACCGGACTTCGCGTCGATCACGATCGACGCCGGGTCGACGAGCCGGTCCTCGAGAAGGGGCAGCACGCCGAGCAAGGCACCGGTCGGATAGCAACCCGGGACCGCGACGAGCCGTGCGCCGGCGACACCCTCGCGATGGTATTCGGTCAGACCGTAGACCGCCTCGGCGAGAAGCTGCGGTGCCGGATGCGGCTGGTACCAGCGGGCGTACTCGTCAGCGTCGCGAAAGCGGAAGTCGGCGCTGAGATCGACGACGCGCAGACCGCGCTCGAGCAACGCCACGACCGCCGCGGCGGCCGCGCCGTGCGGCAAGCCGACGAATGCGACCTCCGCGTGGTCGGCGACCTGCGCGGCATCGAACGCGAAAAGCCGCAGGTCGACCTTGCCCCGCAGCGAAGGATAGACCTCGGCGATCGCCTTCCCTGCGCTTTGTTCGGAGGTCGCCGCCGTCAGGCGAACGTGCGGATGCCGGGCGAGGTAGCGAAGCAACTCCGCGCCGGTGTATCCGGTCGCCCCGACGACGGCGACCCGGATGGCCTCCCGCACGGGCACGAGCTTACCGCTTCGAGTATTGCGGACGCTTGCGGGCCTTGTGACGCCCGTACTTCTTGCGCTCCACCTCACGCGGATCGCGGGTGATGAAGCCGGCCTTCTTGAGCGCGCCGCGAAACTCCGGATTCGCGCTGACGAGCGCACGCGTGATGCCGTGCCGGATCGCAGTCGCTTGCGCCGACACCCCGCCGCCGCCGACCTTCACGCTGGCGCTGTACTGGCCGCGCGTGTTGGTGACGTCGAACGGTTGATTCACGATCATGCGCGAGGTCTCACGGCCGAAATAGTCGTCGAGCGCGCGCTCGTTGACCGCGATCTTGCCGTCTCCCGGAAACATCCGCACTTGCGCCACCGCGCACTTGCGCTTGCCGGTCGCCAGGTACAGGTCTCGACGTTCTGCCATTCCGCTTCCTCGTTGCGAGATTCGGTTCAGAGCGCCAGGCGCTCGGGCTGCTGTGCCGTGTGCGGGTGCTCGGCGCCGCGGTAGATCTTGAGCTTGGTCGCGAGCCGACGGCCCAAGCGGTTCTTCGGGAGCATACCCACGATCGCCGAGCGGAGCACGCGCTCAGGGCGCTCTTGCAGGACGCGACCGGCGGTCGTCATGCGCACGCCGCCGGGCCAACCGGTGTGGCGGTAGTACACCTTGTCGGTGAGCTTCTTGCCCGAGAGGCGGACCTTCGCGGCGTTCACCACGACGACGAAATCGCCGCTGTCGACGTGCGGGGTGAACGTCGGCTTGTGCTTGCCGCGCAGGATGTTGGCGATGGCAGTCGCCACCCGACCGACGACCCGACCGTCGGCATCGACGAGGAACCAGCGCCGCGCCGCCAGCGCATCCTCCCGCGTGCTCATGTACGTGTCTTTTTTCAGGCTAAACCTCTCGAGCGGGGCCGACGAGACTCGAACTCGCGACCTCCTGCGTGACAGGCAGGCGTTCTAACCAGCTGAACTACGACCCCGGAAATAACCGAAT
>JBGPIT010000356.1:0-5398 GCA_041485125.1 Binatia bacterium | reverse complement strand
CTCCGCCGCATGGAAGCCGACGACCTCGAGGAGATCCCGGTCGTCGACGCCGCCGACCCGACGCGCGTCGTCGGCCTGCTCTCCCGCGCCGACGCGATCCGCGCCTACAACCGGGCACTGATCACGATGCGCACCGCGCCGGGCATGGCGGGCGCCGACCAGAAGCCGCAGTGGTCGAAGGCGTATAGCGTGACGACCGTGCCGGTGCCGGCACACTGGCAAGGCCGGTCGCTCCGCGAGCTCGACTGGCGCGCGCGCTACGGCGTGAGCGTCCTCGCCGTCCAGCCCTACGGCCAGCCGCATCGCAGCTTCGAGGTCCCCGATCCCGACCGCACGCTGGAGACCGGCGATTCGCTGGTGATCGCCGGTCAACCGGCGAAGGTCCGCCGCTTCGAGCGGGCCGCCCGCGCCGGCACCAGCGCGGCGTCTACGGCATCCGAGCGGGCCGGTGGTTGACCGCACGACCGGCGGGGAGTAGCGGACGGACGGTACGAGGCTCCGCACTCCTCTGCAGGCGCGCAGACGATCCGCCGCGACGCCGCGCGGAGGCCAACGCCGGGAGGTGACCCGCCATGCCGAACGACGAGCTCCTCGAAGAAGAGCGCCGCTGGACCGACTCCGTCCGCACCGCGCAGCCGTCGCGGCCGCGACTCTACGAGCACCTGATCCGCGAGCCGATCGAGGAGAGCGCGCCGCGCGCCGCCATCTGCGTCGCGCCGGAGACCAGCGTGCGCGAGGCGATCAATCTGATGAAGCAGCACGCGATGGGGTGCGTCCTCGTCGAGCGTGACGCGCGCCTGGTCGGCATCTTCACCGAGCGCGACGTGCTCTTGCGTGTCGTCGGCGGGAACCGCGATCCGGCCAAGCTTCCGGTGAGCGCCGTCATGACGTGCGATCCCGAAGCGCTCACGATGCAGGACGAGCTCGCCTGGGTGCTGAACCTGATGGCCGTCGGCGGCTTCCGCCACGTCCCGATCGTCGACGAGCATCGCCGGCCGGTCGCGGTCATCTCGGTGAAGCACATCGTGGAACGGCTCGTCGAATTCTTCCCGAACGAGGTGCTGAACCTGCCGCCGCGCCCGGGGAAGAACATCGCCCGCTCGCGCGAAGGCGCATGAGGACGGTCGTATGCCGCGCGCGCGCCCGCGTACGGGCGCGCGCGACGCCGACTCTCAGCTCACGACCCAGGTATCGCCGCGGTTCAGGAGCTGGTCGAGGTCGCCGTCACCGGCACGCTCACGCGCGGCGGTGATCTGCTCCGCCAGCACCGACTCGTAGGTCGAGCGCTCGATGGCGCGCAGCACGCCGATCGGCGTCGGGAAGTCGGGCGGCTGCATGCGCGAGAGGAAGTACGCGAGCGTCGGGTCCTGCTCGTCGTGCACGATCAAGTCCTGCTCGGTGACGCCGTTGCCGAGCTGGACGACCTCCGGACGGAGTCCGCTGGCGAGGCGGATGCCCTTGTCGCGGTTCTTGCCGAAGACGAGCGGCTTGCCGTGCTCGAGGATCAGCTGGGTCTCGGGTTTGAGCTCACGCTCGGTCAGCTCCGCGAACGCACCGTCGTTGAAGATGTTGCAGTTCTGGAGGATCTCGACGAACGACGTGCCGCGATGCGCGTGGGCGCGGCGGATGATCTCTTGGAGATGCTTCGCCTCGACGTCGATCGAGCGCGCGACGAAGGTCGCGTCGGCACCGAGCGCGAGCGCGGTCGGGGAGAACGGATGGTCGATCGAGCCGACCGGCGTCGACTTGGTCATCTTCCCGATCTCGGACGTCGGCGAGTACTGCCCCTTGGTGAGGCCGTAGATGCGGTTGTTGAACATCAGGATGTTCAAATCGAGATTGCGGCGGAGCACATGGATGAAGTGGTTGCCGCCGATGGAGAGCGCGTCGCCGTCGCCGGTGACCACCCAGACCGAGAGCTCCGGGCGCGTCGACTTGAGTCCGGTCGCGATCGCGGGCGCGCGTCCGTGGATGGTGTGGAAGCCGTAGGTGTTCACGTAGTACGGGAACCGGCTGGAGCAGCCGATCCCCGAGACGAACACGAAGTTCTCGCGCGGGATGCCGAGATCCGGGAGGACGCGCTGCACCTGCGCGAGGATCGCGTAGTCGCCGCACCCGGGGCACCAGCGGACGTCCTGGTCCGATTCGAAGTCCTTGCGGGTGAGCTTCGGGGCTGACGTCGTCACGGCGCTCACGGCTTCTCCTCCAGCACCTTGCGGGCGCGCTGCACGATCTCACTCACCTTGAACGGACGGCCTTGGATCTTGTTGAAGCCGACCGCGTCGATCGCGTACTCGGCGCGCAGAATGCGCACCAGCTGGCCGAGATTCATCTCGGGTACGAGCACACGCCGGTAGCGTTTCAGGATGCCGCCGAGGTCGGGCGGCAACGGGTTCAAGTAGCGGAGATGCACCTGCGCGACGGAGAGGCCGCTCGCGCGGAGCTCTTTCGTCGCGCTCGAGATCGCCCCGAAGGTGCTGCCCCAGCCGACGATCAGAAGATCGCCGTCCGCCGGGCCCTGCACGTCCGTCGGCGGGATCTCGGCCGTGATGCCGGCGATCTTGCGGGCGCGAATCCGGACCATGTGCTCGTGGTTGACCGGCGCGTAGCTGACGTTGCCGGTCAGGTGCTCGCGCTCGAGCCCACCGATGCGATGCTCGAGGCCGGGTGTGCCGGGGACGACCCACGGTCGCGCCAAGGTCGCGTCGTCGCGCAGGTACGGCTGGTAGCCGGCGGGATCGGTGCGGAACTCGGCCGTGATCTCGGGGAGATCGGCGCTGCGCGGGATCAGCCAGGGCTCGGCGCCGTTGGCGATGTAGCCGTCGGACAGGAAGACGACCGGGGTCATGTACCGGATCGCGATCCGGACCGCTTCGAACGCGGTCGCGAAGCAGTCGGCGGGCGTCGCCGCGGCGATGATCGGCAGCGGGCACTCGCCGTGCCGCCCGTACATCGCGAGCATGAGATCGGCTTGCTCGGTCTTGGTCGGCAGGCCGGTCGACGGACCGCCGCGCTGGACGTCGGCGATCACGAGCGGCAGCTCGACCATCACGGCGAGACCCATCGTCTCGCCCTTGAGACAGATGCCGGGACCGCTGGTGGCGGTGATACCGATCGCGCCGCCGAACGCCGCGCCCAGCGCGGCACCGATCGCCGCGATCTCGTCCTCGGCTTGAAACGTGTAGACGCCGAACTGCTTGTAGGTGGCGAGCTCGTGCAGGATGTCGCTCGCCGGCGTGATCGGGTAGCTGCCGTAGAAAAGCGGCAGGCCGCTCTTCCGCGCCGCGGCGAGGAAGCCGAGCGCGGTGGCGGTGTTGCCGGTGATGTTGCGGTACTTGCCGGGCGAGATCTTCGCCGGCAGCACTTCGTATGAGGTGAGGAAGATCTCGGTGGTCTCGCCGAAGTTGTAGCCGGCGCGCAGCACGCGCGCGTTGGCCGCCGCGAGCTCGGGCGTCTTCTTGAACTTGCTGTCGATCCAGCGCAGCGTCGTCTCGATCGGGCGCTGGAAGATCCACGACGTGAGCCCGAGCGCGAAGAAGTTCTTGCAGCGCTGGACGGCCTTGTTCGATAGACCCGACTCGACGAGCGCGTTGGTGGTGAGCTTGGTGACATCGACGCCGAAGACCCGGTAGCGATCGAGCGAGCCGTCAGTGAGCGGGTTCACCGCGTACTCGGCCTTCTTGAGGTTCGCCTGGGTGAAGGTTTCCTTGTCGACGATCAGCATGCCGTTCGCCTTCAGGTCGTCGATGTTGACCTTCAACGCCGCCGGATTCATCGCGACCAGCACGTCGCACATGTCGCCCGGCGTGAAGACCTCTTGTGAGGAGAAGTTCAACTGGAAGCCGCTCACCCCCGCGAGCGTTCCGGTCGGGGCGCGGATCTCGGCGGGGAAGTCGGGGAGCGTGCTGAGATCGTTGCCCGCGAGCGCCGACTCTATGGTGAACTGCGTCCCCGCGAGCTGCATGCCGTCGCCGGAATCGCCGGCGAAGCGAATCACCACCGTCTCGAGCGACTCGACCGGCTTCTGGACCTTCACGGCCCCCGCCACCGCCTCCGCGTCCTTTGGTGCCACAGTGCCCCCTTCATGGGCCGCGCCACGCACGGCCCGTGACCCTCATATGCTGAGATTTTTATACGTGAGTCTACGGCGCTCTTTCAATAACGACTTGACGCAACAACGGTTTTGGCGGCGTGTCGATCGAGAGCGTGGGCGGAGCGGTGTGGCGGAGCGCTACAGGTACGAGAGCCAGTCGCGATGCTGCGCGATCCGGCCGCGGATGACGGCGAAGTAGGACTCCTGCATCGCCTGCGTCACGGGACCCGGCTTGCCGGTGCCGATCGCGCGGTCGTCGAGCTCGCGCACCGGGGTCACCTCGGCGGCGGTGCCGGTGAAGAAGGCCTCGTCGGCGATGTAGACCTCGTCGCGCGTGAAGCGGTCTTCGATCACCGTGTGCCCCTGCTCGCGCAGCAAGGTGATGAGCGTCGCGCGGGTGATGCCGGGGAGGACCGACGTGAGCGGCGGCGTCTTCACGATGCCGTCGCGAACGATGAAGAGGTTCTCGCCGCTGGCCTCGGCGACGAAGCCGTCGGTGTCGAGCATGAGCGCCTCGTCGTAGCCGACGCGGCGGACCTCCTGGTTGGCGAGGATCGAGTTCACGTAGTGCCCGACGGCTTTCGCCTTGGTCATCATCGTGTTCACGTGGAAGCGCTGGAACGACGACGTCTTCACGCGGATGCCGTTCTTCATACCCTCGTCGCCGAGGTACGAGCCCCACGGCCAGACGGCGATCGTCACCCGCACCGGATTGGTGGTCGCGTGGAGACCCATCTCGCCCTCGCCGAGAAAGACGAGCGGGCGGATGTAGCACTCGCTGAGGTCGTTCTTGCGGATCGTGTCGAGGCAGGCGGCGTTGATCGTCGCCTCGTCGAACGGGATCTTCATGCCGAGGATGTGCGCCGACGCGAAGAGCCGCCGGGTGTGCTCCGTCAGTCGGAAGACCGCCGAGCGTGCATCGGCGGTCTCGTAGCAACGGATGCCCTCGAACACGCCGAGCCCGTAGTGCAGGGTGTGCGCGAGCACGTGGACCTGCGCCTGGTCCCACGGCACCAGCGTGCCATCCATCCAGATCAACTTGCTTTTTTGCACGGCGCGACTGCTACAGCGCGCCTCCCACCTTGTCAATTTGGGGCGCTACGACGGCACGTCGAACCAGCGCGTGTAGAGCGAGCGCACGCGCTCGCGATGGCGCGCGTAGTCCTCGAGCAGGCGGCGCGACACCTCCTCGTTGCCGCCCTCGTACCCGAGGCGGCGCGCCAACGCCGCGAGGCCTTCGCCGGCGCGCTCGAGCGCCTCGACGGGCTGGTCGCGCTCGATGCGGAGTCGATTGGTGAGGGCGCG
>JBGPIT010000355.1:0-5402 GCA_041485125.1 Binatia bacterium | reverse complement strand
GGTGGTATCTGCGGCGGGCTGCGGTGCCTGACCGGTAGCTCGTCGCCTGGTACGCCCTGCACGACCGAGGGCACCAACGTCGATGCCGTTTGCGGCATCGTGAGCCCGGGCGCGTGCGTGACGGTTCCTGGGCAGTGCGTGGGATTCTTCTGCGTCGGTGGCCCGAGCGACACACTGCCGTGCAACGTCGACGCCGATTGTGCGCACTGCGGGAGCGGTCCGCACCCGGGTGACGCTTGCCCGAATGGAGATGCCGATTGCGGTGGTACCTGCAGTCGGCCTGGTCAACCGACCGCGCCGAACGCCTGTACTACGACCTGTAATGCGGCGCCTGGTGGTGGAAACAACGGTGACGATCACCAATGCGCAACGGCCCCGAACGATCTGATCTGCTCGCTCGAGCCGTTCCGCTCCTGCACGACTGCCGCGAACTGCAACCCCGGCGTTGGCTGTCCGACGTGCACGGTCAGTGGTCAGAGCTGCGTCAACAAGCGTCGTGAGTGCTACCAAGACAACGGCGCCCTCGCTGGTTCGACGGCGGCAAGCGGCTTGGAGAACACGCCGGTTGCCGACAACTCGGTGCCGACGCTCGCGTCGCTCTTCTGCATTGCCCCGACGGCGTCGTCGTCGGTCAACGCTACGGCCGGTCTGCCCGGCCTCGGCCGACTCAAGCTCCGCGGCACTGCGCGCGGCTTGCCCTAAGTCGGGTCTGATTCATCCGGAGCGGGTCCTCCGACCCGCTCCGGCCAGCTTCTCGAACCCCGGACGTCCGCAAGGGCGTCCGGGGTTTTCTTTTCTGGATGCAACGCCCGCCCGCCTTGCCTCGCGGCCTGCGGCTGTGTAACGCGGGGGCTACCGCGCCGACCGCGCGGACCAGCCGTAAGGGGGTCCACCATGAAGTTCAGCTGGTTCCACTTGATGCCGTATCGTTGGTTGCCGGACGACTTCCGCGCGCGGTACCGCAGCGTGTGGGTGGACCTCCCGAACGGGCTCTACGATCCCGAGCGCGGCCACGGGCTCTACAACGAGTACCTCGACATGCTGGAGTACGCCGATCAGCTCGGCTTCGATGCCATCGGCGTCAACGAGCACCATCAGAACGCCTACGGGATGATGCCGTCGCCGAATCTCATGGCCGCGGCGCTGGCGCGGCGGACGACGAACGCGATGCTCCTCGTCCTCGGCAACTCGATCGCGCTCTACAACCCGCCCGTCCGCGTCGCCGAGGAGATGGCGATGCTCGACGTGATCTCGGGCGGCCGGCTGATCGCCGGCTTCCCGGTAGGCACGTCGATGGACATCAACTACTGCTACGGCCAGAACCCGGCGACGGTGCGCGAGAAGTACCGCGAAGGCCACGACCTGATCATGAAGGCGTGGCGCGAGCGCGAGCCCTTCGCGTGGAACGGCAAGTACACCAAGCTGCGCTACGTGAACGTCTGGCCGCAGCCGATCCAGAAGCCTCGGCCGCCGGTGTGGATTCCCGGCCTCGGCTCGATCGAGACCTGGGACTGGTGTGCCGAGCACGACTACAACTACAGCTATCTCTCGTTCAGCGGCTACAAACGCGCACAGAAGATGCTCGAGGGGTACTGGGATCGCCGCGCTTCGCGCGGCCTCGACGCCAACCCGTACAGCTGCGCGTTCTTCCAACAGGTCTGCATCAGCGACACCGACGCCGACTGCGAGCGCGAATGGTGGCCGCACGTCGACTACTTCTTCAACAAGTGCCTGCACCTCTATCCCGGGACCTCGAGCGCACCCGGCTACATGAGCGAAGCGTCGCTGCGAGCGGGAGTGGTCTCGCAGGCGGGCAACACCAGCCAGAACATGGGACGCGACAAGAGCTGGAAGGAGCTCGTCGAGGGCCGCTACATCGTCGCGGGCTCACCCGAGACGGTGCGCCAGCAGCTCGAGGAGCTGGCGCAGTCGCTGCGCTGCGGTCACCTCGCGCTCGGGCTGCACATCGGCTCGGCGCCGGCCGAGCTCACCAATCGATCCTCCTACCTGTTCGCGACTCAGGTGATGCCGCAGCTGCGGCCGATCTTCGGTGAATGGGAAGATCACTGGTGGCCGAAGGCGTTGCCGCCGGGCCGGCGCACCGCGGCCGGGAGCACGAACACCAGCTCGCGCGCACGCGTCGAGCGGCCCTATGTGCCGCGCGACGGCGACGGCGCGGATGCGGCGCCCGCGCGCCCGGAGTACCTGATATGACCGGCGCCAGCGGCAACGGCGGCGCGAGCGTCATGTCGCGGCTCCTCGAGCTCCCGGCGGCGACGATCGAGGTGCTGGAGGCCGGCGAGGGTGCGCCCCTCGTCTTCTTCCACGGCGCCGGCGGCGTGCCGGTGTGGGAGGGCGTCCTGCCACTCCTCGCGCGCGAGTACCACGTCTACGCGCCGCTGCTTCCGGGCTTCGGCCAGTCGACCGGTGTCGACGCGCTCGCCGATCAGCTCGATCTCTTCCTTCATTGCTTCGACGTCATCGACGCGCTCGGGGTCGAGCGGCCGTACGTCGTCGGCGAGTCGATGGGCGGCTGGATCGCGGCGGAGATGGCGGCACTGCGGCCGCGCGAGATCGGCCGGCTGGCGCTGGCGGCGCCGGTCGGCCTGTGGCGCGACGACGCGCCGGTCTTCGACATGTTCGGCTCGATGATCCACGAGATGGTCCCCTACCTGTTCCACGACCAGTCGAGCCTGCCGGCGCAACGCATGCTCGCGATGACGGCGCTCTTCAGCGACAAGGACGATCGCAGCGAGGAGCAGATCGAGATGCTGATCGCGCTCGCGCGCGGCTTCCGCACGGTCGCGAAGTTCCTCTTCCCGATTCCGGAGAACGGTCTCGAGAAGCGGCTGCCGCGCATCGTCGCGCCGACGCTCATCCTGTGGGGGAGCGACGACCGCTTCATCGCGCCGAGCTACGGCGAGATCTTCCGCGCCAAGATCCCCGGCGCGGAGCTGGTGACGATCGAGAACGCCGGTCACCTGATCGGCCTCGAGCGGCCCGAGCCGTTTGCCGATGCAGCGCTGCGGTGGGGGAGGGGCGAGTCGGCTCAGCGCGACGCGCGCGCGGCGCAGCGCGCGGGCTGACGGCACACGCGCGGGCAGCCGGCGCGCGTGCGCGACCGCCGCGACCGAATTCGTCTTGTCGGCATGGGAGCTTTCCGATACCAGGGGAGGCTCTCGCACATCTCCTCGAAAGCCGAGCCAAATCCATGATTGAGACGATCGCTGGCATTCTGCACCAGCTGCAAGACGTCGAGGGCATCATCCGCTGGGGCGGCATGCTGATGCTCATCGTCATCATCTTCGCCGAGACCGGCCTCCTGATCGGCTTCTTCCTGCCGGGTGATTCGCTGCTCGTCACCGCCGGTGTGTTCGCCGCCGCCGGGCACTTGAGCTTGGCGATGCTGCTCACGGTAGTGACGGCCGCCGCGATCATCGGCGACCAGGTCGGCTACTACATCGGCTTCCGCACCGGACCCCGCATCTTCCGCCGCGAGGACTCGCTGCTCTTCAAGAAGGCACACCTGATCCGCGCCCGCGACTTCTACGAGAAGCACGGCGGCAAGACGATCATCATCGCGCGTTTCGTGCCGATCATCCGCACCTTCGCGCCGGTCATCGCCGGCGTCGGTGCCATGGAGTACCGCCGCTTCGTCACCTACAACGTGGTGGGCGGGCTGCTCTGGGTGTGGGGGATGTCGCTGCTCGGCTACTCGCTCGGCCGTGCGGTGCCCGACATCGACCGCCACATCCACGTCGTGATTGCGGTGGTGGTGTTCCTCTCGCTGCTGCCGCCGATCATCGAGTACGTGCGGAGCCGCGGCCGGGTGATCGAGCCGCCGCTCTGAGGCTCTGGTCGGCGCCGGACGATCGCGCGCCGACTCCCGCCGATCACCGCGTCTCGCTGAGGGCCGCGCGCTGGCGTAGGCGACTGTGACGCACGCCGTACAGCGCGTAGATCACCAAGCCGATCGCGAGCCAGACGAACAGCCGCGCCCAGTTGTGCCAGCCGAGGTACACCATGAGCGTCAGGTTCGAGAGGATGCCGAGGATCGGCACGGCTGGTACGAGCGGCGTCAGGAACGGCCGGCGCACGTCGGGCCGGGTGTAGCGCATGATCAGCACGGCGGTGCAGACGACGACGAACGCGAACAGCGTGCCGATGTTGACGAGGTCGGCGAGCACCTTGAGCGGCAGCAGCGCCGCGACCGTTGCGACGATGACGCCGACGAGGATCGTCGAGCGGTGCGGCGTCCGGAAGCGCGGGTGGACGCGGGCGAAGAACTGCGGCGGGAGAAGGCCGTCGCGCGCCATCGCGAGCAGGATGCGCGCCTGGCTGAGCATCATGACCAGGAGCACGCTGGTGATCCCGGCGACGGCGCCGATCGAGATCAGCATCGTCGCGACGCCGAGGCCGCTGCGTGCGAAGGCGGCGGCGATCGGGGCGTCGATGTCGATCTCGGCGACCGGCACCATGCCGGTCAGGACCAAGGCGACTGCGATGTAGAGGATCGTGCACACGCCGAGCGAGGCGAGGATGCCGATCGGTACGTCGCGGGCGGGGTTGCGGGCTTCCTCGGCATGCGTGCTGATCGAGTCGAAGCCGATGTAGGCGAAGAAGACGTACGCCGCGCCCGCGAAGGTGCCTGTCCAGCCGCGCGGGAAGAACGGATGCCAGTTCGCCGGATCGACGTGGCCGACGCCGGCGACGATGACGAACAGCACGACGACGATCTTCAGCATGACGATCCCCGCGTTCAGGCCGGCGCTCTGGCGGATCCCGATCACCAGGACCACGGTGAGGAGCGCGACGATCACGACCGCGGGGAGGTCGAAGACTATCGGCATCGATCCGATGTGCCACGCCCCGGCAAGCGCCTCGGGGCTGGCGCTGAGCGGATCGATCGAGAGCGAGGGCGGCAGGGCGACGTGGAACAGCGCGAGCATCGCCTGGAAGTAGTGCGACCAGCCGTGCGCGACGGCGCACGAGGCGATCGCGTACTCGAGGACCAAGTCCCAGCCGATGATCCAGGCGAAGAGTTCGCCGAGCGTCGCATAGGCATACGTGTAGGCGCTGCCGGCGACCGGGATCATCGCCGCGAACTCCGCATAGCAAAGACCGGCGAAGGCGCACCCGGTCCCCGCGATCACGAAAGAGAGGACGAGCGAAGGACCGGCGTAGTCGCGTGCGGCGAGCCCGGTCAGGACGAAGATGCCGGCGCCGATGATGGCGCCGATGCCGAGGGCGGTCAGCGCGACGGGCCCGAGGACCCGATGCAAACGATCGGCGGACTCGAGCTCCTCGTGCAGCAGCTCGACCGACTTCGTGGCGAAGAGTCCCCGTCGCAAGCGGGTCGCGAGTAACACATCGTCGGGCGGCGCGCAAAAGCGCCTCCGACT
>JBGPIT010000354.1:0-5422 GCA_041485125.1 Binatia bacterium | reverse complement strand
TGCGCGTCAGCGTGCGCGGATCAGCTCACGGTCGATCTCTTTCGGATCGACGCGTTCGCCCTGTTCCAGCCGATCGAGCAGGTTCTGCAGGCGGCGCTCTTCGAAGCGAAGCTCCGCGCTTGGCGCGCCTTTGGTGTTCCGAGCTTCCCATGCGACGCGGGTTTTTGCCGCGTCCAAACGAGCGGCCTGCGGGTTGGAAGCTACGTCAGCGGCAGCGTTGGCCGTGACACTGGCGCCGAGCAGCGCCAGGCCGATTACCGTCATTTTCAAAGTCGTCATCGCTGAATCTCCTCTCGGTTCTGTGGTCCCTTGGGTGTACCGAACGCACGTGTGCGCCGGCTCGAAACCAATGGTCGAACAGAGAGAGGTGATCAGCGAAGGAGCGACGTGCGCTGCGCGAACAGGGAGGGTTTTGGAGGCGATCTGCCGTCAGACGGGAGGGACCCGAATAGAGCCGTGCTCGGTGGAGCGAGACTGACCGGGAACGCGTCGACAGCGGGAAGAGGACCCGTCAGTAGGGATGAAGGGGACGTCTTACCGGCTTCCGCCTTCACCACCATCGGATGCGTCTTGCAGCAGCGCTCGGCGTCGGTAGGCGCTTTTTCGTGGGGACAGCTCGACTTGCAACATTGCTTTGGTCCCATTGCCGAGCGGTAAAGCGCCCAACTCGTCGTGCTCGTGAAAAGCGTGCACGTGAGCGCCGCAATGACGGCGGCAGCAAATCTGGCGCGGGATCGCTTCACGGTTTTCAGGGTGGTCGCCTCCATCGGTCCTGTCAAGACGGCTCTCGGATGCCGCGATCCACGTCAGGTTACGGACCCACACGCGAGCTCACGGCGAACGGCCGTGGGTATGTCGCTGGGATCCGTGTCGTCCGCGCGCCTTTGGACGCAGCAGTGCCGTATTTTTGGGCATCTGGGCCCTCATTGCCGCCGAGCAGCGGCGCGAGTTTTCGACGGCGGACTGGTGGTCGATGCTGGTACGCCGGTTGCTGACGGGCACGGCATGAGACGAGCAATCACCGGCACGATCGCTGCGCTTCTACTCCTCCTTGGCTCGTCATCGCGCGCCGCCGACCACGGGCCTCGGGCGCAGGGGTGCTCCACCTACCGTTCCGAGCTCAAGCTCGCTCGCGAGCAGCTCGAACGTGGTGACCGCCAGGCGGCGATCGCCACCCTGCGCCGTGCGAAAGTAGCCCTGGGCACCTGCGGTGAGGAGCAGGCACCGGCAGCACGCACAGGCGAGAATCCGACCGCCTGACGGCGGACTAGAAAGAACCGCGCTGAGCGCGCTCCAGCGCTCGGTCAATGACAGTGATCAAGATCGAGCTCTGGTACAACCCGCATCGCCGCACCGCCCGTACCCGCGGTTTGGCACTCTACCGCCGCAGCGAGTCCGAAGCGCTCGACGTGGAGCTGATACGTCGCGTAGATCGTCGCATCGACGCGCGTACGTGCCGACGGCGACCGCATAGTGTCTGTACATACGGCAGGCCGTAGTCTTTCGGCTCAGGATGGGGTGAACGCTCGAGCTCGAGCGTAGAAGCGCGTCACGGACAGCAGTCGTCCCCGCGCCATGCCTCTCGCCCCTCGCGGACGAGCAACACCGTCATCCCGAGCGCCCATCGGCCAGATATGAAAATCATGAACGTCGCACACCGCGGGAAGGCTCTCCAGAAATTCTTGGACCGCGGCGAGGCTGACACCTTCGGGCACGCCCGCAAGTGCCAGGTGTAGGGCGTCTTTGAGCACTCCCCACGTGCTCACGAGGACCACAAGCGAAACGATGAGGCTCGCGGCGGCATCGAGCCACCGACGCTCAGCGCGAATGCGCGACCGAGCTGCTGTCCGTCACTGGTCATTCGTTCGTTCCCGGAGTTCGTACGTCAGGGAGTTGTGTGCGCGCCTGCATGGTGAGCGACGACCTCGTCGCCGCGAGCCGCTTGCGAACAAAAGCAGGGTTTGCCATGAGGCACGGCGGTGGCATTGCGCCTGCTTTTGAAGGCGGGTGAGGATTCACAGACGTTCCCATGAGGGACGACACGGAGGAGGACTCGATGAGAACGATCATGATGTTGGGCTTGGCTGCGCTTCTGATGATCAACGCGGCTCCCGCTCTCGCGGCCGATACGACGGATCACGCTGCGATCGCCGAGGAGTACGCGAAAGAGGCGGCCGATGCGGAGGCGAAAGCCGCGCATCACGACAAGATGGCACAAAGCTACAGGGGCGGCGGCAAGCTCGGCCAATTCCACGCCGAGGACCACTGCAAGGCGATCGCGAAACGCTATCGCGAGCAGGCGAAGGATCTGAACGCGCTCGCGAACGCGGAACGCACCGCAGCGAAAGCCAGCAGCAAGTAGTAAGGCAGCCGGACGGGCGACGCGAGCCGTCGCCCGTCTCCGCTGTTTCGTCAGTCTGTCCCGCCTCCGGCCAATTCAAACTGACCCACTACCACGCTTGATCGCGCAGAACAGCGCCCCGCCGGGGGAATCCGAGGTCATGACACTCTGGGATCGATCGGCTCCCCCATCTCGTCTCCGAGTCTAGTGGCCGACCGGCAGTGGGAAAAATGCGCGGCCTTGCCGCACCTCTTCCGCGAACCAATCGAAGAAGCCGTTCTTGATCACCCACTCGAGACGATCGCTTCTCCATTGGATGCGGAACGGGTCGAACGCCGGTCGCTTCTCCTCTTGCAGAGCTTGCAGCGTCTGCATCACGTCGGCGTTGTCACGCATGACCGACGGGCGTGCCTGGGCGCGTTCCATCCACGCCGCGAGCTTCGGCTGCCGTGTCGGATCGACAGGAAACCCGAGGAAGGTCGCGGCCATGATGTGAGGCAGGACGGCGATGTCGGCCAACGAGAATGATCCGCAGAAGAAGTCACTCTCGATCCGGTGTTCGAGATCGCGGTACAGGCGCTCCAGGTCCCGTCGCGCCGCCTCGTGGAGCTCGCCGTTCGTTTCGCCGCGTCCCATCTCGACGATCGCAACCGTGTACATGGCGGCGTCGAGCTGTGTGTCGGCGAGATCCTCGATGAGGCGGCACGTGGCGCGCGCTCTCGGGTCGGTCGGGTAAAGCGCGGGGTCCGGATAGCGGTCCTCGAGGTACTCGCAGATGACCGTCGAGTCGTAGAGCGAGAAGCCCCCGTCGACGAGCGCCGGCACCTCGGCGCGTGGGTTGACGTTCACAAAATCGGTGCGGTTGCAGTCGCCGTGTAACGCACGGACGCGCTCGAAGGGCACGTCCTTCTCGTAAAGTGCGATCCGGACCTTGCGGGCGTAAGGGCTGAAGACGTCGTCGAAGAGTGTGAGCATGGACGAGCAGCTACCAAGCGCGCGGGCGTGATGCCATCGCGGACGGTGGGCGGTCGCGGATGGGCAGTCCGGCCCGATTTCCCAACCCGTCTTAGATGGCTTGGAAGGGCAGAGTGAGAGCGGACCGGAGGCTGAGCGGGGTTGCGATTCCGGGTACGCCCGTCGGTCTCGCAATCGCCGCCGCGTTCGCCGCGTACGTTCCGAGAGCGCGATCCCACAGCGTCGAGATCGTCCCGAAGTTCGTGGCGAGCCGCGACGGCCCGCACCAGTGATGGCGACGATGCAGGCTCGGTGTGACCACCGCCGCCGAGAGTGTGCGGTCGATCGCGTCGGGCAAGCGGATGTCGCCGTGCTCGATCAGGTTGGCGATCGCGAACGTCAGCTCGAAGGCGAGGATCGCGAGCACCGGCGGACCGAGAAGCAGGATGACGGCCAGGCGGATCGGCAACGACAGGAGCAACTCACCCGGATGGAACCGGAGCGCCGTCGACGTCGTGAACGCCAGGTCCGAGTGGTGCACACGGTGGAAGCGCCACAGGAAAGGAAGCTGATGGTTGGCGCGGTGCCAGGCGTACGCGACGAAGTCGAGCGTCGCGATCGTGATCGGAACCGCGAGCCAGCCGGGCGCTGAGACCGCGCCGAGGATGCCGATGCCATGGGCGGTGGCCCAATGGGCGGCCGTGCAGGCGCATCCGCCGCAGATGGCTCCGATGACGATCGCGTTCACCGCCCAAAGCGTGCCGTTGGTCCGCCAGCTGCCGCGAGCGCCGACAAACGGCGTTGCGCGCTGAAGGCCCCAGGCGAGGAGAAGCGCGGCGGCGAACCCGGCAGCCCGGACAATCAGGAAGTCCGACTCACTCACGCCGCCTCGATAGCCGGCCGCCGTACATGGTCGCAAGACACGCACTTCGAGAGCTTGACTGACCTGGTCAGTTATCATAGACGGACGCCATGCCGCGAAAAATACCCGCAGACCGATTCGATCAGCTCGTCGCGCGCGCGACGGACGTCTTCATCGAGCAGGGCTACCGCCGCACGCAGATGGCCGACGTCGCGGATGCGATGGGCGTCGCGAAGGGCACGCTCTACCTCTACGTCCAGAGCAAGGAGGCTCTATTCGACCTGGCCTGCCGCTACGCCGACGCCGAGCCGCCGCTGGAGCCGCCGCCCGTGTTGCCGGTCCCGACGCCTGCGCCCGGCGCGACCGTGGCCTATGTCGCCGACCGTCTCGCCCAGAACAGCGTGCCGGCGGCGCTCATGGCCGCGCTGGACCGCGGCCGCGTCGCGGACGTGCGTCGCGAGCTCGAGGAGATCGTTTGCGAGCTCTACGACGTGCTGGCGCGGAATCGTCGCGGCATCAAGCTGGTCGACCGGTCGGCGCGCGATCATCCCGAGCTCGCCGAATTGTGGTTTTCCGGTGCGCG
Organism: Binatia bacterium; assembly: GCA_041485125.1. GTDB lineage: Bacteria > Desulfobacterota > Binatia > UTPRO1 > UTPRO1 > JBGPIT01. Next base: position 682 of record JBGPIT010000354.1, on the reverse strand, counting down.
CGGCGGGTTGGTCGTGCTTCTCACGCGGTATCTCGAGGACCGAATCCGCCGCAAGCTCGTCGCGCCGGTACCGGATCTCAGCGCTGCTGCGCGCCTGATCATCGAGACCACGGTCTTCTGGGCGGTTCATCGGCATTGGGACGCCCACCCACAGAACATCGATGATCACACGGCGCGCACCACGGTGCTGCGCTTCATCGTCGACGCGCTCGCTGCCGCACCCGTCACCACGGCGAAGGCGCGCCGATCGATCACGATCGCACGGCGACACGCTGGCGGCCGGAAGCGAGGAAGACGGACATGATCGACACCCGACGGTACGACGTCGATTGGCTGCGGATTTTCGCGACCTATCTGCTGTTCGTGTTCCACAGCGCAATGGTCTTCAATCCAGCGCCGTTTTACCACGTGCGCAACGCCGAGCTCTCGTTCGGGATGCTCGTGCTCGCGGGCTTCATAAGTCTCTGGCACATGCCGCTATTGTTTCTTCTCGCGGGGTGGTCGATCCGTACGTCGCTCGTGACGCGCGGCATCGGCACATTCCTCCGCGAGCGTGTCATCCGCCTACTGGTTCCGCTGGTCACCGGGTGCGTCCTCTTCGGGCCGATCGTCAAATACCTGGAGTTGCAAAGCGGTCTCGATCTGTCCAATGCCGGTCTGCGCGTCGCCCCCGCGTGGCAGG
>JBGPIT010000353.1:0-5424 GCA_041485125.1 Binatia bacterium | reverse complement strand
TACACGCCCGACGTCGTCCATCCCGACGGCGTCGAGCGGATCGACGACTTCGCGTACGAGCCGTGGCCGACGTGGACGTTCCGCCTCGAGGACGGCACGCGGATCAGGCAGGAGATCATCGCGCGCCATGGTGCGCCGCTGGTCGCGATCCGCTGGCGTCTCGAAGAGGACGACCGCGCTGGTCGAAGCGCGCTCGCCACCCCCGCCAAGCTCACGGTCCGGCTCTTTCTCTCCGGGCGCGACTATCATGCGCTGCACAAGGAGAACGGCGGGTTCCGCTTCGCGCCCGACGTCGACGGTGAGCGCCTCACCTGGCGACCGTACGAGGGTGTTCCCGCGGTGACCGTCACGACGAATGGGTCGTACGAGCACGCGCCGGAGTGGTACCGGAATTTCCTCTACACCGAGGAGCGCGCGCGCGGCCTCGACTACGTCGAGGATCTTGCCGCGCCCGGCATCTTCACGTGGGACCTCGCCGCCGGCGACGCGGTCTGTCTCCTCGGCGCGGATACGCCGGCGGATACCGCGACCGCGCCGGCTGCCGCGGTCGCGATGTTCAGCGCCGTGCGCGGCGCCGAGGCGGAGCGGCGGCGAGGTTTCGCGTCGGGCCTCGAGCGTGCCGCGGATGCCTACGTCGTGCGGCGCGGAGGCGGACGTACCATCATCGCCGGCTACCCGTGGTTCACCGACTGGGGCCGGGACACCTTCATTGCGCTCCGCGGTCTCTGCATCGCGACCGGGAGGCTCGACGAGGCACGCGAGATCCTCCTCGCCTGGGCGGCCACGGTGTCCGACGGGATGGTGCCGAACCGCTTTCCCGATCACGGCGACGCGCCCGAGTACAATGCGGTGGACGCCGCGCTCTGGTACGTCGTCGCCGTCGGCGATCTGGCGCGCTCACTCGCGGTGCGGGGCCGGGCGCTCCCACCGCGCGAGCGCACCGCCTTCGACGCCGCGATCGACGCCATCCTGAGCGGCTACGCGCGCGGCACGCGCTACGGCATCCACGTCGACGACGACGGCCTGGTCGCGGCCGGCGTGCCGGGCGTCCAGCTCACGTGGATGGACGCCAAGGTCGGCGATTGGGTGGTGACGCCGCGGATCGGCAAGCCCGTCGAGGTGCAGGCGCTGTGGTTGAATGCGCTCGGCGGCGCCGCCGCGGCGTCGGATCGCTGGCGCTTGCTCTTCGAGCGCGGCCGCCAGAGCTTCGCCACCCGCTTCTGGAACGAGAGCAGCGGCTACCTCTACGACGTGGTCGACGTCGATCACGTCGCCGGCACCGTCGATGCGGCGTTTCGGCCGAACCAGATTCTCGCCGCCGGCGGGCTGCCGCTGACGCTCGTTGATCCCACGCGGGCGCGACGCGTAATTGATGCGGTCGAGACGCGGCTCGTGACACCGCTCGGCCCGCGCTCGCTCGCACCCGGCGAGCCGGGGTACGTGCCGCGCTACGAGGGCGACGTCCGCGCCCGCGACGGCGCGTATCATCAGGGCACCGTCTGGCCGTGGCTCGCCGGACCGTTCGTCGAGGCGTGGGTGCGGGCGCGGGGGTCGACGCGCGCGGCGAAGCTCGAAGCGCAGCGTCGATTCGTGCTGCCGCTCCTTGCGCACCTCGACGCCGCCGGCCTCGGCCACGTCTCCGAGATCGCCGACGGCGACGCGCCGCACACCCCGCGCGGCTGCCCCTTTCAGGCGTGGTCGCTCGGCGAGCTGCTGCGCGTGCAGCGCGGCGTGCTCGCTGAGGTCGCGATCGAGGGCGACGGGGTTTGCGAGCCGCGATCCGACGATCCCGAACCCGCGACGACCGCGCGCTTGCGGGCCTGACCGGCGACGCCGACCGCCTGCGAGCCGTCCGAACCCGCGCGCCGCGTCTACGGATGCGACGCCAAAAAAAACGGCAGGAGCTCGGGTGAGCTCCTGCCGCTTACTGCGATTAGGTGATCGACGTTACGGGCAGACGATGCGATCTGGGGTCATGTCCGCATTGTCGTCGACGAACGGATCGGGCGGCGGGTTGCCGTTCTGCCGGGGATCGCCGGGCTCGAGAATGCCGGGCGTGCTCGTGACAGCGTTGATCCACACCGGATCGGGCGACGTGGGCGTGCTGTTCCGCATCGCGTTGATCCAGTCGACGATCGTCGGAACGCCGCCGGAGACGTCGCTGTAGACCTTGTTGCTGCCGAACATCGTGTGCCGTGAGCCGGTGCCGATGTAGTAGCGATAGTTGCTCGGCACCGAGCTGGCGGTGGCGGCGGCCTGCGTTTCCATGATGCCGTTCCACTCGCAGCTCGCCTCCCACCACTTCGGCCACTCCGCGGCGGCGACCGCGGGGTTCGTCGTCGGGTTCAGCATGAGGTTGTAGAAGCCGGTCTGGCCGCCGGTGCCGCCGTCATACGCGGTGCTGTAGTGCGCCCAGTTCACGTCGGGGAAGAAGTTCGCGACCACCACGGTGTAGCCGGGGATGCCCGTGCCGTTGGTGAGCGTGTCCGCCAGGCCGGGGATGTTCGTCGGCAGGTTGGCGGCGAAGTTCCACACCGGGAACTTCTCGTCGAGGAACTGCTGGGTCACGACGCCGTTGCCCGCGTCCGCGAGGACGCTGAACTTGGCCGTGGGGTAGACCGCACGGATCAGAGGCGCATTGAAGAACGCGCCGTACGCGCCGGCGCTCGAGCCGGTGACGAACACCTCGTCGGGATTCGCGAAGTGCTCGCGGGCGAACTTCTCGACCACGCGCGCGTTCACGAAGCCGCGGTGCTCGATGTGCTGCGTACCGAGGCCGCCGCCGCTGTAGGTCTGCTCGGAGTCGCCGAAGTGGATGTCGCCCGTGCAGTACGACACGAACACCACGTTCCAGTCGGCGAAGGGATTCGACGCATTGCCCTGGTCGCCGAGGCCGACCTGCGTGTTGTTCGGATTGTCCGAGCCGGTCGGATCGACGTGGTCGTCGAAGGTGCCGATGAGACCGCAGGTGAGAAAGTCCCAGCACGCGCCGCCGCCCTGATAGTAGACCATGAGCTTGTTCACGCTGCCGCGCTTCACGAAGTAGCTGTACGGCGTCGTCTTCGAGCAGATCGGCCGGAGATCGCGGCCCTCGTACGGGATGACGGTGCCGACCGGAAGGGTGATGGTGGTGAACTGCGAGTCATCGACGTTGGGCGAAATCGTCGTCGAGGTGACGACGTCGTCGCTGATCGCGTCGATGCGGGTCTCGAGGTCGCCCTCGGTCGCCGTGGTCGGGCAAGCCGCGTTGGTGTAGGCGTCGCTGAACTTGCCGCTTGCCTTGCCCGTCGCGGCGTCGCGCTTGGCGGCGCCGTCTGTCGAGGGCTTCTTGATGAACTTGCTCTGCGCCTTCAAGAAAGCCTGGCACTTCTTGGCGGCCGCATTCGCGATCGCGCCGCCGCACTTCGCGTCGTCGTGGTTGCCGAGCGTCAAGCCGCCGTTCAGGGCGGTGATGAAGTCAGCGATCGCGGTGTCGATGGCGGTCTCGACGTTCGCCGAGGTGTCGGTACTGTCGGCGCAATCGACGCCCTTAGCCAGGGCAGACGCTTCCGCCTTGCTCCACGCGTCGGAGAACTTGGTCTGGGCGGTGCCGATCGCGGCGTCGCGTGCTCCGTTGTCCTGATCTTGTTCCCACTTGCTCCACGCCTTGAATACCGCCTGGCACTTCTTCGCAGCGGCGCCTTGTTTGGCGCTCAGACACTTGTTGCCTGGATACACTCCGGCATGCGCAACGATCGGCGACAGCGCGATCAGCGCGGCCACGAGCGTCCAAGGCACGGCACGTTTGACGAACATCGGGGGCCCTCCTTCTGGGGGTTTGAACAAGACTGAGATTGGACTGAATTGTGAGCGAAGACAGCAAGCTGCCATCGCCGTCGTCTAACTGTCAAGTGAAAGTTCCGAAACGGGAGCAATCGACGCCGCGGCGGCGAGCGTGGGGCATATTGCACCGAGCACGAACGGTACCAACACGGCGCGTCAGAGCGTCTTCGTGTAACCCGGGGGTATCTCAGTCGAACGCTGTGCGCTCGACCTCTCGACTCAATCGAAGAGCACGTCGGGGCAATCGGTGTCCGTGCGCGTGCCGGTCCGTGCTTCGTTGCGGGCGCGATCGGCGATGTCCGCAGTGCGCCGTCCACTTCGCGAACCGATTGAAAACGCCGCCTCGTTGCATGCACCGCTCTTCTTATTTCGCCCTGAGCACAGTCGGCGTCGTGCGGCTGTGTTCGCGACGGCGAACGGCATAGACTCGGCGTCCGGCGCACCGAGCTTGCCGAAGGAGGGACGATGGCGCGAGAGGTCGTGCAGGCGAGTAGACGGACCGGCGAGCGTGTCCGCTACCTGCTCGAGGTCTTCGAGGAAGGCGATCATTGGACGAGCACGCTCGCGAAGCTCGACGAGCGCGGCGAGGCGGTCGCCGAGCGCGTCGCGCCGCGCTTCTACGGCGTCACCGCCGACCAGGCGCGCCGGCGCATGATCACGGTGCTCGAGAACGACTACGACGAGGTCGCGGTCGTACGGCATGAATGACGTGACGCCCGCGTCGATGCGCTGGGCGTCGGCGCTTTCGACAGCGCCGTCTCTGCCCGCGGCGCTCGACGAGATCGGCGCGACGCTGCGATCGACGCTCGGCGGCGTGCGGCCCGATCTCGCGCTCGTCTTCGTGTCGGCGCATCACCAGCCGGCGTATGCGCGGGTGCCGGAGATCGTCGCCGACCAGCTCGGCGCGACGACGCTCGTCGGCTGCTCCGCCGGCGGCGTCATCGGCGCCGGTCGCGAGGTCGAGGACGAGCCGGCCGTGTCGGTCACCGCCGCCGTGCTGCCGGAGGTGTCGATCCATCCCTTCCACGTCGTGCCCGAGGCCATTTCCGATCCGGCGAGCGACGAGCAGGAGTGGCAGCGGCTGCTCGGGTTCGACGGCGCCGGCGAGCTGCAGGTCCTCATCATCGCCGACCCTTTCACCGCCGACGCGGAGCGCTTCGTGCGCGGGCTCGATCGCGCTCTTCCCGGCAGCCGTGTGGTCGGCGGGCTCGCGAGCGGCGGCATGCAACCCGGTGGCAACGCGCTCTATGTCGACGATCGCGTGCACCGCGGCGGCATCGCGGGGGTCGCGCTCGGCGGTGACATCGTCCTCGACACGATCGTCGCGCAAGGCTGTCGTCCGATCGGCGAGCCGATGTTCGTGACCTCGGCGCAGGAGAACGTGCTCTACGCCCTCGACGGTCGTCCTGCGGTCACCGTGCTGCAAGAGCTCTACCGCGGCCTCGCGGCGGCGGATCAGGCCCTCTGCCGGCAGTCGCTCTTTCTCGGCATCGCCATGCACGACGCGCGCGAGCGCTACCGGCAAGGCGACTTCCTGGTCCGGAACATCGTCGGCATCGACGCCGCGGCCGGCGCGCTCGCCGTCGGCGCCGAGCTTCGCAC
>JBGPIT010000352.1:0-5440 GCA_041485125.1 Binatia bacterium | reverse complement strand
CATCACGCCGCCGATTCTCGGCGACGCGGTCGGCGAACCGGCGCCGAAGACGGCGAACACGATCGTGAACGCGACGAACGCGGTGACGAGGTTCATGAACGGCCCGGCGACGACGATCGCGGCGCGGCGCCAGAGCGGCTGCTGGGAGAATGCGCGCGCGGCCTCGGCGGTCGGCACCTCCTCGTCGGGATCCTCGCCGAGCATCTTCACGTAGCCGCCGAGCGGGACGGCACTGATCGCGTACTCGGTCTCGCCGCGCCGCCAGGCGAGAAGGCGCGGCCCGAAGCCGAGCGAGAAGCGCTCCACCGTGACGCCGGAGAGCTTCGCGACCGTGAAATGGCCGAGCTCGTGCACGAAGATGAGCAGGCCGAGAACGACGATGGCGACGAGAATGGAGGTGATCATACGACCGTCCTTTGAGGGTTTACTGCCCGAAGACGAACTTCGCGTAATAATAGATGAGTGGAGCCGGGAAGACGAGACTATCAATGCGGTCGAGCACACCGCCGTGGCCCGGGATGATCCACCCGGAGTCCTTGGCGCCGAAGGCACGCTTGAGCATCGACTCGCAGAGATCGCCGACCTGCGCGAGCGATCCCGCCGCGAAGCTGAGCGCCGCGACTTCGCCCCAGCCGAGCACCGAAAAGAACGTGAGCTTGCAGAAGATGCCGCCCGCGAGGTTCGCGCCGAACGCGGCGATCGTCCCCTCGACGGTCTTGCCTGGGCTGACCTCCGGCATGAGCTTATGGCGTCCGTAGTAGCGTCCGCCGAAGTAGCCGCCAACGTCGCCCGCCATCGCGACCACGACCGTCAGCACGACCCAACGCCAGCCGCCGATCACGCCCGACGTGAGCGGCAGCTGCGGGTCGGGCAGACGGTGCAGCCAGGTGTAGTGCGGCAGCAAGAAGCCGGCGTAGAGCACGCCGAGCTGCGTGAGCGCGATCGCGTCGACGCCGCGACGGAGATCGTCGTTCCGGATCAGCGCGAGAATGAGGCAGCAGACGACGACCGCCGCGAGCGCCATCGCGAAGAGCTCCGGCATCGGCAGGATCATCGCGACCACCACCAGCGTCCCCGCGAGGATGCCGAACCAGCGGTCGATGCGCTCCTGGGGAAACGCCATCGCGAAGAACTCGGTCACGCCGACGACCGAGGCGCTCGCGACCAGCCAGGTGAAGAGTGACCAGGGATTCCAGACGATCACCCACACCAGTAGCGGGATCGCCAGGAGGGCGGTCGCGAGCCTAGTGCGCAGCACGCAAGCGTTCGCGCGCCGTCTGCTCGCCCGTCTTGCCGAACCGGCGCTGCCGACGTTGGTAGTCGGCGATCGCCTCGAGGAACTTCTCCTCGCGGAAGTCCGGCCACAACGTATCGGTGACGTAGATCTCGGTGTACGCGATCTGCCACAAGAGAAAATTGCTGATCCGCATCTCGCCGCTGGTACGGATGAGCAGATCGGGATCGGGAATGCCGGCGGTGCCGAGGTGTGCGGCAACCAGCTCCTGATCGATCTGCTCGGGCTCGAGGTCGCCGCGACGGACGCGGCGGGCCAGCACGCGCATCGCGTCGGTCAGCTCCTCGCGCCCGCCGTAGCTCACCGCGAGGACGACCGTCATGCCGGTATTGTGCTTGGTCTCGTCGATCGCCTCGCGCAGCGCCGCCTGCACCTCACGCGGCAGCTTGCGGATGTTGCCGAGGGCGACCAGGCGGATGCCGTTCTTCATCATCCGCTTCATCTCGGTGACGAGGTAGTGCTTCAGGAAGCGCATCAGTGCGGTGACCTCGTCCTTCGGGCGGTTCCAGTTCTCGCTCGAGAAGGCATAGAGGCTGAGGAACGGAATGCCGAGACGCCGTGCCGCCTCGACCACCTCCTTGACGGAGTCCTTTCCCCGCCGATGGCCGGCGACCCTGGACCAGCCACGTTGGGTCGCCCAACGCCCGTTGCCATCCATGATGATCGCGATGTGGCGCGGCAAGCGCTCTTTGTCGATCGCGATCATCAGATGGCCATGATCTCTTCTTCCTTCACCTTGAGCAGCTTGTCGACGCGCTCGACGTAGTCTTTCGTGAGATGCTCGACGCGCTCCTGGCTCTTCTTGAGGTCGTCGTCGGTCAGCTCCTTCTCCTTGTGAAGCTCTTTCATCATCTCGATCGCGTCGCGACGGTGCGCGCGTACCGAGACGCGGAACTCCTCGGCCATCTTGCGCACGTGCTTCACCACCTCGCGCCGGCGCTCCTCGCTGAGCTCGGGGATGGGGATGCGGATGAGCTTGCCGTCGTTGGCGGGCGTGAGGCCGAGGTCGGACTGGAAGATCGCGCGCTCGATGTCGGAGATCGCCGTGCGGTCGAACGGCTGGATGATCAGCAAGCGCGGCTCGGGCGCGGACAGCGACGCGAGCTGGTTCAGCGGCGTCTTCGCGCCGTAGTAGTCGACGGTGATGCCGTCGAGGAGCGCCGTGGTCGCACGCGAGGTCCGCAGCCGTGACAGGTCGCGCTTGAAGGTCGCGACCGTCTGCTCCATCTCCTGCTTGCAGTCGTCGATGATCGACGCCATCACCAGGCTCCTTCGCTCATGCGCCGGTCACGCGCGCATGCACGATCGTGCCGATGGGCTCACCGGCGGCCGCTTTCCGGATGTTCCCGGACCGGAGCAGGTTGAACACGATGATCGGCAGGCTGTTGTCCATACAGAGCGAGACCGCGGTGGAATCCATCACCTTGAGCCCGCGGTTGAGCACGTCGATGTAGGTGAGCTCGGCGTAGCGGACCGCGTCGGGATGCAGCTTCGGGTCGGCGCTGTAGACGCCGTCGACCTTGGTGGCCTTGAGGATCACCTCGGCGCCGATCTCCATCGCGCGCAGGCTCGCCGCCGTGTCGGTGGAGAAGTACGGATTGCCGGTGCCGGCGGCGAAGATCACCACCCGCCCCTTCTCGAGGTGGCGCGTCGCGCGCCGGCGGATGTAGGGCTCGGCGACCTCCTGGATCGCGATCGCCGACATCACCCGCGTGCTGACCTCGAGCTTCTCGAGGGCGTTCTGCAGCGCCAGGCTGTTGATGACGGTCGCGAGCATGCCCATGTAGTCGCCGGTCGCGCGGTCGACACCGAAGGCGCTGCCCGAGAGGCCGCGGAAGATGTTGCCACCGCCGACGACCAGCGCGAGCTCGCAGCCGAGGTCGTGGACCTCCTGGATCTCGCGCGCGAAGGCGCCGACCGCGACGGCGTCGATGCCGAAGCCGGCCTCGCCGGCGAGCGCTTCGCCGCTGATCTTGAGCAAGACCCGGCGATACCGAAGCGGCGCGGCAGCCGGCGCTCCCGCGCTGGTGGGTGACTCGAGCGGTGCGTCCTCGCCGCTACGTCTGGGGCTGCCCGTCATCGCCTTTGCGTTGCTCAATGCCCTCTCCCAATTGGAAGCGCACGAAGCGGCGGACGGTGATGTTCTCGCCGAGCCTGGCAATCGCGTCGGCGACGACTTGCCGCACGGCCTTACCGGTCTCCTTGATGTAGTCCTGCTCGAGTAGGCAGACCTCGGCGGCGTACTTCTCGACCTTGCCGTCGACCATCTTCGCGATCACCTGGGGAGGCTTGCCGCTCGACGCGGCCTGCGCGGCGTAGATCTCGCGCTCGCGCTCGAGCTCGCCGGCGGGAATCTCCTCGCGGCCGACGTAGAGCGGATTGGCGGCCGCGATCTGCATCGCGAGGTCGCGGACCAGGCGCTGGAAATCGTCGGTGCGGGCGACGAAATCGGTCTCGCAGCTGACCTCGACGAGGACGCCGATCTTGCCGCCGGCGTGGATGTACGAGCCGACGGTTCCTTCCGCGGTGGCGCGACCGGCCTTCTTCGCCGCGGCCGCGAGCCCGCGCTCGCGCAAGTAGCGGATCGCGCCCTCGAAGTCGCCGCCGCTCTCGCGCAGCGCCGCCTTGCAGTCCATGAAGCCGGCACCGGTCTTCGTGCGCAGGTCTTTTACCTGCTGCGCGTTGACTTCACTCATCCAATCTCGCCCCCTGCCGGGTGCATCTCCTCGGACGCCGTCTCGCTCATGGCACCGATGCCGTCGGCGCTCTCGTCCTCTTCGACCTGCTGGCCGCGCAGGCGCTCCTCGTGGAGCTCACGGCCCTCGATCACCGCGTCGGCGATCGCCGCGCAGAAGAGGCGGATGGCGCGAATGGCGTCGTCGTTGCCCGGGATCTTGTAGTCGATGACGTCGGGATCGCAGTTGGTGTCGACGGCGGCGACCACCGGGATGCCGAGCTTATTCGCTTCCTTGACGGCGATCTCCTCTTTCTTCGGATCGACGACGAAGATCGCGTCCGGCAGCTTCTTCATGTTCTTGATGCCGCCGAGCGACATCATGAGCTTGTCGCGCTCGCGGCGCACCATGATCAGCTCTTTCTTGGTGAGCGCCGCGCTCATCGCCTCGCTCTCGAGCGTCTCGTCGAGCTTCCGCAGGCGATCGATCGACTGCTTGATGGTCTGGAAGTTGGTGAGCATGCCGCCGAGCCAGCGGTTGGTGACGAAGAACATCCCGCAGCGCTCCGCTTCCTCGCGGATGGCGTCCTGCGCCTGCTTCTTGGTGCCGACGAACAGCACCGCGCCGCCCTCCGCCGAGAGGTTGCGGACGAACACGTACGCGTCCTTGAACATGCGGACGGTCTGCTGCAGGTCGATGATGTAGATGCCGTTGCGGGCGCCGAAAATGTACGGCTTCATCTTCGGGTTCCACCGGCTGGTCTGGTGGCCGAAGTGGACCCCGGCCTCCAGCAACTGCTTCATCGTGACTTCGCTCATACGTCCTCTCTCATGCGCGCTCCTTCAGGCTTCGAACCACTGCGGAGGGGGCTGACCCGCGCGGATCCGCGAACACACCTCTATAGCAAGAAGGATTCGGCAGGCGCAACGTACGCCGGCGGGAACGACGGGGCGATGGGACCCCGGCCGGGTCCCGAGGCGGTGTCGCTACGAGTTCATCGACTCGAGGAACTCTTGGTTGTCCTTGGTGCCGTGAACCTTGTCGATCAAGAACTCCATGGCCTCGACGGTGTTCAGCTGTGACAAGAGCTTGCGCAGAATCCACACCCGGTTCAGCACCTCGCGTTGGAGGAGCAGCTCCTCCTTGCGGGTGCCGGAGCGGTTGATGTCGACCGCCGGGAAGATGCGCTTGTCCATGAGGCGCCGGTCGAGGTGAACCTCCATGTTACCGGTGCCCTTGAACTCTTCGAAGATGACCTCGTCCATCCGGCTGCCGGTATCGACCAGCGCGGTGCCGATGATCGTGAGGCTGCCGCCGTCCTCGATGTTGCGGGCCGCGCCGAAGAACTTCTTCGGGCCGCGGAGCGCGTTCGAGTCGACGCCGCCCGACAAGATCTTGCCGCTCGGCGGCACGACCGCGTTGTAGGCGCGCGCGAGACGGGTGATCGAGTCGAGCAGGATCACCACGTCCT
>JBGPIT010000351.1:0-5461 GCA_041485125.1 Binatia bacterium | reverse complement strand
CCGGTGAGCATCTTCACCGCCACGCCGTGGTCCTGGAGTGCCACGATGAGCTGCCGCGCGTCCGGTCGCGGCGGATCATACAACGACACCAATCCGAGCAAAGCTGGGGCGCCCGTCTCGGGGCCGCGTGCTACCGCCAGCGTCCGATAGCCCTTCGCGGCCGACGCGCTGACGCGCGCCTCCAACGCTTCGATTGCCGGGAGCTGGAGTCCGCAGGCCTCGGCGATGGTGCGCACGGCGCCTTTCATCACGCGCAGCCGCTGCCCGTTCTGCTCGACCACGGCTTCCGTCCGCCGGTTTGTCGCATCGAACGGTGCGAAGGAGACGGGCGCGACCTTGGGAAAATTGTCGAAGATGTGCCGCTCCCTTGCCGCGGCCAGGAACGCGAGGTCAATCGGATCCTGGTTGGCTTCCTGCGACGCCAGTGCCCCGGCGAACAGCACCTCGGCTTCCGTTGCGTGCTCCAGCCGGATCACGCCGGTGACAGCCAGCTGGTTCATCGTGATCGTGCCGGTCTTATCCACGCACAGCACGTCCATCGTTGCGGCATCCTCCGCGGCGCTCAGGCGGGTGATCAGCACGCCGCGCTTGGCCAACTCCTTCGACCCGACAGCCATGCTGATCGTGAACATGACCGGCAGAGCGACCGGCACCGCGCTCATCAACAGGACGAGCATGAGCGGAACCATCTCGAGGAGCGGCGCGCCGCGGATCAGCGACAGCACGGCCACCACGCCCAGCAGCGCGCCGACGATGATAAAGAGCCAGCGGACAACCTTGGTCACCACCGCCTGAATGTGGAGCGTCGGTCGCGCCTGCTGAACGAGCTCGGTGGTGCGGCCAAAATAGGTCTTTGCCCCGGTCAGCATGACCACTCCGTTGCCCTCACCTCGCCGGACGATGGACCCCGACGAAAGTACTTCACCGGGTGCCTTGTCGGCGTCCTTCGACTCGCCGGTAAGCGCCGACTGGTCCACGGTCAACCCTCCCGTGAGGAGTTTCACGTCCGCCGGAATGATGTCGCCGGGCCGCACGCGGACGACATCGCCGGGAACCAGCTCGCGGGCGGGAATGACTTGCCAGGTCGCGTCGCGCCGGACGCGCGCACTGACCTGCAACCGGCGCCGCAGCGCCTCCACGACGCCGGCAGCCCGATGCTCTTGCGCAAAGCTCAATACGGCGTTGACGACCAGCAGCGCGCCCACCACCGCGAGTTCCGGGTATTTCCGGAGGACGGCCGACAGGACCATGATCAGTTCGAGCATCCACGCCGACACACCCCAGAATTTGCCGAGGAATTTGCGGACCGGGTGCCCCGGCTGTTCGGCCACTTCGTTGTAGCCATGCGCCTTCCGGCGGGCGTCGACCTCGCCGCGCGTGAGGCCCGTCTCGGGGTTCACGTGAAGTGCCGCGAGCGTGTCGGGAACCGATGCGGATGCGACGTCGGGTCCTGTCGTCGTTGCTGGCATCACGTACGAGAGCTAAATCGCCGCTCCGCAGTCACTTGCGCGGAGCGTCCTTACGGCGCGATCACCCCGCACGCGACCCGGGCGCCGCCACCGCCGAGCTTCTCGGGCTCGTCCGAGTAGTTGTCGCCTCCCACATGAATCATCAGCGAGTGACCTTTCAGATCCTTGACCTTCAACCGTGGACCGAGCACCGGAAGCGTGGCACGACCGTCCGGACCAACGACGAGCACCGGTTGATCTCCCAGGTGCCCGCTGCCGTATGGACCTTCGTGCTTACCGACCTTCGCCGGATCGAGATGGCCCCCGGCCGCCAGGCCCGCGACGCTCTTGTCATCCTGCTTACCCGGCCCGCAATCTGCGTTTTGGTGCACATGGAAGCCATGCGCGCCCGGCGTCAGGTCGCCGAGATTCGGTGTGAGCAGTAGTCCGTACTTGCCGTCGCTGGCTGTGACGACCCCGATCTCGTTACCTATCCCGTCCGGGGTCACGCGGTACATGTGGACGACCACTTCCGCGGCGTATCCTCGACTCGCTACGAGCACACCGATGAGCATCCCGAGTATGTACCTCTTCATAGCTCTACTCCCTTCCTTCATGACGATGCGTCGAAGTCGCGTTCGTCCTTCCGAGGATGTCCCTGGCTTTGGCGACCTCCTCTCGCGTACCGTGGGCGATGACGAGGAACTTGTCGGCCTTGAGCGCCGTCTCGTAGTCCAGCACACTATTTTTCGGAATACCGATGCTAGCGAGTCCCGCTCCGAGCGCACTCAGGCCTCCATAGATGGTTGCCCCTTCGAGAGCCCCGATAATCCACGACACCAGCGGGCCGCCGACGACGATCGGGCCGATGCCCGGAACCCAGAAAAATGCCGACCCGAGGAGAAGACCCCACACACCGCCCCAAAACGCGCCGAGCTTGCCCCAATACCGCATGCGATCGCCGGTGTTGTAGTAGCCGGCGACGTGCTCCTCGGTATGGTAGCCCTTCCCTACAATCGACAACTTCTTGATGTCGAACCCTGATGCCTGAAGTTCCCTGATCGCATTCTCCGCACCCAGGTGCGTGTCGTAGATCGCTACTGCTGAGTTCTTCTCAGCCATTGCCGGTTGTCTTTCGACAGTGCTGTACGTTTCCATAGTATTGTGCGTTTCCATCGCTTTGTCTCCCGTCCTTTCAACGTATTGATCAACGAATGAGTGGCGCTCAGATACTGACATCGGAGAGCCTCCGTGTTGCGGGGCGCTCGCTCGGTGGGCGTGACGATGAGCAGCACATCGTCGGTCGGGCGGGTGTCCGGTCTCGATACGACGCTACCCCCGAGCCGATCGTAGTCAAGCTAGGCAATGCCGCGCGAATTGCCGCCCCTTGCACCTGTATTCATCGAACGAAAGAGGGCTGCTATGATGCGTATAGTCGCTGCTTGCCGCGGACGTCTTGGCGGGACCGGCGAGCGGGAAAAGTTCAGCAGCCCAAATCGCCTCTCACGCTCACCGGTACGATCTGGCATACCGTCCACATTGATGGCGATGCGCTGTTCTTCCTGATTGATGAGCTGGGTGTTCACTTCGAGAAGGATGGGCGATTTGCCTCGCGGGTGCGGTTCGTTGACAGGCAGCACGTGGTGAAGACGGGTACGTAGCGAATTGCCGACGGAACGGTCGTCGTCACCATCGACGGGCTCGGAAAGCCCAAGGAGATCTAATACTGGCGCCAGGGCACCCTGATCGCCCGCGACAAAGCCTACGACGTGACCGTCAGGCTCTCGCCGGGAAAGATGGAAGAGGAAGGCTGGTTCTGATGAGCTCGACCGGCCGCAACACTCGTCGTTGAAGAGCCCCTCGCCTGGTGACCTGAGTTCACGGTGACTCTCAGGGACCGAACGCGCCCATGCGGCCGAGTCTCTCGGCACCGGCCGTCTGGAAGACGTTCTCCTGCACCGAGGCGTGCTGCGTGAGGGTGTGGATGTCGCGCAGGCGGCGCTGCAGCGGCGACTTGTCGTAGAGCGCGCTGCCGCCGCCGGCGGTGTAGCAGACGTCGACGACGCGCGCGGCGGTCTCGACCACCCACGCGACGGTCTGCAGCACGCGGGTCCGCAGCGCGGGATCGAGCGCGCCCGCCTGGGCCTGCGCCCAGTAGCTCTCCGCACATGACGTCAGGTACGCACGCGCGGCGCGCGCGTCGGCCTCGGCGTGGCCGAGGTGGAACTGGAAGAGCGGTTGGTCGGCGATCTCGGCGCGCGCGTAGAGGCGCACCTTCTTGGTATCGGCGAGCGCCAGGAGATCGGCGAGCGCGCCCTCCGCGATGCCGAGCGCGACGGCGCCGATGTGCATCGAGAACTGGAGCAGCGGCGCCGCGAAGATCGCGCCGGGCAGCGAGGGCTCGCCGAACCAGAGGTCGAAGCTCCACGCCTCGTCGATGTGGACCGGCTCGATCGCGATGTCCTGGCTGCCGGTGCCGCGCATCCCCGAGGTGTACCAGGTGTCGACGATCTGCCACTGCGACGCCGGCCGCAGCATGCAGCGGATCTTCGGCGTGTTCGGGATCGGGCCCGGCACCGGCGCGCCGTTCTCGAGGACGACGCACTGGCCGAAGAGCCAGTCGGCGTGCTGGCAGCCGCTCGCAAAGCTCCACCGTCCCGCGGCGCGGTAGCCGCCGGCCTCGACCTCGGCCTTCCCTTGCGGCGCGAAGGCGCCGCCGCAGATCGTGTCGGGACCGCCGGCGTACACCGCGTCGAAGCTGGCGCGCGGCAGGAGCGCGAAGAGCTGCGGCGTCTCGCAGCCGATCATCACCGTCCAGCCGGTCGCGCCGTCGGCGGCGGCGAGCGCGGCGAGGACGTCGACGCTCGGCGGAAACTCGATCTCGAGACCGCCGTGGCTGCGCGGCACCAGCATGCGGAAGACGCCGAGTGCCTTCAGCTGCTGCACCAGATCGGGCGGCAGGCGCCGGCCGGCCTCGATCTCGGGAGCACGCGCCGCCAGCGCGGGCGCGAAGTCACGGACGTCGGAGAGAGTTCGTTCTGCGTCGGTCGTCATCGCGTCGTCCGGCGGACTCTAAGCCAGCCGTCGCCGGCCGGTCAATCGAACTCCGCCGCAGCGAAGACCTTCACTCACAGGCCCGGCTCCTCGCCGGGCATGTCGACGGGCCAGCCTTCCAAGCGCGCGAGAAACGCCGCGATACCGGCGGTCCCCCAGTGCCACGACGGCTCGGCGCGCAGGCGCGATCTCTTACCGCGGCGATTCTCGTACCAGTAGACGCCGCGCTTGTCGGTGCGCGACACCGCGGCGATCCACGTCGCCGCGCCGAGCGCGCCAGTCTCGTACGCGTCGGTTGCCGTCGCGCGGAAGAGATCGTCGAGGAACCAGCCGATGCCGGGCGCGCCGTTGTCGAGACTCGTGTGGACGAGGACGTCGCCGACGTCCTCCGGCCACGCTTTGCCGCCGCACTCGTCGAACGCGATCGCGAGGAGCCAGTCACCGGCGGCGCGCGCGGTGTCGAGGTCGATCGCCGCGCCCGTCACGTTGTACGCCTGCAGCTCGACCCAGCCGATGCCGGCCGCGCCTTCCTCGATGCCGGTCGCGAGCAGGTCGTCGGCGTTCTCGCCGCTCGGGTCGATCTCGATCGGCCACGCGATCCCGCTCGACTGCGACCGCGCCTGCGCGCGCACCCATGCGAGCAGCCGATTCGCGTCGTTCAGCCAACGCACGTCGGCGGTGCGTTGATAGAGCCGGAGAAAGAGGAACGCGTCGCCGGCGGAGCCGTTCAAGAAGCCGGTGTCGTAGCCCGTCGTGCCCGGCTGCTCGGGAATCGCGCCGTCGGCGGAGATGAGGCTCTCGAGATACGCGGCGGCGCCGAGCGCGTACTGCTCGTAGCTCACGTCGCCGGTGCGCTCCGCGAAGACGTCGAACGCCCAGGCGATGCCCGCGACGCCCTGGCCCATGCCGGTGAAGATCGTCGGGTCGCCGGCGTCGTCCGTGTAGTGCCAGCGGCACAT
>JBGPIT010000350.1:0-5465 GCA_041485125.1 Binatia bacterium | reverse complement strand
CGCCGCACTCGAGGAACCACGGATGGTCGACGTAGAATTGCTGCCGGCCGGTGAGCGTGGGCCAACGCTGCTTCTTCTCAACGAACCACCGGTGCGGCACGAGCGGCTCGGTCTCGGCGTAGTCGCTGTAGTATCCGGCCGCGCCGCCGGGAGCGCCCGTCGAGCGAAAGCGGACCGCGCCCTTGTCACGCAAGTCGTCGAGCGTGACTTTCTTCGTGATCGACGAGTACTCGAGGACGAACTGCAAGGCTTTCTCCTCGTCGCCCGGCCCGAAGCGGCCGCGATCGCTGAACGCCTCGCCGAGCCGGCCGGCGTCGCGCTCGACGTCGGCGATGTCCTGGTACGGCTTGAGCGCGCGCCGGCGCGCCTCGCGCTCCACCGCCTCGGCGAGTAGCCCGAAGATCTCCCACTCGGGCTTCGCCTCGCCGAGCGGCGCGCTGGCGCGGTCGCCGAGATGAACGTACGGGATGAACGAGACGAGGTATTTGAGATCGATCTTCTCGTACCAGTAGGCGGCCGGAAGAATGACGTCGGCGTAGCGACCGGTCTCGTTCATCCGAAAGTTCACGTCGACGTGCAGCTTTACCTTCGGCCACAGGACGTCGCGCAATCGAGTGTTGTTGCGCGAGTGGCGCAGGACGTTGCCGAAGATGGAGACGATCACCTGCGGCGCGCGGCCCGGCTCCGGGATCATCGGAAACCACTTCTTCTGCAGGGCCTCGCGGAGATAGTCCTTGACCGGCCGCGGGCTGCTCGTGTCGCCGTAGCGCGGCTCGCCGGCGACCGCGATCAAGTCGCCGTGCACCTGGTGCCACAAGTTGCCGGGCACGAAGTAGCGCGAGAAGAAGCGCTCGGTCTCGGCGGGGTCGAGATAGTTCTTCGCGGCGAAGCCGGCGAGATCGACGAGCCCGAGGCGCTCTTGGATGGCGAGCAGCGCGAAGCCCTCGGGCGCGAAGAAGCCGCCGGCGCGCCAGCCGCCGCCGGCACGTCCGAAGTTGCCGGTCAACGACGCCAGCAGAATCTGCGAGCGCTGGATCAGATCGGCGTGAAGGAACTTGCACTGGCCCCACGACGAGAGGATGAGCGCCGCGGGCGCCTTCGCGAAGCCGCGCGCGAAACGCCGGATCGTCTCCGCGGCGACGCCGGTGATCTCGGCCGCCTGCTCGGGCCGGTAGCTCTCGTCGAGATGCTCGCGCAACAGCGCGAACACCGTCCGCACCGGCACCGCCTTGCCGTCGATCGACATCGTGCCGCTGAAGCGCAGATCGGGGCTGAGATCCTCGGCCTCGAGGCTCTCGAGCGTGCCGCTGCCCGGAGCCGGCGCGGCCGCGCCGCGCTTGGCGTCCCACACGAGGAATGCGTTCTCCGCTCCCCCCTTCCGCAGATCCGACTCGCGCACGAAGCGATGCGTGTCGCCGCGCACCAAGAGCGGCAGGTCGGTCTGCTCGCCGACGAAGGCGGTATTGTAGAGCTTCTCCTCGATGATCACCTGTGCCGCGGCGAGCGCGAGCGCGGCGTCGGTGCCGGGGCGCGGGTTCAGCCACAGGTCGGCGTGGATCGTGCTGTTGCTGAGGTCGGGGCAGATCGCCACCACCTCGGCGCCGCGGTAGCGCGCCTCCCAGAGAAAGTGCGCATCGGGAATGCGCGTCGCCGACGGATTGAACGCCCAGAGGACGAGATACGACGAGCGCCACCAATCATCGGAGGAGCCGCACGGATGGCCGTTGCCGAGCGTGATCGTGGCGCCGACCGAGAGGTCGCCGATCTGCGCCATCGGGTCGGTCGCCGGCGCCCCGAGCAAGCGAAAGAAGCGCATCGGTGCCGCGCTGTTGGGGCCGGCGCCGATGTTGGGTCCCATCTCGCAGAGGATCGACGACGGGCCTTCCTTCTCGAGCGCGTCCACGATCGCCGTCGCGACGCTCGCCAGCGCCTCGTCCCACGAGATGCGCTCCCAGCGGCCTTCGCCGCGCTCGCCGACGCGCCGCAACGGGTAGCGTACGCGCGACGGCGAGTACATCAGCGTCGACCCGCAGGCTCCCTTCTGGCAGCCGCGTGGGTTGAAATCGGGCAGGCTCGCGTTCGAGGCGGCGTAGGCAGCCTTCTGCTCCTCGCGCCAGACCATGCCGTCTTTCACGTAGAGATCCCAGGCGCAGCCCGACACGCAGTTCGTCATCGTGTGGGTGCCGCGCGCGACTCGATCCCAGGTCCATTTGTCGCGGTAGAGATCCTCCCAGCTGCGGTAGTCGGGCAGCGGCGGCAACGGCGTCGCCGTGCCCGCCGGCACCGGACCGGACGCCGCGCTCCCGGTCGTCTCCTTGGAGCCGCCGCAGGCGAGCTCGAGGTTCGCGAGGCCGAGCGCGAGAACGGCCTTCCCCGTCGCGCGCAGAAAATCGCGCCGCGTCCAGCTGCTCGTCGAGCCCGTGTCACGCATGGTCGCCCCCGCGTCCGGTCGTACGGCGAGCCGCCATCGCGCGCGGAGCTCCTCGCCGCCGATCACTCTACCGACCGGTAGGACGGGCGGGATGACCGAGGTCACGCCGGGCGGTGATCGAGGTCGTCGCTCGATCCTGCGCGAGACGCCGGCGCGGACGCTGGCGCTCTCCCGTGCTATGGAAACAGGGGATTTCGCCCCCCGTACGCGCATGGAGCTCTCCACGACCGCCGGCCTCGAGCACAGCGAGGAGCATCGCCTCTTCCACGCCACTGTGCGCGATTTCTGCGAGCGCGAGCTGCGTCCGCTGGTCGGCGCGGCGGAGTCCGAGGAGCGATTTCCGCGCGAGCGTGTCCTGCCGGCGATGGCAGCGCTCGGCCTCTTCCGCATCGGCGTGCCGGAGCGCCTGCGCGGTGCCGGCGGCGACACCTGGATGCAGTGCATCGTCGCCGCGGAGGTGGCGCGGGTCTGCGCCGGCTTCGCGATCGCGGTCATGCCGTCGGTCCTCGGACCGTCGCTCCTGATGAAGCTCGGCACACCCGCCCAGCAAGCGGCGTCGCTCGAGCCGCTGATGGCGGGAGACGTGCTCGTCGCCATGGCGCTCACCGAGCCCGGCGCCGGCTCCGACCTCCTCGCCCTCGCGACCACCGCCCGCGACGAGGGGGACACCTACGTGCTGAACGGCGCCAAGACGTTCATCAGCAACGGGCCCGCGGCCGACCAGGTGCTGGTCGCGGCGGTGTCGAGCGATCGCGCCGACCGCCGCGGCCTGGAGCGCGCGCTCGGCATCAATCTCTACGTGGTGGAGCGCGGCACGCCCGGGTTCCACGTCGCGCGCAAGCTCGGCAAGCTCGGCCTCAGGTCGTCGGAGACCGGCGAGCTCGCGTTCGAGGAGTGCCGCGTTCCGCGCACGAGCCGCCTCGGCGGCGAGGACGTGAACTTCCTGCGCCTGATGGACGTCCTCGACGCCAATCGCCTGTACATCGCGGCGCTCTCGCTCGGCATCGCGCAGGCGGCCTTCGAGGCGGCGCGCACCTACGCCATGGAGCGCGTCGCCTTCGGCAAGCCGATCGCGCGGCATCAGACGATCGCGTTCAAGATCGCCCGCATGGCCGTCGAGATCGACGCCGCGCGCCTGCTCATCCAGCGCGCGGCGCGCCTCTACGACGACGGCGTGCGCGCCACCAAGGAGGTCTCGATGGCGAAGCTCTTCGCCACCGAGGCTGCGGTGCGCATCACCGGCGACGTCCTTCAGGTACACGGCGGCTACGGCTACATGACCGAGCTGCCGGTCGAGCGCTACTTCCGCGACGCCAAGGTGGGCACGATCTGGGAGGGAACGTCGGAGATCCAGCAGCTCATCATCGCGCGCGAGCTCGGGCTGCTCGATCGCTGATCGGCGCGCGGGCAATCGCGGCCTGTCGCGGTCACTCCCAAGTGAGCGCGCCGACGGCCACCGCCGCCTCGTCGCGCGCCAACTGACGGGCGCAGAACGCCTCCACCAGCCGAAGCGCGCGCGAGTCGTCGGGGGCGCTCGCGATCACCTCGGCGAGCTCGGCGCGCAAGGCGCGGATCGCCGCGATCAGCTCGTCGCCGCTCGTCGGCGTGGCGCACTCGAGCGCGGCGACCGGCGTCGCCGCCGCGAGCTGCGCCACCGTCGCCCGCAGGTCCTCGTGCTCGTCGCGGAGCGCGTCGAGGGCCCGATCCCAGCGCGACAGCAGATGCTCGAGCAGGAGGAGCAGCCCTCCAGCCTGCTCGCGCGCGTACTCGGTGGCGAGCGCGGGCACGAGCTGCTCGATCAGGTTCTGACGGACGGCGCGTAGCACCTCCGGAAAGTGCGGGTACATGGCGCCTCAGTCGGTCCGCGCGGCGGACCTCACGCGACCACCCCGAGGCGGCGGGCGATCGACCGCAGCAAACGCGGGATCAGAAATCCGACGTAGGCGAGCACCACATCCGACGCCCGCGCGTCAACGAGCGAACGCAACCCGGTCATCGAGATGATCGTCATCTTCACGTCACCGAGGAGCTCGTAGAACGCGACGCGCCGGCGATCGACGGCGATACCGCTCGCCGCCGTGTAGCGCGCGAAGAAATCCTCGCGGTCGAGCAGTCCGCAGGCGCGGCCGCCGCCGCTCCAGAAGTCCATGCACGCCCAGCCGAGGTCTTCCATCGGATCGCCGAGGTGCGCCATCTCCCAGTCGAGCATCGCGGTAATGTGGCCGTGCTCGTCGATCAGGTAGTTGCCGGTTCGGAAGTCACCGTGGACGAGCGTCACGCGGTCGCTCTCGGGGAGGCTCTCCTCGAGCCGCCGGAACGCGAGATCGAGCAGCGGCTCGTGCGCCAGGCGCTCGGCGACGTAGAGCCGGCGCCACTCCTCGAGCTGCACCAGCGCGGGCGGCGCGGTCTCGTCGAGGCCGGGGAGGAACTCGAGCCCCGTGCGGCGCCAGTCGAGCCGGTGGATCGCGGCGAGGATGCGCACGAAGTCGTCGGCCGCCCGCGCGCGCTGCGCCGGGTCGGCGCCGCTCGGAAAGGTCGGCGGCGTCGGCATGCCCGGCGCGCGTCCCATGATCATGAACGGGCGGTCGAGCCACACCGGCGTGCGCTCGAACCACGCGACGTCCGGGACCGGGATACCGCTCCCCTGGAGGCGCTCGAGGACGCGAAACTCGCGCTCGCGGTCGCTGTCGAGCAGGCTCGCGGGCGGGTCGCGACGCAACACCAACGGACGCTGCCGCGCCTCCCCTTCCTCATGCCACTCGGCCGTGAACATCCACGTCTCGCGCGATCCGCCGCCCGAGCACCGCGCCAGGTCGAACACACGCACGGCGGTACCCATCCTCGCCGCCAGAAAGGCGGCGAGGCGGTCTTCCAAGGTCGCGCCGCGCGGCGGCGGCACGTCGCGCGCGGCCGCGAGCATCGTCGTCATCGCGCCGCGCTCCGCCGCCGGCGCTGCCGCGGACCGCGCGATCTATGCACGCTCGACTTCCACCGTGGTGCCGCGCGGCGAATGGCTCGGAGCGGCGAAGAACAT
>JBGPIT010000349.1:0-5474 GCA_041485125.1 Binatia bacterium | reverse complement strand
GACGTACATCCGCCCGCCCGACAAGTACGACTGGCTCTTCGAAAAGGGCGAGGAGAGCCAGAACACGCCCGACTACTACACGATCTCGTTCCTGATCGCGTCTGGTACATAAGCCCCCGATGCTCCGATGGGCGTCGCTGCGCGAAGTGAATTCGCGCAGCTCCAACTACATGTGCCCGCCCACTATCCGATGAGCGTCGCTCGCGTGAAGTGAACTCGCGCGGCGCCCTTCGTGCGCTCGCGTTGACAGTGTACAGATGACTCGTTAGTGTCCGCGCGCTTTCTGTGGTCCCACCTGACCGGCCGGAGTAACGAGCGGGTTTTCCATGACCAAGAGCGCGTATCAACACGTGCGAGTGCCCGACGAGGGCGAGCGGACTCGCGTCGGCGACGACGGCCGCTGGCACGTTCCCGATCACCCCATCATCCCGTTCATCGAGGGCGACGGGATCGGCCCGGACATCTGGCGCGCATCGCAGATCGTCTTCGATGCCGCGGTCGAGAAGGCCTTCGGCGGCCGCCGCAAGATCGTTTGGATGGAGATCTACGCCGGCGAGAAGGCGCTCAGCGTCTACGGGAAAGACCAGTGGCTGCCGGAAGAGACCAACCAGGTCATCCGCGACTTCCGCGTCGCCATCAAAGGCCCGCTGACGACGCCGATCGGCGGCGGCATCCGCAGCATCAACGTGAAGCTCCGCCAGGTGCACGACCTCTACGCGTGCGTCCGGCCGGTCCGCTATTTCCAAGGCGTTCCGAGCCCGGTCAAAGAGCCGCAGAAGCTCGACGTCGTGATCTTCCGCGAGAATACCGAGGACGTGTACGCGGGGATCGAGTTCAAGGAAGGGTCGGCGGAGGCGCAGGCGCTGATCGAGTTCCTTCGTGATCGCCTGAAGAAGACCATCCGGCCCGACTCCGGCGTCGGCATCAAGCCGATGTCGAAGTTCGGGTCGAAGCGTCTCGTGCGCCGCGCGATCGACTACGCGATCGCGCACGGCCGGCCGAGCGTCACCCTGGTGCACAAGGGCAACATCATGAAGTTCACCGAGGGTGCCTTCCGCGACTGGGGCTACGAGCTCGCGCGCGAGGAGTTCGGTGACCGCATCGTCACCGAGGACCAGCTCGGGTCGGGCGGCGCGCCCGCGGGGAAGGTCGTCATCAAGGATCGCATCGCCGACTCGATGTTCCAGCAGCTCTTGCTGCGTCCCAACGAATACAGCGTCCTCGCGACGCCGAATCTCAATGGCGACTATCTCTCCGATGCGTGCGCGGCGCAGGTCGGCGGCCTCGGCCTCGCGCCGGGCGCCAACATCGGCGATCGCGTGGCGATGTTCGAGGCGACGCACGGGACGGCGCCGAAGTACGCGGGACAAGACAAGGTGAACCCCGGCTCCGTCATCCTCTCGGGCGCGATGATGTTCGAGCATCTCGGCTGGACCGAGGCGGCGCGGCTCATCGTCGACGGTCTCGAGCGCACGATCGCGGCGCGCACGGTGACCTACGACCTCGAGCGGCAGATGCCGGGCGCGACGCTCCTCAAGTGCTCCGAGTTCGGGCAGGCGATCGCCAAGAACATGAAGGGCTGACGCGAATGGCACGGAAGAAAATCGCATTGATCGGCGCCGGCAACATCGGCGGCACGCTCGCGCACCTCTGTGCCCTGAAACGTCTCGGCGACGTGGTCCTCTACGACGTGGTCGACGGCCTGCCGCAAGGGAAGGCACTCGACTTGATGGAGTCCGCGCCGATCGAGGAGTTCGACGCGCAGATCACCGGCACGAACCGCTACGACGACATCGCCCGTGCCGACGTCTGCGTCGTGACGGCAGGGCTCGCGCGCAAGCCGGGCATGAGCCGCGACGATCTCCTCGCGACCAACTCCAAGATCATGAAAGCCGTCGCCGACGGTATCAAGCAGCACGCGCCGCAGAGCTTCGTGATCGTCGTCAGCAACCCGCTCGATGCGATGGTGACGCTCATGAAGCGGGCGAGCGGCTTTCCGAAGCACCGCGTCGTCGGCATGGCGGGTGTCCTCGACTCCTCCCGCTACCGGACGTTCGTCGCGATGGAGCTCGGCGTGTCGGTCGCCAGCGTCCAGGCGCTCGTTCTCGGCGGCCACGGCGACGACATGGTTCCCGTCCGCAGCTACTGCAGCGTCGGCGGCGTGCCGATCGAGAAGCTGATCAAGCCCGACCGTCTCGCCGCGATCGAAGAGCGCGTCCGCAAGGCGGGCGGCGAGATCGTCAATCTGCTCAAGACGGGCTCGGCGTTCTATTCGCCGGCATCCGCCGCCGTCCAGATGGCGGACGCGTATCTGTACGATCGCAAGCGCATCCTGCCGTGCGCGGCGCTGCTCGAGGGCGAGTACGGCGTCAACGGCTTCTACGTCGGCGTGCCCGTCCTGATCGGCGCCGGCGGCGTCGAGCGCATCATCGAGATCGAGCTCACCGACGACGAGCGCACGCAATTCCAGACCTCGGTCAGCCACGTCGAAGAGCTGATCGGCGCCATGGACAGCGTGTTGTCGGCGGGGTCGAAGACGTGAGTGCCGCGCGACAAGCGGATGCTCCCGAGCGGCGCCTCAGACGGCTTTGCGTCTGGGCGCAGCGAGGGAGTATCCGCTCGCCGCGCGGCACGCGGTCGACGATCATGCCGCCAGCCGTGGGCCGAGCCGCAGAGCTGCTTGTCGCCGTGACCAACTTTATTAATTGGTCACGCGTCGACGTCGTCGGTTAGGCTCAGGGCTATGGCGGTCGAGACCACGGCTACGGCCTCAGTCGGGACTCTCGATCGGGATCGACTCCACTTCTACCTGCGTCGCCTCCACTCGCTGACAGGCGTGATTCCGATCGGTGCGTACATGCTCGTCCACATCTTCTTCGAGAACGCGTTCATTCTCGGAGGCGGACCGAAGTTCGACCAGTTCGTCGTCGCGATTGGGCAGATCCCGATCCCGATCCTGCTCGCGACCGAAATTCTGGTGCTGTGGGGGCCGATCCTTTTTCACGCGCTCTACGGCTTCGCGATCCTCTACGACGCCGACCTCGGGACTGCGGTGCACTTCGGGTACCAGAACAGCTTGCTCTATGCGCTTCAGCGCATCACGGGCGTGTTCGCGTTCATCTTCATCGTCTGGCACGTGTACTCGCTGCGCCTGAGCTTTTACTTCCACCATCGTGAGATCAACTACGCGCTGATGCACGGGATCCTCGCCGATCCGGCGTGGTTCGCGTTCTACCTGATCGGCGTGTTGTCGGCGCTCTTCCACTTCTGCAACGGCATCTTCACCTTCTGCATCACCTGGGGCATCACCGTCGGCGAGGCGGCACAGCGCCGCGTGCATCAAGCGGCGCTGGCGCTCTTCGCCGTCCTCGCGATCGCCGCGGTCGTGATCTTGGGGGCGTTCCGATGAGCCAGCGCCACATCGTCGTCGGCGGCGGCCTCGCCGGCCTGATGACCGCGATCAAGATCTGCGAGGGTGGCGGCAGCGTCGATCTCTTCTCGGTCGTGCCGGTGAAGCGCTCGCACTCGGTGTGCGCGCAGGGCGGCATCAACGCCGCGGTGAACTGGAAGGGCGAGGGCGACTCGCCCGAGATCCACTTCGACGACACCATCTACGGCGGCGACTTCCTCGCCAATCAGCCGCCGGTGAAGGCCATGTGCGAGCACGGGCCGGCCATCATCTTCCTGCTCGACCGCATGGGCGTGCCGTTCAACCGCACCCAAGAGGGTCTGCTCGATTTCCGCCGCTTCGGTGGCACCAAGCACTCGCGGACCGCGTTCGCCGGCGCGACCACCGGCCAGCAGCTGCTCTACGCCCTCGACGAGCAGGTGCGGCGCTTCGAGGCGCAGGGCCTCGTCCGCAAGTTCGAGACCTGGGAGTTCGTCTCGGTCGTCCGCGACGACGGCGGCGTCTGCCGCGGCATCATCGCGCTCGACATGCGGAGCATGAAGCTCGAGGCCTTCCCGGCCGAGACGGTTGCGCTCGCGACCGGCGGCCCCGGCGTCGTCTTCGGCCGCAGCACCAACTCGATCGTCAACACCGGCACCGCGGCCAGCGCGGCGTACCAGCAGGGCGCGACCTACGCCAACGGCGAGTTCATCCAGGTCCACCCGACGGCGATTCCCGGCGAGGACAAGCTCCGCCTGATCTCCGAGTCGGTGCGCGGCGAGGGCGGCCGCATGTGGACCTGGCGCGACGGACAGAAGTGGTACTTCCTCGAGGAGATGTACCCGGCGTACGGCAACCTGGTGCCGCGCGACATCGCCACCCGCGCCATCTTCAAGGTCGTCTTCGAGATGGGCCTCGGCATCGACGGCCAGAACGCCGTCTATCTCGACCTCACGCACAAAGACCCGCACGAGCTCACCCGCAAGCTCGGCGGCGTCCTCGAGATCTACGAGAAGTTCATGGGCGACGATCCGCGGTCCGTCCCCATGAAGGTCTTCCCGGCGATGCACTATTCGATGGGCGGCCTCTGGGTCGACTACGACCAGATGACGAACGTGCCGGGGCTCTTCGCGGTCGGCGAGGTCGACTACGCCTACCACGGCGCGAACCGGCTCGGCGCGAACTCGCTGCTCTCGTGTCTGTGGGGCGGCATGCTCGCCGGTCCGCGCATGATGGCGTACGGCACGGGGCTCGGGCGCGCCGCGACTGACACCGCGAACGGCATCTTCGAGCGCGAGCGGCGCCGGCAGGAGCAGACCTACGAGCGCATCTACTCGATGAGCGGACCCGAGAATGCCTACGCGCTCGGCCGCGAGCTCGGCGAGTGGATGACGAAGAACGTCACCGTCGTGCGCTACAACAAGGCGCTGCAGGAGACCGACCACAAGCTCATCGAGCTCGAGGATCGCTGGAGTCGCATCGGCGTCAACGACCACGGCCGCTGGATGAACCAAGAGGTGAGCTTCGTGCGCCAGCTCTGGAACATGATCGAGCTCGGCCGTGTGATCACGATCGGCGCCTTGCAGCGCGATGAGAGCCGCGGCGCGCACTACAAGCCGGAGTTCCCCGAGCGTGACGACGTGAATTTTCTCAAGACCACCATCGCGCGCTGGACCTCCGACGGTCCTGCCCTGTCGTACGATCCGGTCGACACCTCGCTCATCAAGCCGCGGCCGCGGAAGTACGACACCGAGAAGACGGCGGCAGCTTGATGGCCGCACACGCCGGCGCCGCGTCGCCCGATCGCAAGCGGGCATCGACCGAGCCGATCCGGACGCGCATCAAGCGCCAGGAGCGGCCCGACAGCGTGCCGTACTGGCAGGACTTCACGATTCCCTACAAGGCGGGGCACAACGTGCACTCGCTCCTCACCGAGATCCAGGTCCGGCCGGTCACCAGCGACGGTCACGTGACGTCGCCGGTCACGTGGGACGCTGCCTGCCTCGAGGAGGTGTGCGGCTCCTGCACGATGCGCATCAACGGCCAGATCCGGCAGGCCTGCACGGCGCTCGTCGACAGCCTCGAG
>JBGPIT010000348.1:0-5474 GCA_041485125.1 Binatia bacterium | reverse complement strand
GATCGGCGCCTGGGAACGCGCCGGCGCGCCGAGCGGATGGGCACGCTTGCGGCTGCCGTTCGCCGCGATGGCGACGATCGCCGCGGTCTACCTCGTGATCGTGCAACCCGATACGCTCAACTATACGATTGCCGTGACGACCGCGGTGGCAGCCGCGTTGCCGGCGCTCATGAAGCTCTTCAGCTTCATCGGCGAGCAACGCACCGGCAACCCCGGACGCTGACGCCGCGCCGGCCGACGATCCCCGCCGCCGCGACGAGCGCGTGTGCGGTTCGGCACGTACGGAGGTCTACGGAACCGTCCTTCCATGGCGCGCGCGCGCGCGTGAGGTCGTGCGGGCGACGCGTTCCCTCGACGCTCGTGACGCGCGGACATCGCGTGGTGGTTACCTCGAGCGGAGAGGACGTGCGCGTGCGCATCGAGCGCGCGCTGCGACGGCGTGCTGATGGACGTCGACGGTCGCCATCGACCGCGTCGAAGCGAGAAGCGGACGGCATCTCACGATCGTCGCCATGACGGTGCCACGCGGTGACGCGGTGAAAGGGTACCGCGAGCGCTGCATTTTTGCCGGCATGGCCGCGGACTTCGCGAAGCCGATCTCGTTACGCGCCGACGCGCCAATGTACGCTTTCGTACCGAGAGTGCGCGGCGCGACGATGCGCGCCGTGCGGGGGAATTTATTTGGTTTCCTATGTCGCATGGTCTATAGATTCCCGAGCCTCAGATTGCTCCCTGGCCGGTCCCCCAAAAATTGCCGGCTCTCCTACGGAGCGCCTATGTCGGTAGATGACCTCAGAACTCAGAAGGAAATCCTGCAGAAGATCGTCGACCACATTCCGGTGATGATCATGTTCTACGGCACCGACCGTAAGATTCAGCTCGTCAACCACGAGGCGGAACGCACGTTGGGGTGGTCGCTCGCCGAGCTCCGCGCCGAGGACATGGACGTGTTCGTGGTCTGCTATCCGGATGCGAAGGACCGTGCGCGAGTGCTCTCATTCATCAAGGCGTCGACCGGTGAATGGGACGATTTCCGCACGACCGTGAAGGACGGCCGCGTGATCGATACGTCGTGGGCTGTCGTCCGGCTCTCGGACGGGACGAGACTCGGCATCGGCACCGACGTCTCGGCACGCAAGCGCGCGGAGGCCGCCGAGCGCGAGCAGCGGCTGCTCGCCGAGGCGCTCCGCGGCACGGCGGGCGCGCTCAGCAGCACGCTCGACTACGAGGAGGTGCTGCAGCGTATCCTCGAGACGGTCGGCCGCGTCGTACCCCACGACGGTGCGAGCATCACGCTGCTCGAGCGCGATCAATGGCGGCTCGCGGGCTCGCGCGGCTTCGGCGAGGGTGCCCTCGACGAGGTCGTAGACCGATCGCAAGTTCGCGCGCTCCAGTCGAACGGACGACGACAGAGCCTCGGCGCCGACGAGCCGTGGTCGTCGTTCGACGCGCGTGAAGGCCCCGCTTCGGCGCGCGCCAGGGCGCCCTGGGTGCGCTCGGAGATCAGCGCGCCGATCAAGATCAAAGGACGCACGATCGGTGTCCTCAGCTTGGTGAGCGCGACGGCGGATTTCTTCACCGACTCGCACACCGAGCGCCTGCAGGCGTTTCTCGATCCCGCGGCGATGGCGCTGCAGAACGCCCGCTTGGTGCAAGAGGTGCAAAGCGGTCGCGAGCGGTTGCAGACGCTCTCGAACCAGCTGCTGGTCGCGCAAGAGGCGGAGCGCGTCGCGGTCGCGCGCGAGCTGCACGACGAGATCGGCCAGGTGCTCACCGCGGTCGGGGCGAACCTGCGCGCCATCGAGCTCTCGCCCGACCCGCCGACCTTGGTCGATCGGCTCCACGAGAGCCTGCACCTCGTCGACGAGGCGCTGAAGAAGGTGCGCGACCTCTCTCTCGACCTGCGGCCGTCGTTGCTCGATGATTTCGGCCTGGTCCCGGCGCTGGAGTGGTTCGTGAAGGGACAAGCGCAACGCTCGGGATTCGAGGCGACGTTCATCGCCGACTCGCACGAGGTGCGCCTGGCACCCAACCTCGAGACCACCTGCTTCCGGGTGGCACAGATCGCGCTCGCCAACGTGACGCGTCACGCCCGCGCGAAGCACGTCTGCGTCGAGCTCCGGCACAACGGCGCGGAGCTCGAGCTGATGATCCGGGACGACGGCATCGGCTTCGACGTGCAAGCCGCGATCGAGCGCGCCGCGCGCGGGGCGACGCTCGGCCTCTCGAGCATGCAGGAGCGCGTCCGGCTCGCGAGCGGGGAGCTCGAGATCGATTCGACGCCCGGCCGCGGCACCGAGATCCGCACGCGCTTTCCGATGCGCGGCGCGGAGTCGGAGCACCCCGGTACGCCGATCCTCACCATCGGTGCCGGATGAGCGCGATACGCGTCCTCCTCGCCGACGATCACGAGCTGGTCTGCGCCGGATTCCGCGCGCTGCTACGCGAGCTGAAGATCCAGGTGGTCGCCGAGGCGCGCGACGGCGGTGAGGCGTTGCAATTGATCGCGCTGCACAAGCCGCACGTCGTGCTCATGGACATCGCCATGCCCACGATGAACGGCCTCGAGGCGACGGCACGGGTGACGCACGATTTTCCCGCGGTGCGCGTGATCATCCTGTCGATGCACGCCAATGCCGAGT
Source organism: Binatia bacterium (assembly GCA_041485125.1). Classification (GTDB taxonomy): domain Bacteria; phylum Desulfobacterota; class Binatia; order UTPRO1; family UTPRO1; genus JBGPIT01. The sequence goes on along the minus strand of JBGPIT010000348.1, from coordinate 2,832 downwards.
ACGCGCGGCGCGCACTGCGTGCCGGTGCAGCCGGTTACCTGCTCAAGAACTCGACCGCATCCGAGCTCGATTTCGCGATCAACGCCGCGATGCGGGGCGAATCGTATCTCAGCCCGGCGGTCGCGAAGTACATCACCGCGGACTATGGACGTGGCGACGCGAAATCGCGTGAATATCTGACGCCGCGCCAGCTCGAGATCCTCCAGCTGCTCGCGAAAGGCTATACGCGGCGGCAAATCGCTACGCGTTTGATCATAAGCGCGAAAACGGTCGACACGTATCGCGCGCAGCTGATGGAGCATCTCGAGATACATGACATCGCAGGTCTCGTGCGATATGCGGCACGGATGGGCTTGACGATCCCGGACGAGTAAAAACACACGCTTCATGTTTGTGTTCGCCTCTTGATCGCCTCCGAACCTTTCCCTACCTCATCCTCCGAACCCGTCCTGATTACGTATGCTGCGGCATATGCGATACACCGTAGTCGTCGTAGAAAAGAGGTACGGCGTGTTCTTGATCATTGTCGCTGGCGAGCAATACGCAACAAACCAGCGAGGCGCGTCCGAGCCTCGCAGATCGCAGCGCACGCGATGATTCGCATCGTGCTCGCGGACGATCTTCACATGGTGCGGCAAGGACTGCGCGCCGTGATCGAGGGGGCTGGGGACATCGAGGTCGTGGGCGAGGGCGCCGACGGCATCGAGGCCCTCGACCTGGTCGGGCGCTTGCAGCCGACCGTCCTCGTCACGGAATTGGCGATGCGGCGCTTGTCCGGCTTCGACCTCACGCGCCAAGTCCGGCAGCGCCACCCCGGTACGTGGGTGGTCATTCTGTCGACGCAAGCCAACCGCCGTTATCTCCAGGAGGCTTTCGCCAACGGCGCTACCGGCTACGTGGTGAAGACGGCGCCGGCGACCGAGCTCATCGAGGCCGTCCGCACCGTCGCCGGCGGGCAGTGCCACGTCTCGCCGCCGCTCAGCGAAGGCGACCTGAACGGCGTGTCCACGTCGCGCGAGGCCGGCGTCGATCCGTACCGCGTCCTCACCGCGCGCGAGCGGGAAGTGCTCGCGCTTGCCGCGGAGGGTCGCACCAACGCGGCGGTGGGCGCGCAGCTCGGGATCAGCCCGCGCACCGTCGAGGTGCACCGCGCGAACCTCATGCGCAAGCTCGGCCTGCGCTCGCAGACCGATCTCGTGCGCGAGGCGCTGCGGCGCGGGATCCTGCCTCCGGACTGAGTCTCGACGTCCCGCAGTCGCGGAGCATAGCGCTCGCACGGGAAGAACAACGCCCCGCGTGTCCTTGACTGCGGCGGCCGTCGCACGTTACGCCGCGCGTGGTGCGAGCACGGCGCGAATCGGTGACGCGGTGACCACGACGCTTCTGACCGGCGCGACCGGGACGGTCGGCAACGCGATTGCTCGAGCGCTCGTCCGCCGCGGTCGTCCGGTGCGTGCGCTGGTGCGGGCGCCCGAGCGCGCTCGAAGCTGCCTGCCGGCCGACGTGGAGCTGGTCCGCGGCGACGTCACCGACGCCGCGTCGCTGCGCTCCGCGATCGACGGTTGCATGGCCGTGTACCACGCCTCCGGGCTGCCCGAGCAGTGGCTCGCCGATCCGTCGGTCTTCGAGCGCGTGAACGTCGACGGCACGCGCAACCTCGTCGACGCCGCACTCGCGACCGGCGTAACGAGCTTCGTCTACACCAGCACGATCGACGTCTTCGAGATGCGTCCCGGCATCGAGTTCGACGAGAGCCGCATCGACCCGCAGCCGAAGGCGACCGCGTATGAGCGCTCGAAGCAGGCCGCGGACCGGATCGTCACCGCCGCTCTCGATCGCGGTCTGCCGGCGCGCTTTCTCCATCCGTCGGGCGTGTACGGACCGGCGCCGGTCACCACCGGCGTCAACGACTTCGTCGCCCGGATCGTCCGCAGCGAGATCCCGATGCTGCTGCCGGGCGGCTTCCCGCTCGTCTTCACCGACGACGTCGCCGAGGCCCACGTGCTCGCCGAGGAGCGGGCACCGGTCGGCAGCCGTTTCATCGCGAGCGAAGCGTTCTGGACCCTCGCCGACGCCGCGCGCGCGATCGTCGCCGCGGCGGGACGCGGGAAAGCTCCGCGCGTGATGCCGCTCTGGGTCGCGCAGGGTGTGTCGGCGGTCGGTGAGCTGGTGGCGCGTGTCGTCCGCACGCCGCCGCTCATTCCCGCCGGCCAGCTCCATTTCTTGACGATGGACGTCCGTCCGTCGGCCGCGCGTGCGCGCGCGGACCTCGGCTGGACGCCGACGCCCTTCCCCGTCGGACTCCGCGCGACGCTCGACGATCTGCGACGTCGCGCCGCGATCTAGTCACCTTCGACGGCCCTGCAATTCACCGATTTGCCTCCGCAGTGGTGCGTCGTTAGCGATAAAGGAGGAGGCAGCAGGCATGCGGCTCACCACGATCCTCGTCATCGCGTTGGGAATCACGGCACTGTCGGGTTGTGTCTACGAGGTTCCCCGTCCGCACTACGGCTACAGCCAGTACGGTTACGGCCATGCCTACGGCTACGGTCCGTACTACGACTACGGGCCGACCTACAGCTACTATCCGCCGGCGCGTCTGCACTACCGCTACTACGATCGCGATTGGAACGACGGGTGGCGGCGAGGGGATTGGGATCACGACCGCGATCACGGGCGCGAGCATCGGCGGTTCGAAAGTCGACGCCAGGTGCGCGAGCACGGTCAGCCCGGCGCGCGGCGCCCGAGGAGCGACGATGAACGACGAGCTTGCGAATCTCGACGCGACGGCACAGGCGGATCTGGTTCGGCGGCGCGAGGTGACGCCGGGCG
>JBGPIT010000347.1:0-5486 GCA_041485125.1 Binatia bacterium | reverse complement strand
CTTACCCCCCTTCCCCCCACGAAGCTCTTCCGACCTCGAGAATTGCACCGGCTCGAGTGCCGCCTGCCCCGCCGACGCGTTCGTCCCGTCGAGTACGCAGTGCCGCGGCTCCGCCGGCGTCTGCGACGTCGCCGAGAATTGCACCGGCTCGAGCGCCGCCTGCCCCGCCGACGGCTTCGCCCCGTCGAGCACGACGTGCCGCGGCTCCGCCGGCATCTGTGACGTCGCGGAGCATTGCACCGGCAGTACTGCCGCGTGTCCCGCCGACGCGTTCGCGTCGTCCAGCACGCCGTGCCGGCCGGCAGCCGGCGTCTGCGACGTCACGGAGAATTGCACCGGCAGCAGCACCGCGTGCCCGGCCGACGTGTTCGTCTCGTCCGCAACACAGTGCCGCGCGTCCGGCGGCATCTGCGACGTCGCCGAGAATTGCACCGGCTCGAGCGCCGCCTGCCCGCCCGATGGCTTCGTCGCCTCCAGCACCGAGTGCCGCTCCTCGGCCGGTATCTGCGACTTCGCCGAGACCTGCACCGGCTCGAGCGCGCAGTGCCCCGCGAACGCGTTCGTCCCGTCGGGCACCACGTGCCGTCTCGCCGGTGGCATCTGCGACGTCGCTGAGACCTGCACCGGCTCGAGCGCGCAATGCCCAGCCGATCAGCTGCGGCCCTCCAACATCGTCTGCCGTGCAGCGATCCATGACTGCGACGCGGCCGAGAACTGCACCGGGACGAGCGTGGCCTGCCCGGCCGACGACGTGCAGCCCGACGGCACGCCCTGCAACGATCAGTCGACCTGCACCGTCAACGACACGTGCACGAGCGGCGTCTGCAGCGGCGACTTCAATCTCTGCGGCAACGGTGCTCTCAATGCCTCCTGTGGCGAGGAGTGTGACGACGGCAATCTCGCCGACGGCGACGGCTGCGATTCGTCGTGCCGTTACGAGCTGGCCTGCGCGCCGGCGCCGCTGAGTGGCTGCAAGCAACCCGTCTCGCCCGCGCAGGCGACGTTCCAGATCAAGGACAGCTTCCCGAACACCAAGGACAAGCTGAGCTGGACCTGGAAGCACGGCGCGATCACGGCAAAGGCGGAGTTCGGCAGCCCGGACACTTCGACGTCGTTTCTCCTCTGCGTCTACGACAACGGCACGCTGGTCTCGCGCGCGCGCATGCCCGCCGGCGAGATCTGCAACAACAGCCCGTGCTGGCGCGAGACACCCGACGGCTGGAAGTACAAGGACAGCTTCGGTACGCCCGACGGCATCAGGAACCTGATGCTGAAGCAGGGCCTGACACCCGGGAAGGCGTTCCTCCTGGTGCGCGGCAAGGGCACGACCCTCGACACACCGACGTTGCCGACGACACAGGCGGTGCGCGTCCAGCTGGCCAACAGCATCGGCAACTGCTGGGAAGCCGTGTACAGCGCGCCGTCGTCGAAGAACACCGACACGCAGTACAAGGACAAGTCGGACTGACGCGAGAGCGCCCACCGCGCGGCCGGGCGAGTCGCACGGTCGCCGATCGTGCGAGGCTCGCCCGCTGGTCGCGGCGGAGCGACTGAACACGCCGCGTTTCAGCGCTCGACGGACGACCAAGTAGGTCGCCATCGCGCGCTCACGGATCGTACTCGATCTCGAGCGCGTGACGGCGCGTCCTCATGACTCGGGCACCACGTCGTGGAAGCGCCCATAGTCGATCCGCCGCACGCCGTCGTCACCCATGGAGAGCACGTCGGCGAAGCGCTTGCCCCACACGATGTGGCGCGCGGCATAGACGTGGCGCGCATGGACCGTCTGAGCGAACGCCTCGTCGAAGCCGGTCACCGAGACGATGATGATCGTGTCGCTCTCGTCCAGCGACTCGGGCGTGGCGCCGTAGAGCGGGCTTGCGGGTGTCAGCTGATGGATGACCGTCCAGCTGAGCGCGAAGGCGGCATTCTGCCGATGCAGCAACTCGAGATCATAGAAGCGACGCACCTGCTCGCCCTCGACGGTGCGCTCGTCGCGCACCACCACCACGTGAGCCTGCGCCTCGACGATCACCGCCGCAGCGCGCTCGTTGGCGAGCCGCAGCATCAATGACGGCACGCCGTCGCGGCGGGTGACGACGCCGACGTTACTGAAGAGGATGCGCGCGGTCGGCCGCGCGAACTTGCTGAAGGCGAGACCGGCGACGACGCCGAAGGCGAGCAAGCCCAAGAACGCCTCGAACGAGACCAGGAGATTCGCCGCGACGGTGTGTGGGAGGAGCTTGCCGTAACCGATCGTCGCCATCGTCTGCACGCTGAAGAAGAACAGGTCCGCGAACGAGTCGGAACGGGCGTTCTCGATGCTGCCGTCACCGAGCTCGAGATACGCGAACGCGAAGAGGACGTTGGTGATCAGGAATGCCGTGGCGAGGAAGACGAGCAGGGTCGGCCACGAGGCCGCGAGCAAGGTGTAGTAGAGATCCTTGCGACGCTGGCGGACGAGCCCGACGGGGACGATACGCAGGCGCCCGTTCGCGTCGAAGACGTCCGTGCGCGAACGGTCGCCACGCGCGGCACCCGAACCCCCGCGCGGCGCGCCGTCAAGCCTGGATGCCGTGGGCTGCCGCTCGGGTTCCGCACCGGGCACGCGGGGTGCGACGCCCGCGTCAGCCAGCTTCGCCACCAGCGGTGGTCACGTGGCGCTGGTCACCGTCGCACGCTCGATGATCCGACCGAAGTCGACCGCGGGCGGGAGCGTGCCGAACGCAAGGCCGTGGTCGCCTGCGAGACGCGACGCGCAGAAGGCGTCGGCGACGTCGTGCCCGGCATGGCGCACCAGAAGCGAGCCCTGCAGCGCGAGCGCCATGCGCTCGACCAGACGGCGGGCACGCACCTCGATCGCGTTGAAGTCCCCGAGCTCGGTCCGCAGCCCGGCGACGAACGCGTCGAGACGCGCGTCGGCGCCGCGCGCGACGTCGAGCTCGGCGAAGAAGGCGGCGACCGACTCGGGGCTCTGCCCCATGGCGCGCAGGACGTCGAGGCACATCACGTTCCCCGAGCCTTCCCAGATGCCGTTCAGCGGCGCCTCGCGGTAGAGCCGCGGCATCATCGACTCCTCGACGTAGCCGTTGCCGCCGTGGCACTCGAGCGCCTCGGCTGCGAGGACCGGGAAGCGCTTGCAGGTCCAGTATTTCGCCACCGCGGTCGCGAGCCGCGCGAAACGCCGGCCCTCGTCGTCGGCGGCGCTGTCGTCGTACGCGCGCGCGAGCCGCATCATCGTGACCGTCGCGGCCTCGGACTCGATGCAGAGGTCGGCAAGGACGTTCTGCATGAGCGGCTGGTCGACCAGGCGTTTCCCGAAGGCCGAACGGTGCGCGGCGTGGTGCGTCGCCTGCGTGACCGCCTGGCGCATCCCGGCGGCGGCGCCGATCACGCAATCGAGCCGGGTGTGGTTCACCATCTCGATGATGGTCGCGACGCCGCGAGCCTCCTCGCCGACCATGCGCGCCCACGCGCCGTCGAGCTCGACCTCGCTCGACGCGTTCGAACGATTGCCGAGCTTGTCCTTGAGACGTTGGATGTGGAAGCGGTTGCGGGTGCCGTCGGGCAGCCAGCGCGGCAAGAGAAAACACGAGAGGCCGCGCTCGGTGTGGGCGAGGACGAGGAAGGCGTCGCACATCGGTGCCGAGCAGAACCCCTTGTGGCCGGTGATCGCGTACTCGGCGCCGGGGCCGCGGCCGTGGAGCGCCGTCGCGTGGGTGGTGTTGGCGCGCACGTCCGAGCCGCCCTGCTTCTCGGTCCTCGCCATGCCGCAGAGCGCGCCGCGCTTCTCGGGCGCCGGCCGCATGCGCGGATCGTAGTCGAGCGAGGTGAAACGCGGCTCCCACTCGCGTGCGAGCTCGGGTTGCGCCCGCAGCGCGGGCACCGCCGAGTAGGTCATCGAGATCGGGCAGCCGAAGCCCGCCTCCGCCTGGGTCAGGACGTAGAAGAGCGCGGCGCGCGCGGCGTGGCCGCCCGGACGCGACTCGCGCCACGGCAGCGCGTGCAGCCCCTCGCGGACCGCGAGGCCGAGGAGCTGGTGCCAGGATGGATGGAACTCGACCTCGTCGATGCGGTGGCCGAAGCGATCGTGCGTGCGGAGCACCGGCTCGTGGGTGTTCGCTTGGAACCCCCACGCGATCGCCTCGCCGCCGGCGATCGCGCCGAGCGCGTGGAGCCGGTCGCTCGCCCAGCCGGCCTGCTCACGCTCGACCGCTTCCGTGAGCACGCGGTCCGCCGCGTAGACGTTGTATCCCTCGAGCGGCGGCGGCTGGTTCAGGACCTCGTGAGTGGCGCGGGACGGCGCCCGCTCGTGAAGCTGCGACATGCCAATGCTCCTTTCCGGTGATCGCGCGCATGCAAAAGCCGACGACCGCGCCGACGAGATCGTCGACGTCGCGGCGATGGACGGGTGACGACAACGGACCGACGAGCGCCTCGCTCATCGCGCCGACGAGACTCGCCGCGGCGACGTCCGGATCTTGCTCCGGCAGCGCGCCCGACGCGACGCCCTCGGCGACGATGCCCGCGAAGAGCTCCGCGTAGGCGCGGCGGAACGCCAAGCGCTCGGTGTCGACCACGAGGTCGACCGGCTCGACGAACAGCGCGTAGGCGAGACGTCGCGCCTGCAAGGCACGCCGCGCGAAGGTCTCGAGCGCGTGCGCGATGCGCGCGGGCGCGCTCGTGCCGGCACGGGCGACGTCGGCGACCGCGGCGAGCTCTCGCCCGCAGACGGTGCGGAAGACCTCGGCGCACAGCTCGGCTTTCGACGGGAAGTGACAGTAGACGGTCCCGCTCGCCACCCGCGCCCGGCCCGCGATGCGCGCGACCTGCGCGCTGCGATAGCCGTCGCTCGCGATCAGCGCGACCGCGGAGTCGACGATGCGGCGGCGGATGCCGGCGCGGCGCGCCTCGGTACGCGGGGTGCGGCGGTACGCCATGCAAGGTCTGAATCACGATTCAGAGCTTGGCGCAACACGGTTCCACCGGTAGCGACGGGCCCGGCGCGCGCCGGCGAACGGCGCAGTCCCGAGGGGCGCACGGAGCGATCCGCACGCTCTTCGGCGTTTCAGGAGCCGGGTGCCGCGTTCAGATTCCCGCGGGCACCGTCAGCTCGGCCATCAGGAACACGACGTACAGCACCGCGGCGCCGAACACGCACGCGAACGCGACCAGGAGGCTGACCAGGTCGTTGTAGCGAGGATCGGCGTAGTGCAGCTGCAGCGCATGACGTGGCGTGTGAGCGTGCTGCATGCATCGACCAGTAGACGGGCGCGAAAAACTAGGAAACTGCGCGCTGTCGGGTCCCGACCCGACTATAGGGAGAAATTTCCGGTCGACTACGGAAACACAGTTAGGGAGTCAATAATTCCAAGTGGATACGCGTTGCCTGACCGGTGGAAAGTGTGCCGTTCCGGCGCACCTGGTGAGATCCCACTCAAGCGGGTGTGAGCCGCACCGGCAGCCGGGTCACGCCACGGAACACG
>JBGPIT010000346.1:0-5495 GCA_041485125.1 Binatia bacterium | reverse complement strand
GCGCGCGACGAAACGGCGGAGCGATTCGCGCAGGAGCCCGACGTGCGAGGGCTCGTCGGCGAAGGTGGGAGAGTCCGTTCGGGTCTCGGTCATGTGAGCCGGCACGTTGCCTCACGGCGCGCGTCGTTGTCGAGCACGTCCGACCACACGACCGGCGTCGCGCCCACGCCCGACGCAGCGCGTTGACGTAGCGCGCGCCCGTCCGTAGACCATTCGATGTGGAGCGTGTGGTCATCGTCGGTGGCGGGTTCGGCGGCCTGTACGCGGCGCAAGCGCTCGCGCGCGCGCCGGTCGAGGTGACGCTCGTCGACCGCCGCAATTTCCACCTGTTCCAGCCCCTGCTCTACCAAGTCGCGACGGGTGGCCTTTCGCCGGGCGACATCGCCTCGCCGCTGCGTGCGGTCCTGAAGCGGCAAGCGAATGCACGCGTGCTGCTCGGCGAGGTGGACGACTTCGATGTGACCCGCCGCGAGGTGGTCCTCCGCGACGGCCGCATCCCGTACGACTCGCTGATCGTCGCGTCGGGTGCCAGCCATCACTACTTCGGCAACGAGGCCTGGGAGCCGCTCGCGCCCGGCTTGAAGACGATCGAGGACGCGACCGAGATCCGCGCCCGCGTCCTGCTCGCCTTCGAGTCCGCCGAGCGCGAGCCCGATCCGGCGCGCCGCAACGTCTGGCTCACATTCGTCCTGGTCGGCGGCGGACCGACCGGTGTCGAGCTCGCCGGCGCGCTCGCCGAGATCGCGACCGAGACGATGCGGCGCGACTTCCGCACCATCGACCCGCGCGAGGCACGCATCCTCCTGGTCGAGGGTACGGACCGTGTCCTGCCGACGTACTCGCCGGCGCTGAGCGCGAAGGCGGCGCGCGCGCTCGAACGTCTCGGCGTCGACGTCCGCACCAAGACCCTGGTCACCGCGATCGAGCCGGGCGTGGTCACCGTCCGCGTCGGCGAGACGCGCGAGCGGATTCCGACCCATACCGTCATGTGGGCGGCGGGCGTCGCCGCGTCGCCGCTCGGCCGTGCCGTCGCGCGCGCCACCGGCGCGGCGCTCGACCAGGTCGGCCGCGTGGTCGTGCAGCCGGATCTCAGCGTGCCGGGTCACGCCGAGATCTTCGTGATCGGCGATCTCGCGTCGTTCACGCACCAGACCGGCACGCCGCTGCCCGGCGTGGCGCCGGTCGCGATGCAGCAAGGGCGCCACGTCGCGAAGACGATCACGCGCCGCCTGCGCGGTGAGCAGCCGGAGCCGTTCCGCTACTTCGACCGCGGCAGTATGGCGGTGATCGGCCGCGGCGCCGCCGTCGCCGCGATCGGCCCGGTCGAGCTGAGCGGCTACCTCGCGTGGCTCGCGTGGCTGTTCGTCCACATCATGTATCTCGTCGAGTTCGAGAACCGGCTGCTGGTGCTGACACAGTGGGCGTGGACCTACCTGACGTGGCACCGCGGCGCGCGCTTGATCACGGGCGACCGCGCGCCGTGCGTCGACGGCGAGCGCGCCGCGCAGAGCGAGGGGCGCGCCGCGCGCGGCGCATAGTCGACGACTGGATCGGCACCGCACCGCGCGCCCGTGACGACGTCACCCGCGCCGCGCGCGCCGTGCTACGGGGTAGGGTGCGGATGCCGCACGGGCGCGCGCGCTGTCACCGCGTCGCCGCCGTCCACGCCGCCCGCGCGATCAAGCGTTCGGCGGTTCGCAAGAAGAGGCGCGCCGGATCGCCGAGCGCGGCGAGAAGATCCGCCGCGGCGGGAGGCGGAAGCTGCTCGAGCCGTTCAGCGACGTCACGCAGCCGCGCCGCGACCTCGCGCGACGCGTCGACGAGCGCCGTATCGATCGGGTCGACGTCTACTTGAGCCATGTCGCCGCGATACGCGCCGCGCCGATCTCGTGCAAGACGCTCGGCCAGGAGCCGATATCCTGCACCATCGTGAGCCATTCGCGTTCGGTTCACGGTCTCCGTCATTGAAGCGGCTCGACGGCCGGTGTTATCGCGGCCGCCTGCCGCTACCTGGAGCGGGAATTCTCTCTCGAAGCGCCGACTCGATCACCGGCGCATAGGACGGCTCTCCATGTCCGTACGCCAACGCAAAGCCCGACTCGTCGCCGACGCGACCGCTCTCGCCTTCGAGCTCCAGCGTGCCCGTACCCGCTGGCTGATCGTACGCGTGGAGTCCACCGGCGCCGCGGCGCCACCGACGCCTGCCACCGTCACGCTGAACCCGGCGTCGGTACAGGAATGCGCGGAGCACGGCTTCACGGTCGTGCCGCCGTCGATCGACACCCGGCCGGGCACCGTCCGCGTTCGCGTCGACTACCGCGGCGGATCGGCGCCGGCCGCCGCGACGCTGCGCGTGGAATGCCCGCCGTGTACGCCCCTCGCCATCGAGATCAGCGCGACCGCGGCGCCGGTCTTGCCGACCTCGGACGTCTTGCTCGACGAGCACGCGCACGTGACCGACGATCCCGACTGGCGCGCGCGCGCGGAGACGCGGGTCGATGCGGAGGTAAGCGAGAGCGCGCGGCTCGGCGTCCTCTTTGATTTGATCCATCAGCACGGCCACCCCACCACCGCGCTCTGTCTCTCGGGCGGCGGAATTCGCAGCGCGACCTTCAATCTCGGGGCGCTCCAAGAGCTCGCGCGGGTCGGGTTTCTCGAGCGCTGCCACTATCTCTCGAGCGTCTCCGGGGGCGGCTACATCGCGAGCTGGCTCAGCACCTGGATCGAGCATGAGCGCGCCAAGAAGACCACGGCGAAGCCGCTCTCGGCGATCGTCCGGGCCCTCACCATCCCCACCGACAATCATCCACTCGCGCCCGAGCCCGCCCCCGTCCGTCACTTGCGCCGCTACAGCAACTACCTCACGCCGCGCACCGGCCTGCTCTCGGCCGACACGTGGTCGGCGCTGGTGATCGTCCTCCGCAACATCGTGCTCAATTGGCTCGTCATCCTGCCGTTCCTCGCCTTCGCGCTCGCCGTCCCCTGGCTCGTGGCGTCGAGGGCGCCGCAGGCGATCACCCGTGACCCGTCGACGCTCTTCTCGATCGGCGTCGGGCTCGGATTCTGGGGTCTCTTCTGGATGAACCTGCTCCGCGCCGACGTCGAGAAACCCGACGCGGTATGGCTCGGAATGCGCCTCGAGCACCGCTTTCTCCTCGCGGGACTGCTGCCGCAGCTGCTCGCGGTGCCGTTCATCGCGGGAGCCGCCGTCGCGGCGCCGCCACTGGCGACGACCGAGCTCCTCGCCCTGTGCGCGATCTGGGCGATCGGGACGCCGGTCGGGGCGCTGGTCGTGTCGACGGCGCTCCAGAAGCCGATTTTCGGCCGGACGCGCACCTATCTGCTCGGGGACGTCCTGGCGGCCACACTCGCGGGGACGTTGATGGCGCTCCTCTATTGGAGCCTGTTCGTCAGGTGGCAGGAGACGCTCGCCAAGGAGACCCACCGCATGCTCCTCGCCGTGGTCGCCCCGATGCTGGTGCTCGGGCCGGTGCTGCTCGGCAAGACCCTCTTCGTCGGGTTCGCCAGCGTTTCGGAAGAGCGCGGGCGGCGCCCAGAGCACGGCGACGCCGAGCGCGAGTGGTGGGCGCGATGGTCGGCGTGGTTCCTGATCGCGATCGCCACCTGGACCGTCGGCAGCGCGGTCGCGCTGTACGGGCCGCGCGCGCTCGACTGGCTCGCGGGTACCGGTCTCGACCGCTTCTGGGCATATCTCGCCGGCGGCGGCTTCGCGACCGTGCTCGGGTGGGCGGTGAGCGCGCTCGGCAAGAGCAGCGCGACGCCCGGCCATGCGGACGCGGCGGCGCAGACGACGCCCGGATGGCGGGGATACGCGCTGCAGCTCGGCCTGCCGCTTTTCTGCCTGGTGTTCGCCATGCTCCTCGCGACCGGTGTCCGTGACCTGATCGCGGCGTTCCCGAGCGGACCGGCCGACGCTCCGAGCGGTTCCTACGCGTGGAGCGCCGTCGCGGCGTTGATGGCGGCGCTCTTCGCCGTCGGCGTCGCGATGGGACGCGTGGTGAACGTCAACCGATTCTCCCTCCAGGCGATGTACCGCAACCGCCTCATGCGCGCGTACCTCGGGGCGAGCAACGAGAACCGCCAGCCGAACCCCTTCACCGGGTTTGATCCCGACGACAACATTCCGCTCGCCGACCTCGCCGACAACCGGCCGTTCCCGGTGGTGAACGTGGCGTGCAACCTCGTCGGCGGCGACGAGCTCGCGTGGCAGCAGCGGAAGTCGGCGAGCTTCACGATGTCGCCGCTCCATTGCGGAAACTACCGGCTCGGCTACCGGCGCACCGAACACTACGGCGGCACGTGCGCGGCCCGCTCAGGTAACGCCCCGCAACGCCGCGGCGGCGTCTCGCTCGGGACGGCGATGGCGACCTCGGGCGCGGCGGCGAACCCGAACATGGGCTACAGCTCGTCGCCGTTGTTGACGTTCGTCATGACGCTCTTCAACGCGCGCCTCGGGATTTGGCTCGGCAACCCCGGGCCGGCGGGCGACGCGACGTTCGGGCGCACCGCGCCCACGAGCTCTGCCCGCATGATCTTCGCCGAAGCGTTCGGCCTCACCGACGACCAGAGTCCCTACGTGAACCTCTCGGACGGCGGACATTTCGACAACCTCGGCGTGTACGAGATGGTGCTGCGCCGCGTGCACACCATCGTCGTGTGCGACGCCGGTGCCGACCCGCACTGCGACTTCGACGACCTCGGCAACGTGCTCCGCAAGGTGCGCACCGACCTCGGGATCTCGATCGCCTTCAAGAAGCGTATCCTGATTCGGTCGCGGACCCGGCCGACGCTCGGCACGTACTGCGCGATCGCCAGCATCGACTATGCGGCCGTCGACGGAGACGGCGAAGGGCGGGAGGGACGTTTGATCTACATCAAGCCGACGCTCTGCGAGATCGAGCCCTACGACGTCTACAACTACGCCCGTTCGTCCGACACCTTTCCGCACGAGAGCACCGTCGATCAGTGGTTCTCCGAGTCGCAGTTCGAGAGCTATCGGGCCCTGGGGATGACCACGATCGCGACCATCTGTCCCACGCCCATCGCCAGCGTGGACATGTTCGTGACGAGCGTGGAGTCCTACGTCAGCAAGTACAAGCCCACGAAGCGCGAGCTGAACTGACATACGCGCCGATCGGCGTCGGCGCCGCCGCGCGGCGGTGGACCACGGTCGCTGATCGACGTAAGGACGGGGCGGCGCTCGCACGATGAAAGTCTCCCTCTTCTACCTGCCGTCGGTGGGCAGCCGCGCCGAGATCGAGCGCGGCATGGCGGGGCTCCGCGGCGACCTCTACCAGCGCATGCTGCACGAGCTCGGCGAGCAGGCGCGCCTCGCCGACGACCTCGGGTACGACTCGATCAGCTTCACCGAGCACCACTTCCACGTCGAGGGCTTCGAGCTCTCCAACAACCCGGTGCTCCTCGACCTGTTCGTCGGCATGCAGACCAAGCGCATCCGTGTCGGCCAGCTCGGC
>JBGPIT010000345.1:0-5497 GCA_041485125.1 Binatia bacterium | reverse complement strand
CGGTCTATCCGGCGAGCCACTACGTGACGAGCGAACCGCGCCTGAAGCAGGCCGTTGCCGGCATCCGCGCCGAGCTGCAGGAGCGTCTCGCTGCGCTGCGCGCCGAGAACAAGCTCCTCGAGAGCCAGCGGCTCGAGCAGCGCACGCTCTACGATCTCGAAATGCTCGAGGAGATGGGCTTCTGCCACGGCATCGAGAACTACTCGCGCCACCTCGACGGCCGCCGCTCCGGCGAGCCGCCGGCGACGCTGCTCAGCTACTTTCCCGAGGACTACCTGCTGATCATCGACGAGAGCCACGTGACGGTGCCGCAGATCGGCGGCATGTACCGCGGCGATCGCTCGCGCAAGGAGACCCTGGTCGAGTTCGGCTTCCGCCTGCCCTCCGCGCTCGACAACCGGCCGCTCAGCTTCGAGGAGTTCACGGCGCGCGTCAGGCAGGTGGTGTTCGTGTCCGCGACCCCTGCCGCCTACGAGCTCGAGCGCAGCGGCGGCGAGGTGGTGGAGCAGCTCATCCGGCCGACCGGCCTCGTCGATCCCGAGGTGAGCGTGCGGCCGGCGCGCGATCAAGTGGATGATCTGCTGGAGGAGATCCGCCGCCGCATCGAGGCCGGCGAGCGCGTCCTGGTGACGACGCTCACCAAGAAGATGGCCGAGGATCTGACCGACTACTTCCAGGACATCGGCCTCAAGGTGCGCTACATCCACTCCGACGTCGAGACGCTCGAGCGCGTCGAGATCATTCGCGATCTCCGTCGCGGCGTCTTCGACGTCTTGGTCGGGATCAATCTGCTGCGCGAGGGCCTGGACTTGCCCGAGGTATCGCTGGTCGCGATCCTGGACGCCGACAAGGAAGGCTTTCTGCGCTCGGCGCGCTCGTTGATCCAGACCATCGGCCGCGCCGCGCGCAACGTGAACGGCACCGTCATCATGTACGCCGATCGGATCACCGACTCGATGCGGACCGCGCTCGACGAGACCTCCCGCCGGCGGACGATCCAGCGAGAGTACAACGAGGAGCACGGCATCACGCCGCAGACGATCGTCAAGGCGATCGGCAATCCGTTGGTCGCGATCGCGGAGGCCGACTACATGGACGTGCCGCTCGACGATGCGGCGGCCGAGGATTGGCCCGCCCTCGAGGAGATCCCGGCGACGGTCGAGCGCCTGCGGAAGGAGATGCGCCGCGCCGCCTCGTCGCTCGAGTTCGAGCAGGCGGCGCAGCTACGCGACCGCATCCAGGCGCTCGAGCGCCATCGTCTCGGTCTCACTGCCGAGGGCGGCCGCTGAGGCGGTCGCGACGTGCGATGGCCGACCGGGAGATCACCGGCGGGACAGTGCCACCGGATCCGCCCGCGCCGGCCGCGGCCGCCGGTGACGTCAGCGACGGCGCGCCGTCGGCGCGCGACGCGGCGCTCGACGCGACGGCTGCGGTGCTGACTCCGCCCGGCGCGGTCGAGGGCGACGTCGATCTCGAGGCGCGGCTCGCGGCGCTCGAGCCGCGGCCGGGCGTGTACCTCCTGCGCGACCGTCACGGCACGGTGATCTACGTCGGCAAGGCGAAGAGCCTGCGCTCGCGGGTGCGGAGCTACTTCCGCGGCGGCGACGAGCGGGCGCAGGTGCGCTTCCTCGTCAATCGGGTCACCGACTTCGAGACCCTCGTCACCATCAACGAGAAAGAGGCGCTGATCCTCGAGAACAACCTGATCAAGCAGTTCAAGCCGCGCTACAACATCCGTCTCAAGGACGACAAGAGCTACGTCAGCGTCAAGATCGAGGAGTCGCACGACTGGCCGCGCCTGATCGTCACCCGCAAGCTCGCGCGCGACGGCTCGCGCTACCTCGGGCCGTTCTCGTCGGCGTGGTCGGTGCGCGAGACCCTCGACACCATCCGCAAGATCTTCCCGCTGCGGAGCTGCAGCGACGCCGTCTTCCGCAACCGCTCGCGGCCGTGCATCGAGTACCAGATCAAGCGCTGCCCGGCGCCGTGCGTCCTCGAGGTCGACCGCGAGGAGTACGCGCGCAACGTCGAGCGCACGGTGGAGCTGCTGCAGGGCAAGGACCAGCAGCTGGTGCGCGAGCTCGCCGCGCGTATGCAGCAGGCCGCCGACGAGCTGCGCTTCGAGGACGCGGCGCGCGTGCGCGACCAGCTGCGCGCGATCGAGACCACGGTGCAGCGCCAGCAGGCCGTCGCGCACTGGGGCGCCGACCAGGACGTCTTCGGACTCTATCGCGAGGGCGGCTTCGTCGAGGTGCAGGTGCTCTTCGTCCGCTCCGGCAAGCTCACCGGCAATCAAGCGTACAGCTTCGAGGACCTTGAGTTCTCCGACGACGAGGTGGTCTCGGCGGTCCTGACGCAATTCTATCAAGGCGATCGTCCGATCCCCGACTCGATCCTGGTGCCGCTCGCGCTCGAGGACGCCGAGGCGCGCGCGGAGTACCTCGGCGAGCGGCACGGGCGGCAGGTCGAGATCCTGGTGCCCCAGCGCGGCTCCAAGCTCCGCCTGGTGGAGATGGCGCGGGAGAACGCACGCCACAGCTACCAGGAGCGTCGCGACGTCGGCGCGCGCCGCGAGCGCATGCTCGAGGAGCTGCAGCGCCGCCTCCTGCTGCGGAACGCGCCCAAGCGCATCGAGTGCTTCGACATCTCGAATATCCAAGGCACGCTCTCCGTCGGCTCGATGGTGACGTTCGACGAGGGCCTGCCGTGCCCGGCACGCTATCGGCGCTTCCGCATCCGCACCGTCGAGGGCGCCGACGACTACGCCTCGATGTACGAGGTCCTGATGCGCCGCTACCGGCGCGCCAAGGAGGAGAACGACTTCCCCGACCTGCTCGTCGTCGACGGTGGCAAGGGGCAGCTGAACGTCGCCGTCGAGGTGCTGCGCGAGCTCGAGATCGACGCGGTCGACGTGGTCTCGCTCGCGAAGATGCACGTCGACCGCGACCCGCGCGCGACCGCGGTGACGCGCTCGGAGGAGCGCGTCTTCCTGCCGGGGCGCAAGAACCCGGTCGTCCTGCGCCGCAACTCGACCGCGCTCTTTCTCCTGCAGCGCGTGCGCGACGAGGCGCACCGCTTCGCGATCACCTACCACCGCGCGCTCCGCCGTCGCGAACGGCTGCGGTCCGGCCTCGAGGACATCGAAGGCGTCGGGCCCGGACGGCGCCGCGCGCTGTTGCGACACTTCGGCAGCCTGAAGCGCTTGCGTGCCGCGAGCGAGGTGGAGATCGCCGCCGTGCCGGGGATCTCGGCACGCCTCGCCGCCGAGATTCGCCTGCAGCTCGGCGCGCGCACCGTCGAGATCGGTGCGGACGAGAGCGAGGATGGGCAGGGTCCGCGTGAGGACGACGCCCGTTCCGCGCCGGGCGCGGATGAGGCCGGCGGTGCGCCGACCGGTCCCACGCCGGCCGCGGATGAAGCCGGCGTGGCGCGCCGGCCCGTCGACCGGTAGATTGCGCTGACGGCGGCTCCCCAGGCCGCCAACGCTACACCGACGACACGAGCGTCTCGCCCGCTCCGGGGTGACGAGTGCGACCACTGGGGAAGCGCGATGAGCCGCCGCTCGGCCGGGCGCTGATCCCGATCGCGGTCGGTACGCTCGCCGGCGGCGTCATCGCGAGCGGCGCGGATGTCTCGTCGCTGGCGCTCGCGCTGGGGACCGCGAGCACGCTGCTCCTCTGCGGCCTCCTCGCGACCGACGACCGTGCACGTCTCGTCGTCGTCAGCTTTGCCCTCGCCTGCGCCTCGACGCTGATCGCGACGGCGCTCCGCGCGACGGCGCTGCCGCCGGATCACATCGCGTCCTATGCGGCGCTGCTGCGGGCCCAGTCGACCGTCTCGTCGGGTACTGCACCGAGCGGCGTCGACGGCGTGATCGTCGCCAACAGCCCGCGCGAAAGGGCGCGTCTGCTGACGGTCCGGGCGGAGCACGTCCGGAGCGCGCTCGGCGACGCTCCCGCCGCGGGTCTGCTCGGTGTCACGATCGCCCATCCGACGCGGGCGTGGCCGGTCGGAGCGCGCGTCCGTGTCGTCGGGCGTGTGCGGCAGCCGCGGAGCTTCGGCAACCCCGGTGGCTACGACGTCGCGCGCGCGCTCGCGCGCCACCGCATCTTCGCGACGATGTTCCTGTGGGACGATACCGGCGTCACGCTCCTCGAGGGACCGGCGGCGGATCTGCGCTCTACGCTGGCGCGGATCCGGGAACAGATCGCGGCGCGCGT
The DNA here is from genome assembly GCA_041485125.1 of Binatia bacterium. GTDB lineage: Bacteria > Desulfobacterota > Binatia > UTPRO1 > UTPRO1 > JBGPIT01. Next base: position 1,277 of record JBGPIT010000345.1, on the reverse strand, counting down.
CGGCGCCAACGTGCCGGCGCCGGCGCGCGGCTACGTCGTCGCCGTCCTGAGCGGCGTCGACGGCTCCGTCGACGAGGAGACGCGGCGCATCCTCGCCCGCACCGGGCTCGCGCACGCGACCTCGGTCTCGGGGTTCCACATCGCCGTCGTTGCGGGTGCCGCCGTCCTTTTCGCGGGCATGTGCCTGCGTCGCTCGGAGCAGGTGCTGCTGCGCGCCGACGTGTGGAAGCTCGCGGCGCTCGCGGGGCTCGTGCCGGTGCTCGGCTACGCGGCAATCGCCGGCGAGAGCATTCCCGCGGTGCGGTCGGTCGCGATGTACGCCGTGGTGCTCGGCGCGCTCATGGTCGAGCGTCCGCCCGACGCGCTCCGCGCCCTCGCGGCGTCGGCCGTCGCGCTCGCGCTCGTCGTTCCCGACATCGTCGCCGACATCTCGTTCGAGCTCTCGTTCGTCTCGGTCGCTGCCCTCATCGTCGTGGCGCGGCGCGGCCGGGAGAGCCGAAGCGACGACGACGTCACGAAATCGAGCCGCGCCCGCCGAACGATCCGTGCTTGGATCGTCGAGCCGCTCGAGGTCTCTTTCGCCGCGACCCTCGCCACCGCGCCGCTCACCGCGTGGCACTTCCAACAGGTGTCGCTGATCGGTCCGATCGCGAATCTCCTGGCGCTGCCGTTCCTCGGTCCGGGGACCTTGCTGCCCGGTCTTGCCGCGTTGCCGCTGTTGACGGTCGCGCCGAGCCTCGCGGACCGTCTGCTCGCGCGCGCCGGCGCGTCCGCCGGCGTCGGCCTGCGGATCGCACACGCGTGCGCCGACGTTCCGTTCGCGGCGGTCGCGACGCCGATGCCGTCGGGACTCGAGCTCGCGCTCTGCTACGCGTGGCTGCTGGTGCTGGTCACGCGTGTGCCGCGCCGGCACGCGTCGTCCGCGGAGACCGCGACCGCATCCCCGCCGCGAGCGGTGACGCGGCGTCGACCCCGTCGCCTCGCCGTCGCCGTCCTCGCGATCCTCACCGTCGGCGACGGCGGCTACTGGATCTGGGAGCGAACCCTGAACCCGCGCCTCCGCGCGACGTTTCTTTCCGTGGGGCAGGGCGACGCTGCGGTCGTCGAGCTGCCGCGCGGCGGCGTGATCGTGATCGACGGTGGGGGCTTCGCGGGCGGCTTCGATACCGGCGAGCGTCTGATCGCGCCGTTCCTGCGGGCGCGCAAGGTGTTTCGACTGCAGGCCCTCGTCCTCTCGCACCCGCAGCTCGATCACTATGGCGGGCTCGCCGCGCTCG
>JBGPIT010000344.1:0-5500 GCA_041485125.1 Binatia bacterium | reverse complement strand
TCGACAACGGCGTCTTTGCGGTTGGGAGCAAGCGCCTCGAGAGCGGTATCTGGCAGAAGGGCGACGGCGGGTATGTGAGCTCCATCGTGTGGACGGGAACGACGGACATCTCGGCCGTCCCCACCCTCGCGGACACGTGCACCGACTGGACGTCCAGCATGGGAACGGGCCGCGTCGGCAGCAGCGACAACGCGCGCTCGGGCTACTGGGACAACGGAACGCAGAACTGCAACATCCTCGCCGCGCGCCTGTACTGCATCGAGCAGTGAGTTCGGCGAGAGATGAGTGCGCAGCACCAGAATCGCGCCAGAGAGATCGTTCAAAGGATTCTCTACGTGACGATCGCGACCGCGTCGTCTAAAGTGGAGCCTTGGAATAGCCCCGTGTATTCAGCCTACGACGATCATGCCAATTTTTACTGGACCTCCTCGCCGCACGCTCAGCACTCGCGCAACATCGATGACAACGGGAAGGCGTTCCTCGTCATCTACGACTCGACTGCCCCTGAGGGATCGGGAGAAGGTGTGTACGTCGAAGCAACGGCGGCCGCGCTCGAGGACCCCGCCGAGATTGCAGAGGCAAGACGCAACCTGGCCCTTCGCGTGCGCAAGCAACTCGGTCCCGAGCCGGACCGTCTCCTGGAGGCCGGCGTGCAGCGCATCTACCGGGCCACGCCGAAGCGTGTGTGGATGAACGGCTTCGAGCACGACGCGAACGGGTCCTTCGTGCGAGACATCCGAGTCGAGATTCCGATTGCGTGCCTCGAAGGGCTAGTGACCTGGTAGCGGAGCGGGGCCCTTCCACACTCCACCGCCGAAGGTGGTGACCCACAGCGCGGCGGGATCAGCGGGGTCGAACGCGACCCGCTGGCAGCCGGTGAACGGGATGCCGGGCACCTCCCGCCACGATGCGCCGGCGTCGTGGCTGACGAACAGACCGTGCTTGGTCGCGCCGAGATAGACCGTCGCGGGCCGCAACGGGTCCACGGTCACGAAGAGCGCGTGTGCGTACGTGCAGAGCTCCTGCGGAAACTGCTCCTCGCCGAACGCGCGGCACCACGTCTTCCCCTCGTCGACCGACTTGTACACTCCGCCTTGCGGGTAGCCCGGGGCGCTGGCGGCGCCGAGATAGATCGTCCGGCTGTCGTCCGGTGGCGTGTCCACGTCTCCCGGCCAGCGTAGCCGCATGTCGGCGGTCAGCTCCGTCCAGGTCCTGCCGCCATCTCGACTGCGGTAGAGCCCGCCGGGAACGGGAAATTTGGATTGCTCGCGGCGGCCGGTGATCGTGCAATACAGCGTACCGTCGCCGCACAGCTTCAATCTGTAAACGTGCCGGTTCTCCGCGCAGCCGGGCGCCTCCGCGCTCGGCCGCCAAGTCGCTCCGCCGTCGGTCGACGTGTAGACGCCCACGCCGAACTGCGTGACGTAGAGAGTGCGCGCGGTCGGTGGGCTCCGTGGATCCAAGACGATCGAAGTCGCCGGCGCGTTCGGCAACCCAGTCCCAATCGGCTCCCAACTGGCGCCCCAGTTCCGACTCACGCATACCCCACCCTGGCCGCGCGCTCCTTCGATGTTCGTCCAATGGGGGATGTCGTGCTGACTGGAGCACGCGGCGTACAGCAGGCCGGGCACGGCTGGATCGAAAGCGATCTGATAGACGGTGTTGGACCATGGGATGCCACGCGTGGCGTGACTCCACGTCACCCCGCGATCCAGGCTGCGTGCGAACCCGATGTCGGTGTAGCAGATGTACGCGCGAGTCGGATCGTGGGGATCGAACGAGAACTGCCACGAAGACGTCACCTCGAGGCCGACCGAGCGCGAGCGCTGAGCCGTCCCGGGAACCACGTCGACCGCAGCCCCCGAGTAGACAGGCGTCCAGCCCGCGCCGCCGTCGGTCGTCCGATAGATCTCGCCCTCGTTCGTGAACACCGCCTGGTTCGGCTCGCGGCGGCTCACCGCGAACCCGCACGAGGCGCCACCCCAAACACGCCAAAGTCGGTCTGCGACGATCCAGCCGACAGCGACGTAGCGTCCGACTCCGACACCAGGCTCGCCGTCAACCACCGAGCGCCACGTCGCACCGGCGTCGTCGCTGCGGTGGATCGCGACATGGCGCGCTCTCCGAACCGTCACATAGACGATCTCGGCCGAGCAGCGCATGGTTTGTACGCGCTCGTACTCCGGAAGCTCCCTCTCTTGGTGATGTGGCCCGGCGCCCATCGCGGTCTGCCAGCTCCTACCCTCGTCCGTCGAGCGCCAGATCCCACCGGCGACGCGGCCCGCGACCGAGCGGCTCGGCAGCGTCACGTACGCGATGAACCCCCGCGACAGGGCGGTCGCGCCCGCGGCAAGTGCGCGCACCTCGCGGAAGGGTAGCCCCGCGTCGGAGTGCTGCCACGTGCTGCCGCCGTCGTCGGATCTGAAGACCCCTGCCGACGTGGCGATCAGGCAGGTGCGCCGGCCCGGCGCCGCGGTGGGGATCACCGCGATGCCGACGACGCTCCCCAACACGTCCCTGCACGTCGACCAGGTCCGGCCGCCGTCGACGCTCCGATACGCCGCCTCGCTGCTGCCCGCGAACATCAGCTCGACATCGTCCTCGTCGACTTCGAGCGCGGTGCACGGCGCGGCCCCCCACGGCGGGTTGGCGCACAGAACGGTCCAGGTAACACCCTGGTCCGCGCTCGTCTCGAGCCAGTCCTTCACCGCGGCGTAGACGACGCGCGCGTCCCGTGGGTGGAAGACTACCGGGCAGCCCGCCGCTTCCCGCAGTTGCCGCTTGTCGATCATCGTCCACGTTCCGCCGCCGTCGGCACTCCGGTACACCCCTCCCATGTCGGAGGCCACGAACAGGAGGTTCGGATCGTGAGGCGAGATGGCAGGCGCGAACATCCCGCCGCCTCCGCCCACGCCGACGGGACTGAAGCCCTCCGTCACAAGGCCGCTCGACTCTGCGCGAGGCCGCCGGGCCGTAGCGCGTTCCGGAAAAGCGCGCGGTTCACGACCTGATCACGAGGATGGCCTCGCGAAGGTACGAGCTCATAGCTGTCCGCACACGGCGCGTTGGGTGTCGCCCGCTGCGCGAAGCTGCGTCGCACCGTTCTCCGGCTGGGGCATTGGAACCAAGTAGCACGCTTCTTCGATCGCGCTCGACCTGCGGTCGCGCTCGTCCGGATCCACGTCACCCTCGGAGGGATCGTGGATCGGGCCAGGCAGCCGATCATCGACGAGCTGCAGCGAGTGCGATCGTGTGCCACAGTCCGCGCCGCTCAGAGGCCACGCGACGCCGAACCTCATGATCGTCGATCGCACCGCATCTCGGCCTCCGCGGCCACTAGAACTGGGTCAATACCGCGGTCTTGAACTTGCCGACGAAGATGACGTCTTGATTCGCGGAGTTCTTCCGGGAGTAGCTGATCGTGCCCTTCTCGCTGATGATGATGTTGCTGACGTACTTGCTGACGCCGGTCATCGTGCCGTGCGCCGGGTCCGTTCCGCTCGGCCCCCCAGCGGTTTGCACACCGCTGAACATGGAGGCCATCGTCGCCACGCCGTTCTTGATGATCCAGTTCGACGGGCCCTGAAAGAGGAGCTGGTCGTTGTCGTCGGTGTCCGAGTAGATGCCGCAAGAAGAATCGTAGATGATGGTGAGAGTCGTACCGCCCGAGAACGTGATGCCGTTGCCGGCGGCGGCGGTGCAGCGCACCTTCGTAGGCGCACCGTCGACGTACCGCGTCCCGGTGATGGTCACGCCGCCAAACGCGTAGGCGTGAACGGTCGACGAGATTGCAGTGATGCCGAGAACCAGCGCTGCGGCCGCGATCAGCGACCCCTTCTGAATCCTGGAAGTTTTCATCGCTCACTCCTTTTGCCGCCGTGGCGGCCGGTTCGGGAAGCCGGCTGTCGGGTTCCGGGTCTGGTGCCGCTCGGGCTGCCTCGCGGTCGACAATCCGGCGTTCGATCGCGGCGAACGATGTTCAACGGCCGTTCGATCGTGCCCTGGGCGCGGCCTCACCCCCCGGGCTAGGTGCCGAACATTGTTCCATCCGACCGAACGCCGGAGTGCTGGAGGGAGACATCCACGCACTCGGACGCAGAAAGGCGCCGGTTCCGCCTAGGCCGGATCGCCACATCGCCGCCCATGCCCCGCTTCAAGTCGGGGAAGCTGCCCGCCGCGTACGTGCCGCTCCGAGGGAGGCCGTTCTCGACTGCTGGCTCACCGCTCATCTCAAGGTCGCCGGGCGGAGCTCGAGGCCACCGACGTTCGCGCTTCTCGCCGCTCTCGATGACCGTGCCGTCGAGATCTCGCGGGAGTCTTGACCGACGGCTGATTCCGCTCTACGCCGTCGCACACACAGCGAACGCCGAAAGGCGGTGGGAGGATACTCATGGCAAAGAAGACGGTCCGGAAGGCAAAGGCGAAACGCGCAACCCAGAGTCGCACCCGACGCGCCCCCAAGAAGGCGGCAGGCAAGAGCACGCGCGCAAAGACGCGGACGAAGACAGCGGCGCGGCCGCGGCCGCGGGCGGCGGCGCCCTCCGGCGGTCTCGACGCGATCGCGAAGCGGATCGTCGCGGCGACGACCTCGAACGACGAGGCGGCGACCCTCGCGCTCTATGCGGACAATTGCGAGTCGACGGAGATGGGGCAGCCGCCGGTGACCGGCGTCGACGGGATCAAGCGGAAGTTCGAGGGGTGGCGCGCCATGACGACGAACGCGTCGTTCACGCCCCGCACCGTCACGGTCAGCGGCAATACGATCGTGATCGAGTGGCGAGGGACGGTCACGCTCGCGGCGTCCGGCAAGACGGTCCAGATGGACGAGGTCGCCGTGCACGAGATCGCCGGCGGCAAGATCGTCCGCGAGCGCTACTACTACGATCCGTCGACGCTCAGGTCGTAGTCGCTCACAGCGGTCCGATGGCATCGACGGCTCGCCGCCGCGCGGCGAAGGACGCGGCACCGGTACGTTTCGAGGGCTTCGCGGACGGTGCCGGGCGGTTCTTCGTCGCGCTCGCGAAGAACCAACGTCGCGACTGGTTCGACCAGCACCGTGACGAGTACGAGCGCGGCTGGCAGGCGCCGATGAAAGCGCTGCTCGCCGAGGTTCGGGAACGGCTCGAGCCGCGCTTCGCGCACGAGGCGCTCGCGCCGCCGAAGGTCTTCCGCATCCACCGCGACGTGCGCTTCTCGAAGGACAAGTCGCCGTACAAGACCCACATCGGCGGGTACGTCGGTCTCGAGGGCTCCGGTCAGGGACCGTCGGGCGTCGCAGCGCCGTACGTCCACATCGGCGCGGACGAGCTGTTCGTCGCGGCGGGCCAGTACATGATGGACACGCCCCAGCTGCAGAGCTTTCGCGAGGCCGTCGTCGACGAGCGTCGCGGCGGCGAGCTCTCGACGTTGCTCCGCAAGCTGACGCGCGCGGGCTTCGGCGTCGGCTCGCACGACGCGCTCCAGCGCGTCCCGCGCGGGCTCGACCCCGACCATCCGCGCG
>JBGPIT010000343.1:0-5515 GCA_041485125.1 Binatia bacterium | reverse complement strand
TGGTGGGCTCGCTGAGCACGGTCGCGCTCGGTTACGTCGTCTACGCCCTCTTCGTCCCCGTCCACTGAACGTTTCTCCACGTTCGAGTTGCCCGGCGTACGGCGGGTAACGTAAGCGAGCCATGTGGGCTCGGACATCGATCGCGATCATTTCAGCGAAGACGACTACGCGCGGTTCGCGGCGCGTCTGGACGCGTCCGTCCAGGCCCTCCGCGCTGTGCTCGACCGGCCGGGGTTCGGCGTCGGTGCGCCGTCGATCGGCGCGGAGCTCGAGCTCTTCCTGATCGACTCGCGCGGCCGTTCGCTGCCGCTGAACCGCGCCGTGCTGGCGCAGACGTTCGATCCGCGCGTGACGGTCGAGGTGAATCGCTTCAATCTCGAGTGCAACACCCGTCCGGTGCCGCTCGCCGGCCGCCCGTTCACCGCGCTCCAGCACGAGCTCGAGGACGCGGTGCGCGAGGTGGCGCGCGCGGCTGCGCCGTTCGACGGCCGGGTCGCGATGATCGGCATCCTGCCGACGCTCGAGGAAGGGGATCTCCAGTCGAGCTCGCTCACCGACCTGCGACGCTTTCGCGCGCTCTCGGCCGGCATCCGCCGCATCCGTGACCGGCCGTTCCAGGTCGCGATCGAGGGCGACGAGCCACTCGCGCTCAGTTGCGACGACGTGACGTTCGAGGGCGCGAACACCTCATTCCAGATACACCTGCGCGTCGACCCGGCCGACTTCGCGCGCACCTACAATGCCGCGCAGATCGCGACCGCTCCTGTGCTGGCGGTGGCGGGAAACTCACCGATCTTCCTCGGCCACCGTCTGTGGGAAGAGACCCGCATCGCGCTCTTCCGCCAGGCCGTGGACGATCGCGGCGATCCCGACGCCGACTGGCGTCCGGCGCGGGTCTCGTTCGGTCACGGCTGGGCACGCGGCGGCGCGTTCGAGCTCTTCGCGGAGAGCGTCGCGCATCATCCGCCGTTGCTTCCCATTGTCGCCGACGAGGATCCGCATGCGTGCGTCGCCGCGGGCGGCGTCCCGGTGCTCGCGGAGCTGCGACTCCACCACGGCACGGTGTGGCGCTGGAATCGTGCGGTCTACGATCCGGCAGCGGGCGGTCACCTGCGGATCGAGCTGCGTGCCTTGCCGGCAGGACCGTCGGTCCTCGACATGCTCGCGAACGCCGCGTTCCTCGTCGGCCTGACGCTCCGCCTCGCGCGCGACGCCGATCGGCTCGTCGTGGCGCTGACGTTCGGCCAAGCACGACGCAACTTCTATGCGGCGGCGCGCGCGGGTCTCGACGCCGAGCTGCTGTGGCCGTCCGACGATCCGCCCTCGCCGCGGCCGATCCGCGCCTCCGACCTGGTGCGTCGGCTGCTGCCGCTCGCGCGCGCGGGCCTGACTGAGGCGGGTGTCGAGGAGCACGAGGTCGATCGTCTCCTCGGCGTCGTCGCGGCACGGGTCGCGTCGCGGATGACGGGTGCGCGCTGGCAACGCCGCGAGCTCGCGGTTCTGGAGCGCCGGCTCGACCGGCGCACGGCGCTCGCCGCGATGCTGGAGCGATATCTCGCGTGTGCAGCCGGTGGTGCGCCCGTCCATACCTGGCCGATCGATGGTTGAGGCGCGCTAGCCTCCAAAAATAGTTTGCAGTAACCGATACTCGGCGTCTAAGAACATCCGTGCACCTTCCGTCGTACGAGATCCCCCGCAAGAACCCGCAGCGCTTCGACCACGTCGTGTTCGCCGACGCATCGCTCCCCCGCCGCGATCCGATCGACTTGGCGCGCTACGCGATCATCAGTGCGCGGATGCGCCCGTCACCGCCACCGTCGCCTGCCGACGACGAGTTCCTGCGCTGGCTGTTCGAGCGAGCCGGCCTCGACTGCTCCGCCTATCGTGCCGACGCGCTCCGCCGTCGGCTCCCGGCGTGCCTGCGCGTGTTGCGCGTCCGCTCGCTGGCCGAGGCGCGTCGGACGTTGCAGCACAATCCTGCGACGCTCAACGGCGCGCTCACCTCGACGCTGATCGGGGTGACCTCATTCTTCCGTGACCCCGCCGTCTTCTGCGCGTTGACGGAGACGCTGCGCTCGCTCGCCGCGAGCCGGCGGCGACCGCTGCGGATCTGGAGCGTCGGCTGCTCGGACGGCGCCGAGCTCTACTCGGTCGCGATCATTCTCGCCGAGATCGGAGTCCTCGCCGACACCGACCTCGTCGGCACCGATTGTCGCGCCGACGCGATCGCGGCGGCCCGCGACGCACGCTTCGACGCGCTCGCGCTCCATCACGTGCACGCGGAGCGACGCGCACGGTTTTTCGTCCGTAACGGATCACGCTGGCGGGCGAACGAGACGCTGCGCTCGGCGGCGCGCTTTCGCGTCGGCAACGTGCTCGCGTGTTGCGAGCCCGGCTACTGGGACGTGATTCTCTGCCGCAATCTCACGATCTACCTCGAGGACGGTGCGGCGCGAGAGCTCTGGCGTCGTTTGCAGGCGTGCCTGCGGCCGGGCGGGGCGCTGGTCGTCGCCAAGGCCGAGCGGCCGGACCTCCGCAACGTGGTGCCGACGGGCCCCTGCATCTATCGGCGCGTCGCGCTGTGACGACCGCGCGCACGACCACCGACCCGTCGGTCTCGCGCGTCGCCTACGCCGTCCTCGCGATCACGGTTGCGGCCGGCGCCTTCCTGCTCGACGCCGTCACGCCCGCGACGCTGAACCCGGCGATTCTCGCGCCGATCGCGCTGGTCGTGGCGGCGTGGACGCGGAGCCGTCTGTTCGTCTGGTGCCTTGCGGCCGCGATCATCGTCGGGAGCTACGTCGGCCTCATGCTCGGTCCGCCGCCCTCCGACCAGCCGTCGTGGGCTTTCCTTTGGGCGAACCGCACCCTGGTCGCGATCGCGGCGCTCGGCATCGCGTTCCTGGTCGACTCGTGGGTCCGCTTCGATGCCGCGCTCGCCGAGAGTCGCGTCTCGCTCGCCGCTCGCAACGAAGCGCTCGAGGCGACGAACCACGAGCTCCGCACGCGCGAGGAGGAGGTCGCGCGGCAGAACGAGGAGCTGCAATCGCAGAGCGAGGAGGTCGAGCGCCAGAGCGAGGAGCTCCGCATCACCAACGACGAGCTCGCGAGCCGCGAGGCGATGCTGGCGCAGCTACTGACGTTGTCGCGGACGCTCGCAACCGAGCTCACCTCCGACGAGGTGATGGCGACGATCTGCCACTCGTTGACCGCGCTCCTCGGCAACGGCGCCGACGCGTCGGCGCTCCTGCTCCGTCACGGCGACGAGCTGCGCATGCACTGTCATGTCGGGTTCGGCGACGACGGCCCGAAGGATTCACACTTGCCGTACGCCAACTCGTTCGCCGCGCTGGTGGTCGCACGCGGACAGGCGGGATTCCTCGACGACGTGAGCCTCCGTCCCGATCTCAGGCTGCCGGAGCCGCGCGACGGCGAGCCGTTCCGCTCGGTCCTCGCGGCCCCGCTCTCCTCGCGCGGGCAGGCGATCGGGACGCTCGAGGTCTACAGCCGCCGGCCGGAACGGTGGGACGAGGAGCACATCACCCTGATCACCTCGATGGCCGCGCAGGGGTCGATCAGCCTGGAGACCGCGCGGCTGTTCGAGGAGCTCGCGCGCGAGCGGCAGCGTTTCGAGACCGTCTTCCGCAGCCTGCCGCTCTGCGTGCTGGTCGCCGAGGACGCACAGTGCGAGCGGGTGAGCGGCAACCCGGCGGCCGCGGCGCTCTTCACCACTACCCTCGACGAGAACTTCTCGCCGTTCGTGCTGCACGGCAAGCGCGTCCGCTCCGCGATGCTGCAAGACGGCCAGGTGCTGCTGCCGCACGAGCACCCGCTTGCGCGCGCGGTGCGCGGTGGCCTCGAGTTGCCGCCGGAGGAGCTCGAGATCGTGTTTCCGAGCGGCCGGCGGATGATCGTCCTCGCGAGCGCGGCGCCATTTTTCGACGGCGAAGGCAGAGTCTCGGGCGGCGTCTGCGCGTTCGCCGACATCACGGCGCAGAAGCGGCTCGAGCGCGAGCTCGAGGCGCGACGGCGCGAGTCGGAAGAAGCGAGCGTCCGGAAGACGCGGTTCCTCGCCGCGGTCTCGCACGACATCCGCACCCCCGCGAACGCGATCCGCCTGCAAGCGGAGCTGATCAAGCGCAGCGCCTCGACCCCGGCCATCGCCGGCAAGGTGCCGGAGCTCGCGCTGCAGCTACAGGTCAACGCGATCGCGCTCGTCGATCTGGTCGGGGAGGTGCTCGACCTCACCCACTTCGACACCGGGAAGACCGAGCTGCACGAGACCGAGTTCTCGCTCGGGGACGTCGTCGCCGAAGAGTGCCGCCAGCTCACGCCCGTCGCGGAGTCGAAAGGGCTCGTGCTGCGATGCGAGCGCATCGATCCGCGGCTCTGGGTGCGCACCGACCGCGTCAAGCTCGGGCGCGTCCTCGGCAACCTGACGGAGAACGCGATCAAGTTCACCGACCGCGGCGAGATCGTGTTGAACGTGCGTCATACGCCCAGCCGTGAGGTTGCGCTTGCCGTCCGCGACACCGGCGCGGGCATCGCGCCCGACCAGCAAGCGCGCGTATTCGACGAGTTCTTCCAGCTCCGCAACCCGGAGCGCGACCGTGCCAAGGGCCGCGGGCTCGGCCTTGCGATCTGCAAGCGTCTGGTCGACGCGATGGGCGGTCAGCTCACCGTCGAGAGCGCGCCCGGCGCCGGCAGCACGTTCACGGTAGTCCTCCCGCCGAGCGTCGTCGTTCCGGTACCCGACATGAAGCCGTTGCGTTCCGCGGCTGCTGCGGCGCCGGGCAATGAAGGCTCCGAGTCGCGGCTACACGGCGTCCGCATCCTTCTCGTCGAGGACCACGACGACAACCGGATCGCGACCGCCGAGATCTTGCGTCACGAAGGCGCGACGGTCCTGGAAGCCGCCCGCGGCGGCGAAGCGCTGCGTGCGCTGGCCGACGAACCGCACCTGATCCTGCTCGACCTGATGCTGCCGGATCTCGACGGCGTCGAGGTGTTACGGCGTATCCGCGCACGACCGCCGTCGTCGCTGCGTGCCGTCGTCGTCCTCACCGGGGACTCCGTCAGCCGTGGCGCCGACGAGATCAGGCGCCTCGGCGCCGACGCGTTGCTCGCAAAACCCGTCGACCCCGACACGCTCGTAGAACGCCTGCGCCGTCTCGTCCTTCCGCAGTAGCGCACGCCGCTCCGAAGACGTCGTCAGCCCTGCGACGGGGGCCGCGGCTGCGGCGCGGCACGGAGCGGCGGCTCCTCCAGCACGCGGTCAAGGAGCCGGCCGAGCGTGTCCGCGGGAGTCGCGATCTCGCATTGCGCGCCGCCGTGGACGAGGCCGACGACGCGGGCGGCACCGTCGACCAGCGGTGCGCCGGAATCGCCGGGCGTGCCGTGGATGCTGGTGAAGAGCGCGTTCGGCAGGTCGGGGAGCGAGGGGCAGCGGCCGATCTTGTCGAGGCGCGCACGTTGGAAGCGCGGGCGCGACGGGTTCCCCTCGAAGTAGAGGACG
>JBGPIT010000342.1:0-5530 GCA_041485125.1 Binatia bacterium | reverse complement strand
GTAGAGGTCGCGACGGTCTTCGCCGCCGAAGCAGAGGCTCGTCACGAAGCGCGACGGCACGTCGATGACCGCGTCGAGCGCGCCGTCTGGCGTGAAGCGGGCGACGCTGCCGCCGGCCGCGAGCGCGACCAGGACGCCGCCTGCCTCGTCGACGGCGAGCCCGTCGGGATTGCCCTTCGGCATGCGCGCGAAGACGCGTCGCCCGCCAGCCGTTCCGTCGGCGTCGAGATCGTGTGCCAAGACCGCGCCGGCGCTGTAGTTCGAGTGGTAGATCGTGCGCGCGTCGGGCGAGAAGCCGACGCCGTTCGCGAAGTCGATGGCGTCATAGACTTGCGATGCCTGCCGCTCGCCGTCGATGCGCCAGAGCTCACCGGGGATGCGCCCCTCGACCTCCATCGCGCTCGACCGCATCGAGCCGACGTACACGCGTCCACGTGCGTCGGTGGTGAGGTCGTTGAATCCGACGGCCCCGTCGACGGTGAGGAGCACGCGGGTCGTCCCGTCGCGGACGTGCGAGACGTCCTTGCCGCTCACCACGACGCCGCCGTCGGCATGCAGCACCATCCCGCCGACGCCGCGCCGCTTCGGAATGATCGTCTCGATCGCGCCGTCGGGAGCGCGGCGGTACACGCCGCCCATGGTGACGTCGCTGAAGTAGAGATTGCCCGCCACGTCGACGCGCGGCGCCTCGACCAGGCCGTAGCCGAACGCGAGTGTCTCCATGCGTCCGCCACAAGCACCATTCCGCCCGCTGGTGCAACTCGGCCCGCGACGCTTCTCGGTACGGGACGGGTGTGACAGTGATGACCTCATGACGGCGAGACCACTCCAAGGCAAAGCGGCGCTCGTGACCGGCGGCGGTAGCGGCATCGGCCTCGCATGCGCTCGGCATCTTCTGCGCGACGGTGCGATCGTGACGATCGCCGGCCGCAGCGAGGACAAGCTCCGCGCGGCCGCAAACGAGCTCGCGGCGGACGCGTCGAGCGTCGGGGCCGTGCGTTGGGTGACGTGCGACGTCACCGACGAGGGCGCGGTCGAGGCCGCGGTCGCGCACGCCGCCGCGCCGCTCGGTGCGCTGCACATCGCGGTCGCGAACGCGGGCGGCGGCGCCGGCGGGCCGATCTTCACGACCAGCGTCGAGGCCTGGCGCTACGTCGTCGACGTCAACATGACCGGCGCGTTTCTCACCGTGAAACACGCCGGGCAGGCGATCGGCCGCGCCGGCGGCGGCGCGATCGTCGCAATCTCGTCGATCGCGGGCGTCCTCACGCATCGCTTCATGGCCGGCTACTGCGCCAGCAAGGCCGGGCTCGAGATGCTGATCAAGGTGGCCGCGGACGAGCTCGGCGCGCTCGGCGTCCGCGCCAACGTCGTCCGCCCGGGCCTCGTGCCGACGGATCTCGCCGCGCCGCTCGTCGGCGAGGACGAGATCGTCGCCGACTACCGGGCGCAGATGCCGATCAGCCGCCTCGGCACGCCCGACGACGTGGCAGCCGCCGTGCGCTGGCTCGCCGGACCCGAGTCGTCGTGGGTGACCGGCCAATGCTTCGCCGTCGACGGCGGCCACACGCTCCGCCGCGGCCCGAACATCGACGCGATGATCGAGCGCTTCATGGGTCCCGACGCGCTCGCCGCCGTGAAGCCGTGAGCGCCGCGGTCCGACGCCTTCGTTACTCGAGGCGGCTCGCGATGGCGCTGCTCGTTGTCGGAATTGCCGCCTGGGGATGCGGCGACGACACAGACGATCACCGCGAGATCTCGTTCGAGACGTTTGCCGAGCGAGGCGCAATCAACTTCTTGCCCGCCGTCGGCGGTACCGTGATGCTCGTCACCCTCAGCAACCAAGAAGGCCTGCAGGATTTCTGGATCGCGCACTTCGGTATCTCCGCCCCGCCCGTCGACTTCGAGACCGGCACCGTCGTGGCAATCGTGGACGGGGTCGAGCCGAATACCGGCTACGACGTCTCGGTCCGTCGTGTCGTCCAGACGGGAGGCGAGGTCGTCGTCAGCGTCGATAAGCGGTCTCCCGGACCCACGTGTACGACGGGCCAGCTACTGACGCAGCCGGTGTCGATCATCCGAGTGCCGCTGCGCGATGTGACCCTCTCGGTCAACGGGCGCGCCGGACCACCGGGGACATCAGCGCGGCGCGGCGGAGCGTATCTTCGGGCAGGCGAGACCGATCTGCCGCAGCAGATCGAACACGTGGTAGAGCGCCGGATAGAAGAGCGGCTTGCCCGTCGTGAGTAGTGCGGCCGCGACTTGTCGTTCCGGGTCGGCCCAGCCGATCACGTTGGTGAAGCCGACGTGGCCGTACGCGTACTGCGTGTCGGGTCCGTAGAAGCTGAGGTACTTGCCGCCGAGCATGAAGCCCATGCCGTAGCGGAGCGGCAGGCCGAGCGTGAAGTCGAACTCGAGGTACGATTGCTCGACGGTTGCGCGACGGATCGTGCGGCGGTCGAAAACCTCGACGCCGTCGAGGACACCGCCGTTCAGGAGCAGCTGGTAGAAGCGCGAGAGCTCGTCGGCGGTCGCGACCATGCTCGCCGATGGGATGATGCCTTGCAGAAACCGTGGGTCGTTCGAGATCTCGATGGCTTGGTAGAAGTCGGCGCCGAGGGCGCGGCGCAGGATCGTCGACACCGGCGGCAGCGCCGGGAAGCCGGTGAAGTAGTTGCGCGCGACGCGGCTCACGTCGCCGGCAGTCACGCCGTAGCGCATCCAGCGGAGGCCGAGCGGCCGGCGGATCGTGTCGTCGTGGATCTGACGGATGCTCTTGCCCGTCACCTGCCGGACGATCTCGCCGAGAATGAAGCCGCCGGTGACGGCGTGGTACGCGAGCTGGCGCCCGGGCCGGGAGGCGAGGGGCACGTCGCAGAGCACCTGGAGGACGCGCTCCGGCTGCTCGAGAAGATCCAGGTCCATCGCCTCCGGCGGCGGGCTCGGCAGGCCGGCGCGGTGGGTGAGGACGTGACGGATCGTGATCCACTGCTTTCCGTGCACGGCGAATCCCGGCAGGTACTCCGCGACCGGATCGTCGAGGCGGATCATATTCCGCTGGTCGAGCAGATGGATGATCATCGCCGTGACCGCCTTGGTCGCGGAGAGGAGCCCGATCGGGGTGTCGGGCGTGGCGAGCACCTTCGGCACCTCGGGCGGATCGTGCGGTCCGTTGCCGCTGGCGTGCCCGAGCGTCCGGTCGATCAGAACCTTGCCGCGATGGCGGACGCAGAGCGCGAGCGCCGGGTGGATGCCGCTGCGATAGAGGCTCTCGGCGGCCGCCCAGATACGCGCCACCGCCTCCGGCTCGACGCCGACCGCGCGCGGATCGACCTCGGCGTCGCGCCGCGCGGTCATGACGGACTCGAGGCTCGGCGGGATGCGGGAGCGCGTGATCACGGACGACGGGAGCATGGCAGCCGCGTCGCACAGGCGACGTAAGCAGTCCAGCGGGTCGAGGCTCAGTGGCCGGCGACGTCTCGCAAGATCGCCTGCACGTGCTCGCGGAGCGACCCGCGCCGCGTGCCGTGGCGGCTCCGCGTCGAAAGCGCGATCTCCTTGCCGACGATGTCGGCGGTGATGAGATCGCTCACGTACCGGCCGATCGCGTCGCGCATCTTGCGGCGGCGTGTCCGCAGGCGGTTGTCGCGTTGCTGCGGAGTCAGTCCCTTCTCACGAACGTCGGGCAGGGTGTCCGAGAGGATCTCCCGGAGAATTCGCCGCAGCCGGAGCTCCCACGCCGCCGGGAGATGGACTACCAGCTCCTCGGGCTTCCGGCCCGGCTTGGTCGTGATCGGAAAGGGACGTGCCATGACCTGTTCCAGGTAGTCGGATCGAGGGCAGTTGTCCATCTCGAATACGCCCGGCACGATCTCGACGGTCGTGCCGCGGACCGCCGCGATGGTGACGCTCGGGGGCCGATCTGGTACGACGATTGATGTGATCTCCTGGCTCTTCCTGCTCGTGAGCCTGGTCGGCGCGGCGTTCACCTACAATGCGCTGCGGCCGCATTTCACCTCACCGCGACGCGCGGTGCTGAGCTTCTTCGCCGGCTGGCTCACCGGCGAGCTCGCGTTGCACCACGTCGCGATCCAAGCCGTGCTCACCGTCGGCTTCATCTGGATGGGCGCGCTCGCGCACTGGCCGGGCGTCGCCGGCCTCGCCATCACGATCGCGTCGTGGATCGGCCTGGTCGCGACCTGGTTGCATGGACGGTCGGCGCGGCAGATCGTCGCCGACGCGCTGACGCAGGGGCTCGGCGACGGCTACGGCGACAACATCCTTCCCGAGCTGAGCGCGCGTCTCGCCGCCGAGATCGCGTGGCGACGACTCATCGTGCCGCTGCCGCTCCGTCCCCGCGACGTCGAGCGGGTGCGGAACATCGTCTACGCGACCGTCGACGGCATCAAGCTCCGTCTCGACGTCTACCGGCCGCGCAAGCGCGACGGCGCCTGTCCGACGCTCCTCCAGGTCCACGGCGGCGCCTGGATCCTCGGCAACAAGGACCAGCAAGGCCTGCCCCTCATGCTCCACCTCGCGGCGCGCGGCTGGGTGTGCGTCAGCGTCAACTATCGCCTCAGCCCGCGTGCGACGTTCCCCGATCATCTCGTCGATCTGAAGTACGCGCTGAAGTGGATCCGCGAGCACATCGCGGAGTACGGCGGCGATCCCGACTTCGTCGTCGCGACCGGTGGCTCCGCGGGCGGGCATCTCGCGTCGCTGGTCGCCCTCACCGCCAACGATCCCGAGTACCAGCCGGGCTTCGAGGACGTCGACACGTCGGTGCGCGGCTGCGTCCCGTTCTACGGCGTCTACGACTTCACCGACCGCTTCGGCTTGCACCGTCACGATGGTCTCCGACGGCTGCTCGAGCGCCGCGTGATGAAGCGGAAGCTGCGCGACGATCCCCGCGCCTACGAGAAGGCGTCGCCGATGTGCCGCATCCATCCCGGCGCGCCGCCCTTCTTCGTGATCCACGGCGACCGCGACACACTCGCACCGGTCGAGGAGGCGCGCCGCTTCGTCGAGGAGCTGCGTCGCGGCGCCCACGACAAGATCGCCTACGCGGAGCTGCCCGGCGCGCAGCACGCCTTCGAGATCTTCCCGTCGCTGCGGGCGGCGCTGGTGATCCAGGGTGTCGAGCGTTTCCTGGCGCACCTCTACAGCGAGTACCTCGTGACCAAGCGCAAGCGCACCGACGCCGAGCCGACCCGCGCCGCCGGCTGACGCCGGCGCGAATACTCGGCTCGCGTTCCGTGCCAGCAGAGCGGAAGATCGAGGCGAGTCGACAGGCGGAATGGCATGACAAGGAACCATCCTCGTGAGGGTGGGACTGGACACCTCGGTGGTGCTGCCTGTTGGTGGGAGAGCCCGCGCCGCTGGCTCGGGCTGCCTGGCGAGCGGTTGCGGGCACACGAGCAGCTGGAGGTGTAGCCGTCGTGTCTGACCTGGTCGTCAGTGAGACGTACTTTGCGCTTCAACATCACTACAGGGTTCCGCAGGAGGAGGCGCTGAAGCAGCTGTGGGCTCT
>JBGPIT010000341.1:0-5536 GCA_041485125.1 Binatia bacterium | reverse complement strand
TCGACGATCGTGATGCCCGTGAGCGGTCCCTCAATCGCCATTTCCACCTCCGAGCTGCACCGTGAGCATCGAGATCGATCCGCCGTCGAACCGGTCAATCTTTAGCGAAAGCTGCTATTGGCCACGCGCCGCGTGGCCAATTTGAGCGTGCCCCAGAAGCTCAGGGTACGCTTGGTAGAACTGTCGGATGAGCTTGAGGCTGCCCAGGGAATAACCGGCTCCGTAGTCGCCTTGGAGCTGCTCTGCCAGCACCCGCAGCCGCCTCTCGCCATACTCGGCACGCGCGACACCCTTCTGCTCTTCCTCGACGATCTCACGTCCGATCGACCAGTTCGACATCACCTGGGTGCTGTTCACCGTGCGCGCCACACTGCGGCTAGCCGACTCCACGATCTCTCGTATGCGATCGTAGAGCGCAGTGGCGGCGCCGATGCCGCGGCTCGCGCCGGTGATCACGGCGATCTTCGCCATCGGCGTTGCATACCGCTCGCGCCGGGACGATGCCAAGCGCCGACGAGGTCTTGCCGCAGGGCGCTCGAGAAAACATCCGCACTTGACCACAGGTGTACTAGAGTACGACTATACGACTATGGCACTCGTACGCGTCAAACCTAAGTTTCAAATCACGATCCCGCAGGCGGCCCGAACGACCGTCGACTTGAAGGTGGGCGATTTTCTCGAGGCGGTGCCGGAGAAGGGCGGTATCTTTCTGCGGCCAAAGGTCGTGGTGGACAAGGTAGAGATCGAAAAGCGGATTGCGGCGGCGGCGGCGGACGTGAAGGCGGGCCGGGTGCTCGGACCCTTCAAGACAGCAAGCGCAGCCATGCGTGCCCTCAGCAAGCGGGCACGTGCGCGCCGTTCTCGCTGAGCGCTTCAGCCGCACATTCATCGCGGCGCCGCCGGATATCCAAAAGCGCTTTGGCCAGCAGCTCGCGCACCTGCTGCGCGACCTTCGACACCCGTCACTCCGCGCGAAGAAGTACGATGAGGCCCGCGATATCTGGCAGGCTCGCGTCACCTACAACTGGCGCTTCTATTTCCAGGTCGAAGGCGACGCTTACGTGCTTCTCGACATCATGACGCATCCGACGTGAGACGCTCCAGGCGCGCTCTACGACTCCTGCCATCCCGCTCGTCGCCAACCCTCGAGGCAGCGCTCGACGAGCGACGCCGAGTTCGCGCGGCGAAAGCTCTCGACCGAGAAGTGCGGCGCGAGCCGGCGCATCTTCTCCAAGGCCTCGAGCGCCTCGGCGTTCCGTCCGAGGTGGCCGCACGCGGCGGCGATGATGCGGTAGACGTGGGGCTGGTCGGCGCGCAGGCGCAGGCTCTCCTGCTCGTGGCGGAGCGCGTCCTCGTAGCGTCCCGCTGACAAGTGCGCGACCGCGAGTTGATGGAGGAAGAGATGCATCTGCGGATCGCGCGGTGAGAGCCGGATCGCTTTCTCCATGACGCGGATCGCCTCGTCGGGCTGCTCCGCCGACAAGGCGACCGCGAGCCCCTGGTACGCCATGGTGAGGCTGGGATTCAGCTCGATCGCCCGCTCGAAGGCCGCGATCGCGCGCGGCACGTCGCCGGAAGAGGTGCAGGCGTAGCCGAGCGCGGTGTGCGCCCAGGGGTCGTCGTCCGCGAGGGCGATGCTCGTCTCGGCGGCGGCGAGCGCGGCGGCGACCGCGGTCTCCTGCTCGTCGTACCATTGATAGAGCAGCGACACCGCGTGACAGACGGCTTCGAGCGCCGTCGCCGTCGAGAGCGCCGGGTCGAGCTCACGCGCGCGCCGGAAGAGGCCGAGGGCCTGCTCGATCTCGTCCTTCGAGCGCAGGTTGAAGAGCAGCCACGAGCCGCGCTGGAAGCACTCCCAGGCATCGAGGTGCGTCGCGGGCTTCGCGCGGGCGCGCTGCCGCTCGGCGCGCGTCAGCGCCGGCTCGATCGAGCCCACGAGCGCGAGCACGATCTCGTCTTGCAGCGCGAGGACGTCGCCGAGCTCACGGTCGTAGCGCTCGCGCGAGATCTGGTGCCCGAGGATGCCGTCGACCAGCTCGACGCTCACCCGGATGCGGCCGCCCGTCCGCTGCACGCTGCCCTCGACGACGTAGCGGGCGCGGAGCTCGCGGCTGACCTGACGGGCGTCGGCGCGCTTGCCCTTGTAAGTGAAGGTCGAGCTGCGCGAGATCACCGGGAAGAGGCGGAACGCGGAGAGCCGCGCGATCAGGTCCTCGACGATGCCGTCGGCGAGGTAGTCGTGCTCGGGATCGCCGCCGCGGTTCTCGAACGGCAGGATCGCGATCGCCGGTCGGCCACCGAATCCCGCGACCGTCATCCGGCTCCCCGCGGCGCCTTCGCCTTGGCTCGCGATCGGCCGCACGTAGTACGCGCGCACGGGCGCCGGGATGTTCTTCAGATACTGGTCGCCGCGATCCTCGAACTCCGCCTCGACCTTGCCGCGGACCTGCTCGACGACCGCTTGCGAGGCGCAGATGCCGCCCGGCTCGGCGAGCGCCTCGAGACGGGCGGCGACGTTGATGCCGTCGCCGAAGATCTCGCCATCGTCGTCGACGAGGAGCTCGCCCAAGTGAATGCCGATCCGGAACGGCAGGCGCTGCGCCTCGGGCGTGTCCGCCTCGCGCCGCTCGAGCTCCGCTTGCACCTCGATCGCGCACGCGACCGCGTCGACCGCGCTCGCGAACTCCGCGAGCACGTTGTCGCCGGCGGTGCCGACGACGCGGCCGTTGTGCTCGCGGACCACGGCGCTGAAGGCCTGCCGGTGCGAGCGCAGCGTCGCGACGGTCGCCGCATCGTCCTCCGCCATGCGCCGGCTGTAGCCGACGGCATCGGCGCTCAGCATCGCGGCGAGCTGACGTCGCGCCTTCTTCTGGTCCGAGGTGGTCACGGGGTCTCGGGTTGGAGAATAGATACTCGACGCGCGAATCGGTAGCCGCTTCGGAACGAGCGTCGCCTACGGCGGCGCTCTCTACTTCTGACCCGCAACACACTGTCCGAATCCACCCGGAAACTCGGAGGGGTGTCCGAGTTCGTCAGGGATCAAGACGGAATGTCCGAAAATCTTTCGCCCTATCCGGAATTCGTGTGCTTACGCGCGATCGTCGTCGAGCGAGACTCGCCCTTGTGGCCGAATATCTGATGGGTTTGGACAGCAGGGCAAGAACGGCAGACGACGCCAACGGCCGCTGCGGCGTTTCAGACAGCCGCGCGGAGGGCGATTACCGGAACTGCAACGGTCGTTCGCTTGCGGCGCGCTCGCATCTGCCGGTCCATCGCGCGGACCACGTGAGCTGAGAAGTAGCGCTCACCGCATCGGAGACAGACGCGCGCGGGGACCTGCTCGAAGATGAAGTGCTTCCCGCCTCGATGGCGATAGACGGTGACCCGTCGCTCGTCCGGATCGAGAGCGGCTTGGCAATATTCGCAGGCGTCTCTCTTCTTGCGCATCTCAGGCCTCCCGTTGATACACGGTGATAATACGCAACAGTCCCGAAGGAAGGAAGCGACAGAGAGGATCATCGACAAGCTGCGCGTTCACGTGTCCGCGTAGCAGCGCGCTCTGTACGTCCGACTCGCTGAGATCGTCTCTTCGCGAAGATGGTGGACTCTGTCACCCGCTGGGCATTGAGGCCGTCGAAGCGACTGAACGCGGACCTTGAGCCCATCGCATGAACAGAAAGAGAGACTCCCATGACCACCGATCGCGTTCCGCGCTGTCCGGTCCACGACGACTTCGACCCGCTCTCGCCCGAGTACCAGGCCGACCCGCACGCGGTGTTCGCCCGGCTGCCGCACGATCAGGGACCGGTCTTCTATGCGCCGGTGCTCGACTACTATGTTGTCACCGGTTACGCGGAGATCGAGCAGGTCTTCCTCGACAACGCGACGTACTCGGCGGCGAATGCGCAGCTGCCGCTCGTCCCAATCGTCCCGGAGGCGCAGAACATCCTGCTCGAGGGCGGGCACAAACCGCAGCCGTCGATGGTCAGCCTCGACGAGCCCGAGCACCGGCGGCTCCGGAACCCGACCGTGCGCGCGTTCACGCCGCGGCGCGTGGCGGCGATGGAGCCGCGCATCCGCGAGATGGTCATTGAGTTGCTCGACGCGATCGACACGTCCCAGCCCTTCGACCTCGTCGCGGCGCTGACGTTCCCGCTCCCCGCGACGATGATCTTCAGCTTCATGGGCGTGCCGCAGGAGGACTGGCCAATACTCAAGGAATGGTGCGGCCACCGCGCCGGTCTCGCATGGGGACGGCCCACCCCAGAGCAACAGATCCATCACGCCGAGAACATGGCGGCGTACCGCAACTACATGCGCCGGCTCGTCGCAGGCAAGGTCGACGACCCCAGCGACGACTTCACGGGCGCGTTGCTCGCGATCCACCACGAGAACCCGGAGGCGCTGAACCAGGAGGAGATCGCCTCAATCCTGTTCTCGCTGAGCTTCGCCGGACACGAGACGACGAACAACCTGATCGGGAACGCGGTGCGGCGACTGCTCGAGGATCCGGTGCGCTGGGACCGCCTGGTCGCGCAGCCGAAGTTGATCCCCGCCGCGATCGAGGAGGTGCTGCGCTACGACCCGTCGGTGCCGGTTTGGCGACGCGTCACGACCCGGCCGACCACGCTCGGCGGCGTCGAGCTCCCCGCGGGCGCCAAGCTCTACCTCTGGCTCGCCGCCGCGGGCCGCGACCTCGAGGTCTTCGACGATCCGGACGAGTTCGAGCTCGAGCGACCGAACGCGCCGAAGCACCTCGCATTCGGCAAGGGCATCCACTACTGCCTGGGCGCGGCGCTCGGGAAGCTCGAGGCTCAGCTCGCGCTCGAGGAGCTGGGGCGGCGCTTTCCAGACCTCCGGCTCGTCGCGGACCAGGAGCTGAGCTTCCACCCCAACATCTCATTCCGTGGCCCACAGACCCTCTGGGTCACCGCAGGCTGAACCCGGCTGTTCCGCGCCGGGTGACGCTCACCGCGCGGTCGTCGAGGACAATCGGGGGAAACGGACACGCTGGCCGGAAAGGGACGGAAACTACCACGGCATGGCGAATCCCAGGGGCTCTGATGTGGATGGATCAGGGTCAGTCGGCGTGGGCGCTGAAAGGCGACGTCGTAGGCGCAGCAACCCGCTCGAACTCAGACAGGCACTGTCTTCTCAGTATGAGAGGTCGAGGCGTCAGGTTGCTAGGTCATGCAATAGCAAGCGAGCTGACTACGATTCCGCTCGGCGAAGCGCATCGACGAGGTCAAAGACCGGCGTAAGAGCATTGCAGGGCTGCGCGGAGCGGCGAGCACGAAAGCGCATTCCGCGATTACGCCTCAGGGCCGGCGCTGTGCGGCGCACACGATCACGTCCGCCGCCTGCTCGGGCGTGAGCACATCCGTGTTGACCACGAGGTCGTAATGCGTCGGCTGCTCTTGAGCGATGTCGTAGAACCGACGGAAGTAGTCTCGCCGGTTGCGATCGGACGTCGCGATGGCGGCGGCAGCCTCCTCCGACGCGATTCCCTGTGCCGCCACCAGCCGGCGTGCGCGGG
>JBGPIT010000340.1:0-5540 GCA_041485125.1 Binatia bacterium | reverse complement strand
CTCTACGTGTGGCTGCCGGATGCGATGCAGGGCCCGACGCCGGTCTCGGCGCTGATCCACGCCGCCACGATGGTCACCGCCGGCGTCTACATGATCGCGCGCTTGAACTTCCTCTACGCGATGGCGCCCGCGACGCTCGCGGTGGTCGCCGGGGTCGGCGCGGCGACCGCGCTCATGGCGGCGACGATCGGTCTCGTCCAGAACGACATCAAGCGCGTCCTCGCGTACTCGACGGTGAGCCAGCTCGGCTACATGGTGCTCGCGATGGGCGTCGGCGCGTGGTCGGCGGGTGTGTTTCACCTGGTCACGCACGCGTTCTTCAAGGCCTGCCTCTTCCTCGGCTCCGGCAGCGTCATCCACGGCATGAGCGGCGAGCAGGACATGCGGAAGATGGGCGGCCTCAAGGACAAGATGCCGACCACCTTCTGGACCTTCCTGGTCGCGACGCTCGCGATCACCGGTACGCCGCTCTTCGCGGGGTTCTTCTCCAAGGACGAGATCCTGTGGGAGGCCTACTCGAGCCCGCACGGCTCGCCGGTGCTGTGGGTGATCGGCGTCACCGTCGCGGGGCTCACCGCCTGCTACATGTTCCGCCAGGTCTTCATGACCTTCTTCGGCGAGACCCGCGCCGACCACGAGGTCGCGCACCACATCCACGAGTCGCCGCCGTCGATGACCTGGCCGCTCGTCATCCTCGCGGTCGGCTCGATCCTGGTCGGCTATCTCGGCGTGCCGGAGTTTCTCGGCGGATCGAACCGCTTCGCGCAGTGGCTGGCCCCCGTCGTCGCCCAGGCGCACGAGGGCGCGGCGGAGCACGGCGGCGCGCACCACGAGGTCGCGCTCGAGTGGACGCTGATGTTGATCTCGGTCGCGGTCGCCTTCGGCGGCTTCTTCGTCGCGTACCTGTTCTACTACCGCCGCAGCCTCGATCCGGATCGGGTCGCGGCGCTCGCCGGCGGGACGCCGCACCGGATCCTCTACGACAAGTACTACGTCGACGAGCTCTACAATGCCGTGTTCGTGCGCGGCACGCTGCTGCTGTCGCAGGCCCTGGCGTGGTTCGACGCCAACGTCGTCGACGGCATCGTCAACGGCGTCGCGCGTCTCACGACCGCGTTCTCGTGGCTGAACGGCCGCTTCGACAACCGGGTCGTGGACGCCATCGTCAACCTGCTCGCGAATCGGACGTTCGACCTCGGCAACCGCCTGCGCCACGTCCAGACCGGCAGCATCAACGCCTACCTCTACGTGATCGTCGGTGCGGTCACGATCGTGCTGATCGCGCGGCTCATGTAGCGCGGAACCGGAGACCTTTCGCATGGATCACATACTCACGTGGATGACCTTCCTGCCGGTCGCCGGCATGGCGGTGATCCTCTGCCTGCCGTCGCGATCGGATGCGCTGATCAAGCAGGTGGCGCTCGGGTTCACCTTGCCGCCGCTCGTGATGGCGATCTGGCTCTTCGAGCACTTCGACCGCGCCGCGACGGCCTTCCAGTACGTCACCCGCGTGCCGTGGATCGCGTCCTACAACATCAACTACTTCGTCGGCGTCGACGGCATCAGCATCTCGATGATCCTCTTGACCGCGTTGCTGTGCCCGATCTGCGTCCTCGCCTCGTGGGGGATCGACAAGGGCGTGAAGGGCTACTTCGCGCTCTTCCTCCTGCTCGACGCCGGCATGATGGGCGTCTTCGTCGCCCTCGACTTCTTTCTCTTCTACATCTTCTGGGAGGTCATGCTCCTGCCGATGTACTTCCTCATCGGCATCTGGGGCGGACCGCGGCGCGAGTACGCGGCGATCAAGTTCTTCCTCTACACCCTCGCCGGCAGCGTGCTGATGCTGATCGCGATGCTCGTCCTCTATTTCTCGAACGAGCCGCACACCTTTGACATGACCCAGCTGATGGCGCAGAGCGGGACCTACGGTACGCAGCCGGTCTTCTGGGGCCTCGGCATGCAGCACCTGCTCTGGCTCGCGCTCTTCATCGGCTTCGCGATCAAGATCCCCGCCTTCCCGTTCCACACCTGGCTCCCCGACGCGCACGTCGAGGCGCCGACCGCGATCTCCGTGATCCTCGCCGGCGTGCTCTTGAAGATGGGCACGTACGGCATCCTGCGCATCAACTTCGGCATGCTGCCGGTCGCGACCGCCGACCTCGCCTTCTGGTTCCTCGCCGCGCTCGGCACCTGGAACATCATCTACGGCGCGCTCTGCGCCATGGCGCAGAAGGATCTGAAGAAGCTCGTCGCCTACTCGAGCATCAGCCACATGGGCTACGTGATGCTCGGGATGTCGGCGTTCACGCCGCAAGGGATCAACGGCGCGGTGCTGCAGATGTTCAACCACGGCACCGTGACGGCGATGCTCTTCCTCCTCGTCGGCGTGATCTACGACCGCGCCCATCACCGTCAGATCGACGGCTTCGGCGGGCTCGCGGGGATCATGCCCGTCTACACCGGCGTGACGGCGCTCGCGTTCTTCGCCGCCATGGGCCTCCCCGGCCTCTCCGCGTTCATCTCCGAGGTGCTGGTCCTGCTCGGCGCCTGGCAGAAGTACCCGGGCCTGACGGCCGTCGCGGCGAGCGCGGTCGTCCTCACCGCGGGCTACATGCTCTGGACGATGCAGCGCGTGTATCTCGGCGCGCCGAACGAAAAGTATCTCGGCCTTCCCGAGATCAACGCGCGCGAGCTCGTGACCTTGGTGCCGCTCGCCGCGATCGTCATCATCCTCGGCGTCTACCCGCACGCGATCCTCGACCTGATCAACACCTCGCTGGTGAACCTCAACAAGATCGTGCTGACGGCGGCGCCCGGCGTCGGCGTCGCGCTGCGCTGATGCGGGCCGCATGAATCTCTCCAACGTCGAGAGCCTCGCCTACTCGTACCCCGAGCTGATCCTCATCGGGACGGCGATCCTCGTCTTCCTCGCCGACCTGGTCGTGCGGCGGAAGGAGCACCTCGGGACGATCGCGCTCTTCGGCTGCGCCTTCGCGCTGATCGCCGCGATCGGCTTCCGGGTGCCGCTCACCGACAAGTGGCTGGTGCAGGGTCTCTTCGGCTGGGGGGAGGGCTGGCTCTACTCACGGATGGTCGTGATCGACGACTTCGCGGTGTTCTTCAAGATCATCCTCGTCCTCGCCGCGTTCGCGACGGTGTGGATGTCGCTCGGCTCGAACGAGGTGCGGCAAGCGAACGAGGGCGAGTACTACGGCCTGGTCCTCGCCTCGACGGTCGGCATGCTCTACATGGCGTCGGCCGCGAACCTCTTGATGGCGTACCTCTCGCTCGAGTTCGTGAGCCTCACCTCGTACATCCTGACCGGGTACCTGCGGCGGAATCGGCGCTCCGGCGAGGCGGCGCTGAAGTACCTGATCTACGGCGGCGTCGCGTCGGGGACGATGATCTACGGGATGAGCTGGCTCTACGGCGTCGCCGGCAGCCTCGACTACGTCCAGATCAACGCCGCGCTGACGCAGGGCACGGCCAATCCCCTGACCGTCTTCATCGCGTTGCTGCTGATCCTGTCGGGTTTCGGCTACAAGATCGCGTCGGTGCCGTTCCACATGTGGGCACCCGACGTCTATCAGGGCGCGCCGATTCCGGTGACGGCGTTCCTCTCGGTCGGCTCGAAGGCGGGCGGCTTCGCGATCATGATGCGGCTCTTCTACCCCGGGCTCTCGCAGGCAACCGACGGTGGCGACTGGCGCTTTCTCGCCGGCGTCGACTGGCCGCAGCTCATGCTCGTCATCTGCATGGCGACGATGACGCTCGGCAACCTGGCAGCTCTCAGCCAGCAGAACGTGAAGCGTCTGCTCGCCTACTCGAGCATCGCGCACGCCGGATACGTGCTGATGGGCTTCGTCGTGCTGAACGACGAGGGCCTACGGGCGATGCTCTTCTACCTGGTGACGTACTACCTGATGAACCTGGGCGCGTTCCTGGTGGTGATGATCGTCGCCAACTCGACGGGACGTGAGGACATCGAGGGCTTCCGCGGCCTGGCGTGGCGCGGCGGCGCGGTGCCGGCGGTGGCAATGGCGGTGTTTCTCTTCTCGCTCGCCGGTCTGCCGCCGCTCGTCGGCTTCATCGGCAAGTTCTATCTCTTCGCGGCCGTGGTGAAGGAGCACTTCTACTTCCTCGCCCTGGTGGGTCTACTCAACAGCCTGGTCGCGCTCTACTACTACGCCCGCATCGTGCGGACGATGTTCCTCGACATGCCGACCGGCGACGAGGGCGTCGTCGTCCTCGACAGCCACAACGCGTACCTCCTCTACTTCCTCGCGCTCCCGACGCTCATCCTCGGCATCTACTGGGCGCCCGTCTTCGATCTTGCCGATCGCTCGGCGCGCTTCTTCATCGGCTGAGCGCCGGCGCCACCGCACGAGAGCCGCGGCGCGGTCCTGGCTCCCCCTCGCCGACTGCGCGATGATCGTCGCCGATGGCAGACGGAGTGCTCTATCTGGTCGCGACGCCGATCGGGAACCTGGAGGACGTGACGGCGCGCGCCGTGCGCGTCCTGCGTGAGGTCGACCTGGTCGCCGCCGAGGACACGCGGCGGACCGGGCGGTTGCTGGAGCATTTGGGTATCCGTCGGCCGCTGCGGAGCTACTACGACGCGGTCGAGCATTCCCGGGCGCCTGCCCTGGTGCGCGAGCTCCTCGACGGTCGCAACATCGCACTGGTCTCAGACGCCGGCACTCCCGGCATCGCCGACCCTGGCTACCGGCTCGTCGAGAGAGCGATCGCGGCGGGGATCCGCATCGTCCCGGTGCCGGGCCCGTCTGCGATCACCGCGTTCCTCCCCGTCTCCGGGCTGCCGACCGATCGATTCGCGTTCGAGGGCTTTCTTCCCAAGCGGACCTCCGAGCGCCGGCGCCGACTCGCGGCGCTGAAAAGCGATGCGCGCACGCTGATCTTCTACGAGGCGGGTCGCCGCCTCGCGGTGACGCTTGCCGACATGGCAGAAGCGTTCGGCTCGCGGCGGGCGGCGATCGGCCGCGAGATCACCAAGCTGCACGAGGAGATCGTACGCGACGATCTCCTCGCGCTCTCGCAGCGTTCGGCGTCGCTGGTGACGAAGGGCGAGGTGGTGATCGGCGTCGCCGGCGCCGCGGAGAGCGACGACTCGGGACGGCCGCGAGGGGACGTCGGCGCTGATGCGGCGAACGGACTCGAGACCGAGATCCGTCGGCGGCGCGAGGCCGGCGAGAGCGTCCGCGACCTCGCCACCGCGCTCGCGCGTGAGCGCGGGCTCAACCGGCGCTCCGTTTACCGCTTGGCGCTCGCAGTCCTGGGTGGCGCCGAACGGGAGTGCTGACGCCGCTGGGGCGACGTCGGCTCAGCGCGCTGACGTCGCCGATGCTGCCGGCTCCGGTGAGGCGGGGACGGGTGTCGGCGGGCTGGCATCGAGCGGCAGGCCCTTCTGGCGCGTGTACTCATCGAGTGTCGTGACGAACAAGATGATCTGGATGGTGTAGGTCTCGCCCGCTGCGTCGCGACCGTGGACGAAGGTGTTGATGCGGCCGAGCGTGGTGTAG
>JBGPIT010000339.1:0-5540 GCA_041485125.1 Binatia bacterium | reverse complement strand
GCAGAGAAGTGGGACTGCTACATCGGCGTCATCACGGAGACCGACCGCCTGCACCACTATTTCTGGAGCCAGTACGCCGACAAGGCGGCACCGTTCCACCAGCGCTTCCTCGACTTCTACGCCGAGGTCGACAAGACGATCGGCGAGCTCGCCGACGCGCTGCCGGACGACACGCCGCTCTTCATCGTCGCCGATCACGGCCACACGCTCATCGAGAGCGAGTTCTACCCGAACGTGTGGCTGCGCGAGCAGGGCCTGCTCGCGTTCAAGACCGCGACGCCGAAGTCGGTCGCCGACATCGACCCGGCGTCGAAGGCCTTCATCCTCGACCCCGGCCGGATTTACGTGAACCTGAAGGGTCGCTTCGCCGGCGGCGTCGTCGAGCCCGGTGCCGAGGCCGAGGACGTGCTGGCGCGGATCGCCGAGGGTCTCTCCGCGGTCGAGTATCCGGGGCCGGCTGCCTTTGGGCAGCGCCGCCCGGTCAAGTCGGTGCTGCGGCGCGACCAGCTCTACACAGGTCCCGAGCTCGCGCACGCGCCGGACGCGGTGCTGCACTTCCACGACGGCTTCGACATCAAGGGCGCGGTCGGGCGGCCGGCGCTCTTCGGACGGAGCCCACTCACGGGCATGCACACCTACGACGACTCGCTCTTCTACGTGAACCGCAGTGGTTTCCCGACCGCCGATCTCGCGATCACCGATCTCGCGCCGACCATCCTCGCCCTGCTCGGCGTCACGCCCGATCAGCCGATGGACGGCCGGACGCTCGGCGCGTGATCCCGCCCTCGCGATGCGGGTCGCGCTGATCGGACCGAGCGCTCCGTTCCGCGGCGGCATCGCGCAGTACAACGACGAGCTCGCGGTGGCGCTCGCCGCGCGCGGCGACGTCGTCGAGCGCCTGAGCTACCGGCGGCTCTATCCGCGCCTGCTCTTTCCCGGACGGACGCAGTACGAGGCGGAGACCGACGGCGCGGCCGGCGACGCGGCGATCGGCCGCGCGCTCGCGCCGGCACGGCATCTTCTCGACAGCGTGCGCCCCGACAGCTGGCGCCGCACCGCCGACGCGGTCCGCGCCGACGTCGCGATCTGCCAATGGTGGCACCCGTTCTTCGCGCCGGCGCTCGCTACGGTCACGGCGCGACTCGCGGCCCGCGGCGTCCCGACCGCGTTCGTCTGTCACAACCTCGAGCCGCACGAGCGCTTTCCCGGTGGCGCGCTGCTGTCCGCGCTCGCCTTGCGCCGCGCCGCCGGCTTCGTCGCGACCTCCGAGCACGACGCCGCCCGCCTGCGGGCGCGCCATCCCGGCCGTCCGGTGACCGTCGTCGTGCCGCCGCCGACGTTGCCGCCGCGCTGTGGGCACGGCGACGCCGCGGCCTGCGCGCGCGCGCTCGACCTGCCGCCGGCGCGACGGCGCGTGCTCTTCTTCGGCTACGTCCGCGCCTACAAGGGCCTGCCGACGTTGATCGCGGCGCTCGCCTCGACGCCGCCCGACGTGCAGCTCGTCGTCGCCGGCGAGATCTACCATCACGACGCCGCGTACTACGGCGTGCGCGCCGCCGCCGCCGGCGTCGCCGACCGTGTCGTGCTGCTCGACCGCTTCTTGCCGGCGTCGCAGGTGTCGTGCTGCTTTCGCGCCGCCGACGTCGTCGTGCTGCCGTACTGGCAGGCGAGTCAGAGCGCGGTCGCGCCGCTCGCGATGGCGCACGGGCGTGCGGTCGTCGCGAGCGCCGTGGGTGGCATTCCCGAGGTCGTCGACGACGGCGTCACCGGGCTTCTCGTACCCCCACGCGACGCGCCCGCACTCGGCGTCGCGATCATACGCGCCCTCGACCACGCCGAGGAGTGGGGTCGCGCCGGCGCGGCGAAGGCGGCGCGCTACACCTGGGACGACGCGGCGCAGAGGGTCGGCGCGCTCGCGACCGCTATATCCACCGTGACCGGTGCCTGTTAGGAACGAAGCAATGTCGCGCCGCACGTGGGCGTTTCTTCGACCGTACACTTCGCTGCTCGTCGCGACGCTGATCGTGATGATCGTGCGCGCGGCGCTGATCGCCGGCGTCGCGTATCTCGTGAAGCCGGTCTTCGACCGGCACATTCTCGTGCGCGATCTCGGCGTGGTGCGCTGGGCGCCGGTGCTGGTGCTGGTCTTCTACAGCGCCAAGGCCACCCTCGAGTACCTGCAAGCGTATTGGATGGGGATCATCGGCGACGGCATGTGCCGCGACATCCGCAACACCCTCTATGCCCACGTCATCGACCTGCCGCTCACCTTCTTCCACCGCACGACGGTGCCGTCGATCCTGTCGCGTCTGCTCGCCGACGTGACGATCGTGCAGAACGCCGCCGGCGCGAGCCTGCTGGTCATGTTGAAGGACGCCTTCAGCGTGATCGCGCTCGGGACCTTGCTCTTCTACCAAGACTGGCGGCTGGCGCTGCTCGCGGTGATGGTGCTGCCGCTCGCGGTCTACCCGTTCGTGCATTTCGGCCGCTTCCGCCGCCGCCGCATTCAGCTCGAGCAGGAGCGCTTGGCCGACCTCGCGGCGACCGCGCACGAGGGCCTCACCGGCAACAAGATCGTCAAGGCCTTCGGCATGAGCGAGCACGAGAAGCGGCGCTTCCGTGATCGCAACGAGCAGTACTACACGATCCGCCGTTCGGTACGGATGATGGTGGCGGCGAGCAACCCGATCGGCGAGATGGCGCTGGCGGTCGGCATCGCGGCGATCACCGCCTACGGCGGCGTGCAGCTCGCGTACGAGCGCATGACCGTCGGCCAGCTGGCGTCGTTCTTCGTCGCCCTCGCCCTGGTCTACGAGCCGATCAAGCGGGTCGCGCGCGGCTACATCGAGCTGCAGGGCGCGGCGGGCGCGTTGCAGCGCCTCGGCCGCATCCTCGAGGAGGAGACGCCGGAGCCGACGCACGACGAGCGGCCGGCGTTGCGGGTCAGCGCCGGCGCGATCGAATTCCGCGGCGTCGACTTCGCCTACGACCAGCGCGCGATCCTGCACGACGTGAGCTTCGCCGTCGCGCCGGCGACGACGATCGCGCTGGTCGGCCTCTCGGGCGCCGGCAAGTCGACGCTGATGGACCTCCTCGCCGGCTTCCTCGAGCCGACCCGCGGTACGATCCTGATCGACGGCACCGACACGCGCAGCGTCAGCCGCATCTCGGTACGGGCGCAGATCGCGCTCGTCACACAGGACGTCTTCCTCTTCAACGACACCATCGAGGCGAACATCGGCTACGGCGCGCTCGGCGCCGATCATACGGCGATCGTACGCGCCGCCGAGCTCGCCGAGCTGCACGACGTGATCGAGCGGCTTCCCAACGGCTACCAGACGCACGTCGGCGAGCGCGGCATTCGGCTCTCGGGCGGCGAGCGGCAGCGCATCGCGATCGCGCGCGCGTTTCTGAAAGACGCGCCGATCGTGATCCTCGACGAGGCGACGTCGGCGCTCGATTCGGCGACCGAAGCCCGGTTGCAGCGCTCGCTCGATCGGTTGATGATGGGCAGGACGGTTTTCGTCATCGCGCATCGCCTCTCCACCATCCAAGACGCCGACCGGATCGTGGTTCTCGCCGACGGCCGCATCGTCGAGGAAGGCACGCACGCGAGCTTGGTCGCCCGCGCTGGCGAGTACCTGCGGCTCTATCGGGTCCAGTTCGAGCCCCGCGAGGAAGCCGCCGAACGGCACCTCGAGGCCCCACAACCGGCCGCGGCGGCGATTGGGCGAATACGGAAAAACCCTTGAGATTTCCTATGATTGACAACCCCAATACCCTGGGCTACTCGGGCCACCAACCGCCTCCCGTCGCGCGCGTCTGACGAGGATTCATGGCGCAATTCCAATACCGAGCGACTGATTTCCAGGGAAAGATCGTCGAGGGGTCCATGGAGGCCGGGGAGGCCCGTGCGGTCGTGGCGCATCTGCAAAACCGCGGCCTCATCCCGATTCGCATCGGT
Organism: Binatia bacterium; assembly: GCA_041485125.1. Classification (GTDB taxonomy): domain Bacteria; phylum Desulfobacterota; class Binatia; order UTPRO1; family UTPRO1; genus JBGPIT01. The sequence goes on along the minus strand of JBGPIT010000339.1, from coordinate 1,576 downwards.
GCCGGGGCGGCGGTCGGGCGGACGGTCGGACGCGCGATCGCGCTCCCGAGCTTGGGCCGTGGCGGTGCCGTCCGCACCAAAGACCTGCTCGTCTTCACGCGCGAGCTCAGCACGCTGCTCGCGGCCGGCATGCCGCTCGACCGCAGCCTCACCACGCTCGCCGACCTCGCGCCCGGCAAGGATCTGAAGAAGGTGACCGCCGAAGTCCTGCAAGCGGTGCGCGGCGGAACGTCGCTCGCCGAGGCGATGGCGCAGCATCCGAAGGCCTTCCCGCCGCTCTACGTCAACATGGTGAAGGCGGGCGAGATCGGCGGCGTGCTCGACGACGTCCTGCGCCGGCTCGTCGACTACCTCACCAGCGTCCAGGAGCTCCGCGACGAGGTTCGCTCGGCGATGACCTACCCGATCCTGCTCACCGCCGTCGGCGCGGTGTCGATCATCATCTTACTCGTGTTCGTGCTGCCGAAGTTCGCGACCATGTTCGCGGACCTCGGCCAGACCCTGCCGCTCTCGACGCGCATGATGCTCGGCATCAGCGACTTCTTCACCAGCATCTGGGTGGTCCCGGGGCTTCTGCTGGCGTTCGGCGGGACGTGGGGACTCTATCGCTACATGCACACCTCGCAACGCTACACGCTCGACAGCTGGAAGCTCCGCATGCCGGTGCTCGGGTATCTGCTCCGCCGCCTGGAGGTGGCGCGCTTCGCGCGTACGCTCGGAACGCTGCTGCGTAGCGGCGTGCCGATGTTGCAGGCGCTCGACATCGTGCGCGACGTCGCCAGCAACCAGGTGATCTCGCGGGCCGTCAGCGAGGTGCAGGTCGGCGTCCGCGAGGGTGCCGGGATGTCGGGCCCGCTCGGCCGCAATGGCGCCTTCCCGCCGCTGGCGCTACAGATGATCGCGGTCGGTGAGGACACCGGCAAGCTCGACGAGATGCTGCTCACCATCGCCGACTACTTCGACGGCGAGGTGCGCAACGAGGTGAAGCGCCTCACGAGCTTGCTCGAGCCGGTGATGATTCTCGTCATGGGTCTCGTCGTCGGCTTCATGGTCATCTCGATGCTGATGGCGGTGTTCAGCATCAACGATCTCAACGTGTGATCAGAGTGAAGGAGCACCCATGTTTGCGAACACCATGAGCCGGTCGCTGCGACACAAGCGCGAGCGCGCGTCCGCTGACGCACGCGGCTTCACGCTCGTCGAGCTGCTGGTCGTGATGGTCATCCTCGGGCTGCTGGCGGCGCTGGTGGTGCCGAGCTACCTCGGCCGTGAGCGCAAGGCGCGTGCGCAGGCCGCGAAGACCCAGATCGAGTTGCTCGGCACCGCGCTCGACACCTTCCGTCTCGACGTCGGCCGCTACCCGTCGACGCAAGAGGGCCTCGAAGCGCTGCGCACGCAGCCTGGCGGGGTCGCCGGCTGGGACGGACCCTATCTCAAGAAGCCGGTCCCGATGGATCCCTGGAGCCGCAACTACTTCTACACGAGCCCGGGCGAGCACGGCGACTACGACCTGTACTCGTACGGCTCCGACGGCGCACCGGGCGGAGACAAGGACGCCACCGACATTGCGAGCTGG
>JBGPIT010000338.1:0-5546 GCA_041485125.1 Binatia bacterium | reverse complement strand
CGCCGAGGACCCGTACACGTACGGCGACTGGTCGTGGCTCCTGAGAGCGGCTCTCGTGCTGCACTTCGGCCTGCTGGTTCCCCTCGCGGCGGCGGGGATCGTGCTGACGTGGCGGCGCGGCGGCGCCGTACGCCTCCTCGCCGTCCTGCTCCTCGTCTACGCCGCGAGCGTCGTCGCAACCTTCGTCATGGCCCGCTATCGCCATCCGGTCCTGCCGCTCCTGCTGCTCTTCGCCGCCGCCGCCGTGGTCGAGGTGCGCCGGCTCGTCGCCGGCCATCAGTGGTCGAGGCTCGCGCCGGCGCTGCTGACGGCGGTGTGCGTCGCGATCGTGGCAAACTGGCCGCTGGTCAGCGAGTCGTCGGTACGCGCGGCGAGCGCGTACAATCTCGCGCGCCGTCTCGAGGACGAGCCCGGTCGTCTCGTCGAGGCGATCGCCTACTACCGGCGCGCGCTCGAGCTCGAGCCGCACTCCGCGCTCGCGCACAACAACTTGGGGCTCGCGCTCGCACGCACCGGCAAGGCGGAGGAAGGACGCGACCATCTCGCCCGCGCCGTCGAGCTCCAGCCGCGCGACCCGGACTTCCGGCACAACCTCGCCAACACGCTGGCGGCCCTCGGTGACGGCGACGCCGCGATCGCCGCCTACGAGGGCGTTCTCACGATCGCACCGGGCGACGCCGCCGCCCACAGCGACCTCGGTGTGGTGCTGCAGCGGCGCGGCGAGTTCGACGCCGCCGCGCGCCACTACCAGGCGGCGCTCGCCGCCGATCCCCGCAACGTGAACGCGATGACGAACCTCGGCGCGCTCTACGCCGAGCAGGGGCAGCTCGACGACGCGATCGCCCTCTTCGGCGATGCCGTCGCGGCGGCGCCGGACGCCGTCTCGCCGCACGTGAACCTCGCGACGGCACTCGCGGCGCGCGGTCGGCTCGACGACTCCATCGCCGAATGGACACGCACCGTCGCGCTCGCACCGGACGACGCCTCGGCGCATCGAGGGGCGGCGTCCGCGCTCGCGGCGCTCGGTCGAGTCGACGACGCGATCACCCATCTCCGCACCGCCGTCCGGCTCGCGCCCGAGTCGATCGAGGCGCTCACCGCCCTCGCGCACCTCCTCGCGACGAGACCGGGCGCGACGGCCGCCGACGCGGCGGAGGCCGTTCGCTACGCCGAGCGCGCGCTCGCAATCGCGGGGGACGGCCGCGCCGACGTCCGCACCGCCGTCGCCGAGGCGCGCGCCGCGAGCCGCCGCACCGACTGAGCGCGGCCGCGGTCGCTTAACCGCCGCTCGGCGGCGGACAGACCAGCGGCATCAGCGCGTCGGCGATCACGTGGTGCCCGATCGCGTTCGGATGGATCGGGTCGGCCATGAGCATCATGAACTGGCGCTGCTGCTGCTCGGTCGCGTATCGGCGACGGTAGAAGTCGGCATCGAAGTAGACCGGCCGCACCGACGCGACGTGATTCTCGCAGAATTCCCGCCACCGCTCGGCCTCCCCGCGATAGGCCTCGCCGCGACTGATGCGCTCGAACGCGTCGTCGAGCAGGGCGCGACCGTCGACGAGTGGCACGTTCCACCGCGTCGCGAGCGCGCGGAGCGTGTCGCGGTAGACCGGCCCGAAAAACACGAGGTCGACGAGGACCACCCGGGCCGACGCGCGCTGCGCCAGCACGATCATCTCCTCGACGTTCTGCCGGTAGGCGGCGGCGTCGACGCGGAGCTGGAGCGCGCTCGCCGCCGGCGCGGGCGCGGGCTGCGGCAAGAGACCCGCCAGCAAGCGGTAGAGCCCGAGGTCGCCCACCGCGGAGAACACACGGCCGAGTGGCCGGTCGAAGAAGGCCGCGCGCTCCGCGTCGCTCAGCACGTCCTTCTCGCGGTCGTTGGCGCCGAACGCGATCGTCACCACGTCGGGATGGTACGCATCGAGAAGCTCCGCGAGGAGGACCTTGCCCTGATGGCTGGTGTAGCCGGGTACGCCGGCGTTGAGCACGTGCAGAGGACTGCTGGGCGCGCCACACGCACGCGCGAGGCGCGCCGCGTAGGAGTCCTCTTCCTCGACGCGAAATCCGAACGTGCATGAGTCCCCCAAAGCCACGACCCGCGTGCCCTCCCGGTCGCCCGGCATCGCCGCGCCGCGGAAGCCGTCGCGATTGGTCCGAATCGTCCAGCGCAGCGGCGGCGCGTCGCGCAGCTCGAAGGTGCCGTTCTCGACCGTCATGTCGACGTACGGTGCGAGCCGCCAGAAGAGCCGTCGATCGTGCTGGTAGAGGCGTTGGCGCTCGCTGACGACCTCCAGATCGCCTTCCATCTGCCGCACGAGCTCGCCCTGCGAGCGGGCACCGATCCCGCCGGCCCACGGGTCGCCGATCGACGGCATCAGGACGAGCAGCCCGCGCGCCGCGAGCTCGAGCCCGAGAAGGACCGCCGCGACGACCGCGGAGAGAAGAAGGGGAGCTCGAAGGGAGCGCAACGCCGTCACGGTTACGGCGGCGATCCCTACACCGTCAAGGGTGGGCCGCCTGTGAGGGACTGATCATTTCGCCGGTCGCCCCTCTCTGCCAATGATCTGGGGCGGGTACCGCGAGCCGGATATCATCCGCGTCATCTCGGCCTGGAAGGCGAACAAACGCCAGAGGGTGCTCTATGAAGAAAATCGGAGCTGACAAGTACCGCGACATCGACTTCTCGCGGGCAGTGACGTCGATCGCTGGCGGCATTGGCTCTCTTCGGCGATGAGGGGCGACGCAGCAAGCGCGGTGGCGAGCGACCCCTTCAGCCGAGCGGAGCTCGGTCCGATCACCGTCCCCAACCGCATCGTCAAGGCCGCCACGTTCGAGGGCATGGCACCAAAGAACGTGGTCACCGAAAATCTCATCGACTTCCACCGTGCCGTGGTCGCCGGCGGCGTCGGCATGACGACGCTGGCCTACTGCGCCGTGTCGCTCGATGGCCAAGGCGCGCCGGGTGAGATCATCGTGCGCGAGGAGGCGGTCCCCGGCCTGCGCCGATTCGTGGATGCCATGCACGCCCACGGCGCGGCTGCCAGCATCCAGCTTGGCCACGCCGGGCCGGTAGCGGCGGGCACCGGGCAGAAGGGCCTCGCTCCTTCGCGAGTGTTCGCGCCACAAGCGATGAAGTTCACTCGACCGATCACCGAGGTCGAGATCGCCCGCGTCACTTCCGACTTCGCCCACGCTGCCGGTCTAGCGGTGAGCGCCGGGTTTGACGCCGTGGAGTTGCACTTCGGCCACGGGTATCTCATCAGCGCGTTCCTGAGCCCCCAGCTCAACAAGCGGACCGACCGTTGGGGCGGCAGCCTCGAGAACCGCGCCCGCTTCGCACGCCAGGTCGCGCTCGCGGTGCGAGACGCGGTGGGTGATCGGGCAGCCGTGATCGCCAAGCTCAACATGGCCGACGGGGTATCTGGCGGATTGTGGCTCGACGACAGTATCCGGGCGGCTCGGCTACTGGAGGCTGACGGCGCGCTCGACGCGCTCGAGCTCACCGGTGGCAGCTCCTTCCAGAACCCGATGTACCTGTTCCGCGGCGAAGCTCCGATTGGCGAGATCGCCGCGGCGTTCCCTCGGCCTCTGCGGTTCGGGTTCAAGCTCACGGTCAAGCGGTTCATGCGTGCGTATCCGTTCGAGGAGGCTTTCTTCCTACCCTACGCTCGACAGTTCCGAGCCGCGCTCGAGATGCCGCTCATCCTCCTCGGGGGCATCAACCGCTTCGAGACGGTGGAGCGCGCGCTGGCCGAGGGTTTTGCGTTTGTCGCGATGGGACGGGCGCTGCTGCGAGAGCCGGCCCTCGTCAACCGCTGGCGGGAGGGGGACACGAGAGAGTCACTGTGCATCCACTGCAACAAGTGCATCCCAACCATCTACTCGGGAACCCACTGCGTGCTCGTCGCGCCTCCCAAGCGTCCCGGTCACGCTGGTGCGGTGTCCTCGATGAGCTGACCGACGCGGAGTGTTCATGGTGCGCCGATGCTCGACCGGAGATCCATATGAAGGTCGTCTCAATTCGTGACCGATCGTGACACAGCCGAGTTGGCGCCGGGCGCTGGATGGAAGGGCACTGTGCAAGACTACGATGCAATTGTGATCGGATCGGGATGCGGCGGACTCACTGCCGCCCTGGCGATGGCCCGCACGGGACGGCGTGTCGTTGTCTTCGAGCAGCACTACCTTCCCGGCGGCTATAGCCAATCCTTCGTCTTGAAAGGCTTCCGCTTCAGTCCTGGCGTGCACTACGTTGGGGCGCTCGGTCCCGGCGGCGGGCTCCGACGCATCTACGAGGGCCTCGGCGTTGCCAATGACCTCGTGTTCCTCGAGCTCAATCCGGATGGCTACGACCACGCGGTGGTCGGCGATCAGCGCTTCGATATCCCGAAAGGCAAGGCTCGCTTCGCTGCCAAGCTGAAGGCACGCTTCCCGGCCGAATCGGATGGCATCGATCGCTATTTCGATATCGTCGGCCGCATGGTGGATGAGCTCGGATACGCCGCGCCGATCCATACCTTGAGTGATGCGGCCAAGCTGGCGGTACACATGCCGATGGTACTGCTCCACGGCTTGCAGCCACTCAGCGACTTCCTCGACAGCTGTACAGCCGATCCGCTGCTGCGCGCCATCCTTTCGATCCAGTCGGGTGACCACGGCATGGCTCCGTCGCGGGCGCCGACGGCGCTCCACGCCGGCCTGCAGGGATACTACTTCGACGGTGGCTGTTATCCCCGTGGCGGCGGCCACACAATTCCCGACACCCTCGTCAAACACATCCGTCAACACGCCGGCGAAGTGATGCTGCGTACGGAGGTCGGCCGCATCCTGATCGAGGAAGGCAAGGTGCTCGGCGTCCAGCTGGCCGACGGCCGTGAGGTGCGCGCCGACATCGTCGTGTCAAACGCCGATCCCGGCGTGACCTGGGGTCGCCTCGTCGCCCCAGAACACCTCGGCTGGCGTCTGCGCCATCGCATCGAGAAGATGCACTATTCGGTTTCCACGATCAGCCTGTTCATGGCCGTCGATATGGACTTGCGCGCCGCCGGTCTCGACTCGGGGAACATTTGGTTCAGCCGGACTACCGACATCGACGCGGTGTATGAGTTCGCCGAGCGTGGCGAGCTCTCCGGCACCGAGGCGGTTCCCGGCCTCTTCTTCAACGTCACGACACTGAAAGACCCGTCGATGCGGCACGATGGGTTGCACACGGTCGAAGCCATCACGCTCTCGAATGTGGACGCCTTCGCACGTTGGAAGGACACTGCGCCGGGCGAACGTCCGGATGACTACGCGCGCCTCAAGGCGGATCTTGCCGAGCGCATCCTTGACGCAGTTGAATGCTTTGTGCCCGGACTCCGTGAGCATACCGTGTTCCGCGCTCTCGGCACGCCGCTCACCAACGTGCACTATCTGCACGCGACGCGAGGCGGCATCTACGGGACGGAGAAGGCGCTCGGCAACCTTGGGCCGCTCAGCTTCTCCGTGGACACTCACGTTCGCGGTCTGTACCAGTGCGGCGCGAGCACGATTGCGCCTGGCAT
>JBGPIT010000337.1:0-5574 GCA_041485125.1 Binatia bacterium | reverse complement strand
GCGTGCGGTCTTCGACGTCCCGACCGCCGTCATCTGCATCGTCACGCTGGTCGTGCTCTCACGCGTCAAGCGCGTGCCCGAGCCCGTCGTCATCGCTGTCGCGGGGATCGTCGGTGTGCTCGTGCGGACGGCCGGTCAGCCATAGGAGGATGCGATGAAATGGGTCACGCGGCGCAGGATTCGAGTGAACCGAGCGGCTACCGCATGGCTGGTTCGACGCTTCATCGACCGCGACGCGGCGTTCATCTTCGTCGAGGCGGACGAAGTCGCGGACGTTCAGCAGCGGGAAGGAGCCCGAGGTTTCGATGCGCCGGGCGCGACCTATCCGCACGAGGACGCGCACGGGCGATGCTCGTTCGAGGCCCTTGCCGCCGAGTACCGACCCGACGATGTGGTGCTTCAAGAGCTCGCGCGGATCGTGCGTGGTGCCGATTTCGCTGACGAGATCGCGTCGACCGCTGAGTCGGCAGGCCTCAAAGCCATCTCGCGCGGCTTCCCGCTCGTCACTCGTGATGATCACGAGACCGTGGAGAAGGTCGCGTTTCTGTACGATGCGCTCTATGCGGCGCTCCGTGAGCGGTTGACGAAGACGAGCTGATGACGGAATGCGTGCCTACTCGCCTCGTCTGCGCGGCGGCGTTGGCACTCAGCCTGGCCGCAGGCCCTTCCGACGCCGCGCTGGTTCCCGCAATCTCGAACGACCTTCGCGGACAAGCCGTTCCGGCATTCAAGGCCGAAACCCTCGAAGGGAAGCCGTTCACGTCTGAGGCGCTTTCAGGCAATCGGACGCTCGTCAGTTTCTTCGCGAGTTGGTGCCCGGCCTGCAACATGGAGCTCGAGGACCTCAAGGCGCTTGGGCCGGAGCTCCAGCAGAGCGGCGTCTCGGTTGTGACCGTGCTGGTCGATGCCGTCGAGACGCCGGACACGCTGGACGACGCGCGACGGATGCTCGAGCACGCTCCCCTGCCCTTTCCCGTCGTGCTGATGACGGCCGCGCTGCGTGACGCGTTTCGATACGAGGGTTTCCCGGCGACGTACACCATCAAGGCTGACGGAACCTTCGGCACCACGCTTTTTGGCTACCAACCCACCGAGCAAATTCGGATGGTCGCGGCGGAATTGCAACTTCCGACTGGAGCGGCGCGAGCTGCACCGGCAGGCGCGGCAGCGTCGAACGGAGAGCGCCACGCGCCGTGGGAAGGTCACCCTCTCGTCGCGCTCCTTCCGGCTGAGTGGAAGCAGTGGCACCCGATGGTCGTCCACTTTCCGGTAGCCCTTCTCGTGCTCGAGGCGGCGTGTCTCGGTGGGCTGGCTATGCAACCGCGGGAAGACCTGAAAAAACTGGCGACATGGTTGCTGTGGGCGGCGGTTCTGAGCCTCTTGCCGGCGATCTACACGGGCATTCGCGACGTTGGCGTGGATCTTGGTCCGGGTTCGCCCTTTCTGAACGGTCTTCGAGACCGCGCCGACCACGTTCTTCGTTTCGAGAGCTCGGTCTCGCTGCATGTCCTTTTCGGCCTTGTCACGTCCGCGATCGCCGCGGGTCGCCTGATTTGGCTCTCCGCAAGCGGCGGAGCGGTGCTCGATGGTCGAAGTCGCCTGCTGTTCGCAGCAGTCGCGCTTGTCGGCGTCTGGATCCTTTTCGGTGGGACACAAATCGGCGGCGCGATTTCACATCATTAGGAGGAACCATGAGGAACATCATTCAATGGACAGTGCTCGGCGTGTTTCTGGTCGGATGTACGACCGTGGTCCGCGCGGAAGAGGTCAACGTGGACGCGATCGTCAAGATCACCGGATTGCAGCCGGAGCTGAAGAACGGCGTTGCCAAGATCAGCGTGCCGCGGGCGGATCTCTCGGTCACGGTCGACGGAGTCAGAATGACGCCCTTCCAAGGCTTCACCTCATGGGCGGCATTCCAACAGGCCGGCGACAAGACCATGGTGATGGGCGACCTCACGCTTACCGAGAGCCAGGTCAATCCGACGATGACCGCGGCGCTCGAGAACGGTCTCGAAGTCACCGCCCTCCACAACCACTTCTTCTACGAGAAGCCACACATCTTCTTCATGCATATCGGCGGTATGGGAACAACTGAGCAGCTTGCGACCGGCGTCAAAAAGGCGCTCGACGCCAGCCAGGCGGCGGCGAGCACTCATGGGGAAGGATTTGGTGGTCCGACGATTCCGGCCAAGAGCGAGATCGAGGCGAAACCGCTCGAGGACATCCTCGGCGCGCGCGGACAACCCAAAGACGGTATGGTGAAGTTCGTCTTTGAAAAGAAAACGACGATGCACGGCACCGAAGCGGGTGCGTTGATGGGCGTGAACACGTGGGCAGCCTTCGCCGGGTCAGCGAAGGCCGCGGTGATCGACGGTGACTTTGCGATGCTCGAAGACGAGCTGCAAGGCGTGTTGAAAGCTCTGCGGCATGCGAACGTGAACATCGTCGCGATTCACAACCACATGACGTACGAGAATCCGCGGATCATGTTTCTGCACTTCTGGGGTAAGGGGCGCGCGGAGGATCTCGCTCGCGGGATCAAAGCGGCGCTCGATACCCAACACTCGTGAACCGGGGCTCGTCGATGACCCGACAGCGCCTCCTAGCCGCGTTTGCGCGCGCACGGCGTACCTCGCGCGGACCGCGACGCCCGCATCAGCCGCATGCTCGAACGGCCTGTGAGTGCCTTCGTCCGCGAGATCACCCGACCCGAGACGGTCACCGCCCTCGCTGACGGGCATGAAGTCGGCGGGTCAGATCCGGCGAACCGGGGGCTTGGACGGCGGGTGGAGCGAAAGCACCTCCGCAAATCCACGCTCGAGGCACTGCGCGAACAGCTCCGTCTCGGTCACCGCCGCCGGATCGATATTCGCGCCGATACAGCAGGTATCGCGGTGGGTGTTCAGCGTGATCATGGAGGCGCAGCCCGGTAACGGCCCGAAAGCGTAGACGCGCTCGATGCGCGCGCCCGCCAGATAGAGCTCGTCGCGCAGTCCCGGCACGTTGCTCGCCTGGAGATCGTTCGACTTGGTCATGCCCCCGGCAACGGCGCTCAGCAGCGCGGCAGGAAGGCGTGCGAGCCCCGGGGCGAGGAGCGCGAGGCCGTCGATGGCGGGCTCGTCGCGGAGCGCGCGGACGAGCCGTCCGATCGCCTGCATCCGCTGCCGCGGGTCTTTGATGCCGACGGGCCCGGCGAACCGTGCGCCCGCGATGCGATTGCCGCCCGCCGCATCGCCTTCGCGACGCACCGAGATCGGAATCGCCATCGGCATCTTCTCGATCGGACACCCGAGTGCCTCGTGGTAGAGGCGGAAGGCGCCGAGCAGCGCGGCGACGAACGCGTCGTTCAGTGACGCGTCGGCCGCCTTCGACGCCGCGCGCAGGTCGGCAAAGGCGACGTCGAGCGCCAGGAAGTGCCAGGACAAGCTGCGGCCGCGGAGCAACGGCGAGCCGGCAGCGTCGGGCTCGGCGGCGACCCGCGCCATCGACGAGCAGAAGCGCAGGGCCGCAGTGGCGCTCTCGATCGGCCGCGCGAGCGCTCTGAGAGCCCCGCCCGTATGCCGCACCAATCCGGGAATCGCCCACGCGTCGCGTCCGAGCTGCTCGAGCAGCAGGCCGATCGGCGTCGGCCGTTCGGGCGGCGGCGAGGGCGGTTGCGGCTTGAACGGGTTCGACTCGCGCGTGCGCGAGTGCAGCTGAGAGAACAGCTGGACCCCGCCCATGCCGTCCGTCGTGGAATGATGCATCTTCAGCATGTTGGCAGCCCGCCCATCGGGAAGGCCTTCGAACAAGAACGACTCCCACGGCGAGCGCGCGCGGTCGAAGGGTGTCATCGCCACCTGCTCGGCGGCGGCAAAGAGCGCGGGCCAGCCGCCGCCGTCGGGCAGACGGACACGGCGCACGTGGTAGTGCAGATCGAAGTCCGGATCGTTCACCCAGCAGGGATTGCCGATCCCGAGGGCCGGCTCGACGACCTTCTGACGAAACCGCGGCACCATCCGCGTTCCCCAGTCGGCGGCGGCGACGAACCGATCCCAATCGGGAACGCAGTCGAGAATCTCGAGCGCGGAGATCGTCGAGCGCAAACGCGGGTCCGCCTCGATACGCCACATGAGGGTCTCGAGCGCGTTCATCTCCCGCGCCTCGCCCCAGTGGAGCGGACCGTCCGTCGAGGACTGCTTTTGCACGACCGGTTCTTTCAGCATGTGGCGTACCTTCTATCGTTCCCGGCGGCCGGCGACACGCGCGACCGTCGTGACCAGCTCAGCGCACTCTACCGGCTTGGAAATGTATGTCACGAACCCCGAGCGGAGCGCACGGGTGCGGTCTTCCGAACGCGCGAAGGCGGTGAGCGCGATCGCGGGAACCGCTCCACCCCGCTCGGCGCCGAGCTCGCGGACGCGACGGAGCAGCTCGAAGCCGTCGGCGTTCGGCATCCCGAGATCGCTGACGAGCACGTCCGGCCGTTCACGGTCGACGAGCGACAGGGCTTCGTCGGCCGAGCTCGCCGTGAGCACCTGGGCGTGGACGTCCGAAAGGACGCGCTTCAAGAGCTCGCGCGCATCGAACTCGTCGTCGACGACCAAAACCTTCAGCCCGCCGAGATCGGAAAGCTCGTCGTCCGGGGAAGACGCTACCGCTCTCGTCGGCTGAGCGCGCGCTTCGCTGCGGATGCTCACGGCGACAGCCGAGACGGGAAGATCGACCCGGAACGTCGAGCCGAGTCCCTCGCCTGGGCTATGCGCACGGACGGTTCCTCCGTGCAGCTCGACGAGCTGCTTGACGATCGAGAGCCCCAAACCGAGGCCGCCATGGCGACGCGTCGTCGAGGCATCGGCCTGCCGGAAGCGGTCGAAGACGTAGGGCAGAAACTCCGGCTCGATGCCGGCCCCCGTGTCGACGACGCTGATGGCGATGCGGGAGCTCGCGCGCTCCAGAAGAACCTCCACCTTGCCACCGCGCGGCGTGAATTTGATCGCGTTCGAAAGGAGGTTCCAGACCACCTGCTGGAGCCGGCCCGCATCGCCGGCGATGGGCGCGACCGCGGAGTCGAGGATCTTCTCGAGCATGATGCCCTTCGCCTCGGCCGCGGGGCGGACGGTCTCCAACGCGGCTTCGATGAAGGCGATCGGGTGCAAGGGCTGGACGTCGAGCCGTACCTTGCCGGAGGTGATGCGGCTCATGTCGAGAAGGTCTTCGATGAGCTGCGTCTGCGCGCGCGCGTTGCGCTCGATCACGTCGAGACCGCGATGCACGTCGGCCTCGTTGCGGGCGCCGCGTCGCAGCACCTGCGACCAGCCAAGGATCGCGCTGAGCGGCGTCCTGAGCTCGTGCGAGACCGTCGCGAGAAACTCGTCCTTGATCTCGCTCATGCGCTCGGCCTGGGCGCGGGCAACGCGCTCGCGCTCGAGAAGGCGCGTCCGTTCCTGCGCGGCCCGCTGTGCGTCCTCGTAGAGCCGCGCGTTGTCGATCGCGACCGCCGCCTGCGCGGTCATCCCCATGACGATACGTTCGGTTCGAGCAGTGAACACCCCGACGTCGGGATGCCCGAAGAAGAGGCTCCCGATCACG
>JBGPIT010000336.1:0-5606 GCA_041485125.1 Binatia bacterium | reverse complement strand
GGTCTCGAGCGCGTGATCGAAGGGGCCGATCGGGACCGTGTCGGACGCGTCCAGGCTGAGCACCTCGGCGAGATCCTCGGCCTCGCCGAGCAAGAACTCCTGGCGGTAGAAGTCGCTGACCGCCGGGTGCGCTTCCATGACGATGCCGGGCTGGGCGCCGTCGACGGCCCCGGTCCACGAGCCGCTCAAGTCGACCGGCAATCCGTTCTCGACCAGCGTGGTGTTCTCGCCGAAGTACCAGACGTTGCCGGCATCGTCCTGCGCGAACCAATCGCGCGTGTCCTCGGCGAGCGTGCCGTCGAGCGCGCTCGTATCGTGCACCTCGACAGTCGTCACGCCGAGGATCACGCGCGTCACGTGGGTCACCGCGAACTCGACGTGCTCGAAGCCGTCGGCGGTTTGCCCCTCGTAGACGAACGTCTTGCCGAGCGGCAGGGGGAAGAACGGATTGTCGATGGTCGTGCTGCCGGTGAAGTTGGCCGGATCGATCACCGGCGCGTACGGTGCCGGGCCGAGCCGCTGGCACACCGCCTTGCGGAGCTTGTTCTGCTCCGAACAGGTATCGAGCGCGTCTTTGACGTCGCTCGCCGCTTGCTTGTTGCAGGCCTTCCCGCCGCTCGGGTCGGCGAGGTTGGCGCACTTGCCCTCGGCGATCAATCGGTCGTGACGCGCGTCGGCCTCGCAGGCTTTGAGAGCGGGGTGCGCAGTCCGCAGGCAGAAATTCGGCTCGCCGGCCGTGGACTCCCGGCCGATCAACATGCAGAGGGCGACGAAGGCACCGGTGACCATCCTCATGAGTGTGTGTCCTCCCTTGGCGCGGTAGAGAGCAGGCGCCATGCCGGCGGAATCGCCGCGGATACGCTGACCCTCGCACACGATCGGAGGTGGCGACTACTGCAAAGGCTTGCAGTGGGCCGAAGCGCGATTGCAGTGTCGGGCGTGCGAGCGCCGGTACGGGCCGGGAGGCACCGGCCGCGCGAACGCGGACGCTCACGGTGTCGCGCCGCCGAGGCGTGTCGCGACGTGCACCGAGTCGTTCACGACCCTCGTGTCGACGTAGCCGATCGCGTTCGGCTTGCTCGCCACGTAGCGCTGCACGGCCTCGTCGGAATCGAAGGTGATCGGTGGGAAGACGCCCTCGAAGTAGCGCCGGTTCCAGTAGGTCGGGAGGCCCGCGGCCTCGTCGCCGAACACCAGGCTCTCGAAGCGCGCGCGCGCCGACGTCGCGGCCGACTGGTTGATCGCGATCACCGGGCTGCCGTCGTCCCAGAAACGGCGTTGCTTGCGGAAGATGCGGCGCAGGTCGCTCGCCGTCAGCGAGATCGGGCGCGACGGATGGGTGATGACGATCATCCCCGTGTCGTCCGCGTGCGCGCGCGCCGAGATCGCGACCAGGATCGCGACGACGGCGAGCAGATGGGCGCCGGCGCGAGTCACGCCTCAGAACAACGTCGCGATCGACGCATAGAATCCCGCCGGCTCCTCGGGATCGCGCTTGTCGGTGACGAGGTATTCGGCCTTCAGCACCACGGCTGGGAACGGCCGGTACGCCAGGCCGATCGTGATCAAGTTGACGTGACGGGGACCGTCGCCGGCGTGGACGTAGTGCTCGAAGCGCTGCACCAGGAAGATCCGGTCGGTGACGCCGAAGACGGTCTGGACGAAGCCGCCGCCTTGCCCCTTGCCGCCGCGCCCGCCCACGGCCGTGAGCTCGGCCATGAGCTCGAAACGGCCGTGCGTCCAGAGGAAATCGAGACCGCCGAGGTGGCTCCATTCGCCGTTGCGCTTGGCTGCGAGGTAGCTCGCGCCGACCGACCAACCGCGGTCGGCGGTGTACTCGAGACGCGCGCCGGTGCTGTGGTCGGCGGGCTCGAAGTCGGGGTTGTTCTCGAGCGGACCGGCGAACTGATCGTACAGCGAGTACTCCAGCACGCCGCCGCTCCGAAAAATCGAGCCGAAGAGCATCACCCCGGTGAGGTTCGGAGCGAACGGCTGCTCGGTGACGAGCGGTTGCTCGGTCGTCCACACCAGCGGCGGTGCGTGGATGACGTTCCATCGCCCGACCGGCGTGCGAAAGATGCCGGCACGCAGATTGATCAGGTCGTTGAAGAGAAGATCGCCGTAGAGGCGGTCGACGGTGAGACGGTCGAGCGGGCTGCCGACGTTTCCCTTGCTGTCGATGCGAAAGACGTCGCCGTACTCGATCTCCGAGAAGAAGTGCAGGCGCGGGTGGGGATCCCAGATGACGAAGAGGCTGGTGTCGTCGAGCTCCAGCTCGGCCGGCTCGCCTTCCGGATGCGCGTCGACGAGGTGCGCGAAGCCCCCGAGCGTGAGGCCGGTGTTGCCGATCCGGAAGCCGCGGCCGGGCGTGTAGGTGATGTCACCGACCGGCGACGAGCGTCGGAAGATCGGCTCCTCGCCGAGCAGGACCGGCGAGAGCTGCTCCGCCGAGCCGCGCTGCGGCACCACCCCGACGGTCGCGAGCAGGAGGGCTGCGAGCACCGCCGGTAGCCACCGGCGATCGAGATGTGCGACTGAACGGCCCGTCCCTTGCAACGATTGCGGTGCGTCCATGCCGCGCGGGAGTGCAATACTCACGCCCGGACGAGGTTACAACTGAGACATGTTGCGCTCGCCGTTCCGCTCCGTCCGGTCGAAGCTCGTGGCGCTCTCCCTCGCGCTGATCGTGATCCCGGGGGCGGTGTTCGCGTTCTTGGCCGTGAGCGGCGCGACCGACGCGCTCGAGCGCGCCGTCGGCCGCCAGCTCGCGATGGTTGCAGGCGACGCCGCCAAGCAGCTCGCGAGCCGGCTCGACGAGCAGCGCGAGCGGCTGGCGAGCTGGGCCAACCAGGAGCTGATGCGCGAGGTGATCGTCACCGACGTCGACAAGCGGATCAGCCGCTTCCTGCTCGGCCAGCGTACCCGGACCCCGATGCTCCTCGACGCCCTCGTGACCAACGCCGCGGGCACGGTCGTCGCGGCGACCGATCCCGCCATGCTCGACACCGTGCCCGCGGCCGACCTCGTGTCGGCGCGCGTGGCGCAGGACGAGGTCGCGATCGACGGGCCACGACCGTCGTCGCGATACGACCGCCCGGTACTCGAGCTCGCGATCGCGATCCGCGACCCGGAGGACGCGACGTCGAGCCTCGGTGTGCTGCACGCGATCTACGATTGGCGGCTGATCGCGGCGGCGCTCGAGGTGATCCGTGCGGACAACGACGCGCTCGGCGTCGACGTCGAGCTCCTCGTCCTCGACCGCGACGGGACGCTGATCGGCGGATCGTGGACGCCGCGCGACGCGCTCGAGGCCGGCACCAGCTTGCGGACCGCGGGCTGGCGCTCGGCGGCGCCGGACGCACCGTCTTACGACGTCGAGCCGTCGGTCGACGCGCTCGTCGGCCGCGCGACGCTCGCGCCGCCCGCGCCGCGGTGGTCGGTCCTCGCGGTCGAGCCGCGGGCGTCGGCCTTGGCGCCGATCGTCGCAATGAATCGCCGGCTGATCGGCACGCTGTTGATCGTCCTCCTCGCCGGTGCTTGTGTCGCGACCGTGCTCGCGCACCGCATGGTGCGCCCGCTGCGCTTGCTGACGCGCGCGACCGGCGAGCTCGCGCGGGTCGGTGGTGCGCTGCAGACCGTTCCGGTGCGCTCGCGGGACGAGATCGGCGAGCTCACGGTCGCGTTCAACCGCATGGCGGCCGATCTCCGCGGCGCGCACGACGATCTCGTCGCGACCGCGCGCTTGGCGTCGGTCGGCGAGATCGCTGCCGGCATCGCGCACGAGGTCCGCACGCCGCTCGGCATCCTGCGCGGCTCGGCGCAGATGCTCGGGCGGCGCTTGCACAGCGAGGACGCGCAGCAACGCGAGCTCGTCGACATGATCGTCGGCGAGGTCGACCGCCTGGAGCGCGTCGTGAGCGGCCTCACCGAGCTCGCCAAGCCGCGCCCGCCGGCGATCGAGGTCACGCCGCTCGGTCCGCTTCTCGAGCGAGCGGCGGAGTTCGTCGCGGGACAGGCGAGCGAGTCGTCGGTCGCGGTGCGCGTCGAGCCGGCGGACGGTCCGTGCACCGCGCGCTGCGATTCGGAGCAGATCTACCAGGTGATACTGAACCTGGTCGTGAACGCGCTGCAGGCGCAGCCCAAGGGCGGCGAGGTTCGCTTGCGGACCGTCGCCGGCACGAACGGCCATGCGGGCTTCGAGGTCAGCGACGACGGAGCGGGGATCGCGCCCGAGGTGCAGGCGCGTATCTTCACGCCATTCTACACTCGTCGTGAGAAGGGCACCGGCCTCGGCCTGGCGCTGGTCGAGCGCATCGTGCGCGCCCACGGCGGCACCGTGACGGTCGCGAGCACGCCGGGCGCCGGCGCGACGTTCCGCGTCGAGCTGCCGGCGGGAGGTGCCTCCTGAAGCGCATCCTGGTGGTCGACGACGAGCGCAAGATGCGCCGCGTTCTGCAGATGATGCTCGAGCAGATGGGCGTCGAGTCGGTACCGGCGGAGAGCGGCGAGGAGGCGCTCGCGATCTTCCAGGCCGAGAAGGTCGATGCCGTGATCACGGACCTGCGCATGCCCGGCATGGGCGGCATGGAGTGGTTCAAGCGTCTGCGCGCGCTCGACGGCGACGTGCCGGTGATCGTTCTCACCGCGTACGGCGAGGTCGACACGGCAGTCGAGGCGATGAAGCACGGCGCCTACGATTTCGTCCTCAAGCCCTTCGACGTCGAGGCGCTCGAGGGCATCGTGCGAAACGCCCTCCAGCTCCAGCAGTACCGCACCGAGAACCGCTACCTGCGCGAGCGTTACGACGGTCCGGCCGGCCTCGACGATCTGATCGGCGTCTCCCCCGCGATGCAGGCGATCTTCGATCTCGTCCGTCGCGTTGCGCCGACCAAGACCGCCGTCCTGATCACCGGCGAGACCGGCACCGGCAAGGAGCTGATCGCGCGCGCCGTCCACAACCTCGGGCCGCGCCGCGAGCGACTGTTCGTCGCGCTGAACTGTGCCGCGATCCCCTCGGAGCTGCTCGAGAGCGAGCTCTTCGGGCATACGCGCGGCGCCTTCACGGGCGCCGCGGCGGCGCGCACCGGTAAGTTCGAGGTCGCGAACGGCGGCTCACTCTTCCTCGACGAGATCGGCGACATGCCGGTCGCGTTGCAGGCGAAGCTGCTGCGCGTGCTGCAGGAGGCGATCGTCGAGCCGGTCGGTAGCAACCGCCGTGTACCCGTCGACGTACGGGTGATCTCGTCGACGAACCGCGACCTCTCGGCGCGCATCCAGGACGGCTCGTTTCGGGAGGACCTCTTCTACCGGCTGAACGTCTTCCGCATCCATCTGCCGCCGCTGCGCGAGCGGCGCGAGGACATCGTGCCGCTCGCCCGCGCGTTCGTCGCGCGCTACGCGCGCGAGCTACAACGGCCGGACCTGCGGCTCGCCGCCGACACTGCGGCACCGCTCGAGGCCCACGCCTGGCCCGGCAACGTCCGTGAGCTTCAGAACGCGATGGAGCGTGCCGCCGTCCTCGCCGCCGAGCCGGAGATCGACGCCCGTCTGGTGCGCGGAATTCTTCCCGCTTCCTCCGACGACGCCGCGCTCGAGCCGGCCGACCT
>JBGPIT010000335.1:0-5623 GCA_041485125.1 Binatia bacterium | reverse complement strand
TGATCACGCCGATCGCGATGGACGACGGGCTGCGCTTCGCGATCCGGGAGGGCGGCCGCACCGTCGGTGCCGGCGTCGTCACCAAGATCCTCGAGTAGACCATGCGCGATCTCGTCACGCTCAATTGCGACTCGTGTAAGCGGAAGAACTACACCACCACGAAAAACAAGAAGACGATCACCGAGAAGCTCGCGTTCAAGAAGTTCTGCCCGGCGTGCCGGAGCCACACGCTCCACAAGGAAGGCAAGGTCTGATCAGTGCGCTACGCGCCGACGTCATGTCCCGCGGTGTGGGCCAGTAGCTCGAACTGGCTAGAGCACCGGACTCCAAATCCGGGTGTTGCAGGTTCGAATCCTGCCTGGCCCGTCCCTCGCTGATCACGCGGAGCGTGTAGTGGAAGACCGATTGCAACGAGTCAAAGATGTCGTTCCGCAGAGCCGACAGTTCCTCACCGAGGTCTGGACGGAGCTGCGCAAGGTACACTGGCCGACGCGTCAGGAGACGCTCGCGGCAACGGTGATCGTCATCATCGTCGTCATAATCGTTGCGCTCTGGCTCGCCCTCGTCGACGGTGCGCTGTCGTTCGTCTTCACGCGCGTGTTGGGAACGCAAGGTCGATGATGCCCGCACCAGACATCGAGAAGAAGTGGTACGTGGTGCACACCTACTCAGGCTACGAGCACAAGGTGAAGCAGGCGCTCGAGGAGCGGATTCGATCGCTCGGCAAGGAAGAGTTCTTCGGCGACATCCTGGTTCCGGCCGAGAAGGTCGTCGAGCTAGTGAAGGGCAAGCGACGGACCTCGTCGCGGAAGTTCTTCCCCGGCTACATCCTGGTCAACATGGCGCTGAATGACGACACCTGGCACGTCGTCAAATCTACTCCCAAGGTGACCGGGTTCGTCGGCGGCGCGACGAACCCGCCGTCGATCTCGGAGACCGAGGTCCGGCAGATCGCGCAGCAGGTCGAAGAGGGAGCGGTCAAGCCGAAGCCGAAGGTCTTCTTCGAGACCGGCGAGAACGTGAAGGTCGTCGACGGCCCGTTCCAAGATTTCAACGGCGTCGTCGAGGAAGTGAAGCCCGAGAAGGGCAAGCTCCGCGTCCTGATCAGCATCTTCGGGCGCGCGACGCCGGTCGAGCTCGACTTCATCCAGGTCGAGAAGGCGTGAGCGGTCGCCCGCGCGTGAAAGGGTGAGATGGCGAAGAAAGTCGTAGCGGAAGTGAAGCTGCAGATCCCCGCCGGGCAGGCGAACCCGAGCCCGCCGGTCGGGCCGGCGCTCGGCCAGCGCGGCGTGAACATCATGGAGTTCTGCAAGCAGTTCAACGCGCAGACGCAGGCGCAGCAGGGCTTGATCATTCCGGTGGTCATCACCGTCTACGCCGACCGGTCGTTCACCTTCATCACCAAGACGCCGCCGGCGTCGGTGTTGCTGAAGCGCGCGGCCGGCATCGAGAAGGGCTCGGGCGAGCCGCACAAGACGAAAGTCGGGACGGTGACCAAGGATCAGATTCGCGAGATCGCCCAGCTGAAGACGCCCGATCTCACCGCGCAGAGTCTGGAAGCGGCGATGCGGACCGTCGAAGGCACCGCGCGCAGCATGGGCCTCATGGTCGAGGGATAGCGATGGCGAGACACGGCAAGAAATACCGGGCGAATGCCCAGAAGATCGATCCGGAGAAGCTCTATACGCTCGACGAGGCGGTGAAGCTCGCCGTCGAGAGCAAGGTCGCGAAGTTCGACGAGACCTTGGAGCTCGCGGTGCGCCTCGGCGTCGACCCGCGCCAGGCGGACCAGAACGTCCGCGGGACCGTGATGCTGCCGCACGGCACCGGCAAGACGGTGCGGGTGTTGGTCATCGCCAAGGGCGAGAAGGTGAAGGAGGCGGAGCAGGCAGGCGCCGACTTCGCCGGCGGCGAGGAGCTCACGAAGAAGATCCAGGAGGAGAACTGGCTCGACTTCGACACCGTGATCGCGACGCCCGACATGATGGGCGTGGTCGGCCGGCTCGGTAAGATCCTCGGCCCGCGCGGCCTGATGCCGAACCCGAAGGTCGGCACCGTCACCTTCGACGTCGCCAAGGCGGTGCAAGAGGTGAAGGCCGGTAAGGTCGAGTACCGGGTCGAGAAGGCCGGGATCGTCCACGTGCCGGTCGGCAAAGTCTCGTTCGGCCCCGAGAAGCTCATCGAGAACGCCTCGGCGTTGATCGCGGCGCTGGTGCGGGCGAAGCCGGCGGCGGCCAAGGGCAACTATCTGAGGGGCGTGTCGGTCGCGACCACGATGGGTCCCGGCGTTGCCGTCGATCCGAACACCGCGCGCACCCTGACCGCGGCCGCCTGACCAGGAGACATCGGTGAACAGAGAAGAGAAAGCCAGCGCCATCGCCGAGATTCACGAGCGCCTCCAGGGCGCGAGCCTCGCGGTGATGACCGAATACCGCGGCCTCACCGTCGCGCAGATCAACAAGCTGCGCCGCGAGCTGAAAGGCGTGAACGCCGCGTACCACGTCACCAAGAACACGCTCGCGCGCCTCGCGCTCAAGGAGACGACCTTCGAGAAGCTCGACGAGCTGATGCGCGGGCCGACCGGTCTCGTCACCACGGCCGCCGATCCGGTCGCGGCGGCGAAGATCCTCGTCAAGTTCGCCGAGCAGAACGACAAGCTCAAGATCACCGGCGGTGTGCTCGCCGGATCGACGCTGCCTGCAGCGGATGTGGCCGATCTTGCCAGGCTGCCCAGCCGTGAGGTGCTGCTCGCCCAGCTCCTCGGCGTGATGCAAGCGCCGGCGTCACAGCTGCTCCGCACCATACAGGAGCCGGGCGCATCGCTGGTGCGATTGCTCGGCGCGCTGGAGCGATCGAAGCAAGGATCCGAAGGAACGTCCGAATCAGCCGAATCAGCCGAACCCACGGCCAACGAAGGAGGAGCAGTCTGATGCCAGAAGTATCCCGAGATCAGGTCAAAGATTACATCAAGAACATGTCGCTGCTGGACGCGGCGGCGCTCGTGAAGGAGCTCGAGGGCGAGCTCGGTGTGAGCGCGGCGGCGCCGATGATGGCGGCGATGCCCGGCGCGGCGGCCGGTGCGGCTGCGGCCCCCGTCGAGGAGCAGGACGAGTGGACGGTGGTCCTCAAGGCGGCCGGTGACAAGAAGATCCAGGTCATCAAGGTCGTCCGCGAGCTGACGGGCCTCGGCTTGAAAGAGGCCAAGGATCTCGTCGACGGCGCGCCCAAGAGCGTCAAGGAAGGCGTTGCCAAGAACGAGGCCGAAGAAATCAAGAAGAAGCTCGAGGACGCGGGCGGACAAGTCGAGATCAAGTAGTCGGCAGTCGATCGTTTCCGACCATACGGCGGGTCAACGGGCCGCGCGTGGCGGTCCATGAAAGGTGAGTGAATGGCTTCAGTACAAGTCGCGAACAACTTCCGGCTGCGTCGCACGTTCGGGCGGATCAAGAAGATCGTCGACATCCCGAACCTGATCGACATCCAGCAGCGGTCGTACGAAGAGTTTCTTCAACGCGACATCGAGCCCGAACGGCGGGCCGACACGGGGTTGCAGGGTGTCTTCAAGTCGGTTTTTCCGATCAAGGACTTCAACGAGACGGCGTCGCTCGAGTTCGTGAGCTACTCGCTCGGGGAGCCGAAGTACGACGTCGACGAATGTCACCAGCGCGGCATGACCTTCGCCGCGCCGCTCAAGGTGACGATCCAGCTCGTCATCTGGGACGTCGATCCCGAGAGCGGCGTGCGCTCGATCAAGAACGTCAAGGAGCAGGAAGTCTACTTCGGTGAGATCCCGCTCATGACCCGCAACGGCACCTTCATGATCAACGGCACCGAGCGGGTGATCGTGAGCCAGCTGCACCGCTCGCCGGGCGTGTTCTTCGACCACGACAAGGGGAAGACGCACGCCAGCGGCCGCTTGCTCTACTCCGGCCGCATCATTCCCTACCGCGGCTCGTGGATCGACTTCGAGTTCGACGCCCGCGACATCCTGTACGTGCGCGTCGACCGGCGGCGGAAGTTTCACGCCACCGTGCTACTGCGCGCCCTCGGTATGACCACCGAAGATCTACTCAACTATTACTACAAGACCGACACCATCGTCCTCGACGGCCGCAAGGCGGTGAAGCTGTTCAAGCCCGAGCAGCTGGCGGGCGTGAAGGCGAGTCGCGACATCCGCCATCCCGATTCGAACGAGATCATCGTCAAGGAAGGCCGCAAGTTCACCAAGGCCGTCATCCGCCAGATGGAGGCGGCCGGCGTCGAGCAGGTGCCGATCACGCTCGAAGAGGTGCTCGGCCGGGTGTCGGCGCACGACATCGTCGATCCGAAGACCGGTGAGGTCCTGGTCGAAACCAACCAGGAGCTCACCCAAGAGCGCTACGATCTCCTCCGCGAGCGTGGCATCAGCCAGATCGAGGTGCTCTTCATCGACGACCTGCACGTCGGGCCGTCGCTGCGGAACACGCTGCTGCAGGACAAGATCTCCACGCCCGACGAGGCGATCATGGAGATCTATCGCCGTCTGCGCCCCGGTGATCCGCCGACGCCGGAGACCGCGACCGCGTTCTTCCACAACCTCTTCTTCAACCCGGACCGCTACGACCTCTCGAAGGTCGGCCGGCTGAAGCTGAACCACAAGCTCAAGCTCAACGTGCCTCTCGAGCAGGGGACGCTTCGCCGCGAGGACATCCTCGAGGTGGTGCGCTACCTGATCGAGCTCAAGAACGGCAACGGTCAGATCGACGACATCGACCACCTCGGCAACCGCCGCGTGCGTGCCGTCGGCGAGCTCGTCGAGAACCAGTACCGCATCGGCCTCGTCCGCATGGAGCGCGCCATCAAGGAGCGCATGAGCCTGCAGGACATCGAGACGCTGATGCCGCAGGAGCTCATCAACTACAAACCGGTCTCCGCGGTCATCAAGGAGTTCTTCGGCTCGAGCCAGCTGTCGCAGTTCATGGACCAGACGAATCCGCTTTCGGAGATCACCCACAAGCGGCGTCTCTCTGCGCTCGGACCGGGCGGCCTCACGCGCGAGCGCGCCGGCTTCGAGGTGCGCGACGTCCACCCGACTCACTACGGCCGGGTGTGCCCGATCGAGACGCCGGAAGGCCCGAACATCGGTCTGATCGCGTCGCTCTCGACCTACGCGCGCGTCAACGACTACGGCTTCGTCGAGACCCCCTACCGCGAGGTCGAGAAGGGCCGCGTCACCGATCGCATCCGTTTCTGCTCGGCGTTGGAGGAGGAAGACCTGGTCATCGCGCAGGCGAACGCGCCGATCGACGCGAAGGGCGTCTACACCAGCGACTCGGTGTCGGCGCGGATCGGCGGCAACTTCGTCCAGGTCCGGCCCGATCAGGTCGAGTACATGGACGTCTCGCCGAACCAGCTCGTCAGCGTCGCGGCGTCGCTGATCCCGTTCCTCGAGAACGACGACGCCAACCGCGCCCTCATGGGCTCGAACATGCAGCGCCAGGCGGTGCCGCTGCTGCGCACCGACGCGCCGCTCGTCGGCACCGGCATGGAGCGCGTCGTGGCGCGCGACTCCGGCGTCACCGTGGTGGCCCGTCGCGACGGGGTGGTCGAGCAGGTGGACTCGGCGCGTATCGTGGTGAAGGCC
>JBGPIT010000334.1:0-5630 GCA_041485125.1 Binatia bacterium | reverse complement strand
TACGAGCACGACGCGCGACGGCGTGCCGCGGACGGACCGCTGCCGCCGAGCATTCCGTCGGGGTGGCGCAACAACCGCTGGCGGCCGCAAGACGCCGTCTATCGCGTCGCCGGCGACGAGATCGAGGTCCGCTACGCCGCCCTCGACGAGCGTCGCTTCGCGGTCGGCGCGGCGCAGTCCACCTCGACCCGCTTCGAGGTCGAGATCGCCGGCCACGGCCGCGACGCGCGCGTTCTCGCCTCCGACGACGACGGCGTGGTGCTCGAGCTCGACGGCGTGCGCCGGCGATTTTCCGTGCGGACCGCGGGCGCGACGCTGGTCGTGCACAGCGGCCTCGGCACGGTCGAGCTCACGGCGGTGCCGCGCTTCCCGCCGCCGCGCCGCGAGGAGCTCGCCGGCGGCTGTCTCGCCCCGATGCCGGGCGTGGTCCGTCAGGTACGGGTCGCGGTCGGCGACCGGGTCGAGAAGGGGACGGTGATGCTCGTCCTGGAGGCGATGAAGATGGAGCATCAGATGATCGCGCACGATCCCGGCGTCGTGAAGGACGTCCGGGTCGAGGTCGGCCAGATGGTCGATCCCGACACCGTGATGATCGTCGTCGACGCGGACGAGTAGGACGGAACAACCATGGCGACGGAATCGGTGACCAAGTACGAAGTGCGCAACCGGGCGGCGTGGATCACGCTCGACTCGCCGCAAACGCGGAACGCGCTCTCGGCGCCGCTCGTCCGCGAGCTCGGCGACCACCTGCGCGCGGCGATCGCCGACGAAAGCGTGCGCGCGATCGTCCTCACCGGCAACGGTCCGGCGTTTTGCGCCGGCGCGGACTTGAAGAACCGCGGCGACGCGGTCGCTCCGGGAAGCGGGCGCAACCCCTTCGTCGAGATCCTGAAGCTCATGTGGGACGGTCCGAAGCCGGTGATCGTCGCGGCCAACGGTCATGCCTTCGGCGGCGGCGTCGGGCTGGTCGCGGCGGCCGACATCGCGCTCGCCGTCGACGGCGCGACCTTCAGCTTCAGCGAGGTGCGCGTCGGCGTGATCCCGGCGATGATCTCGGTCGTGGTGCTGCCGAAGCTCGGCGTGCATCAGGCGATGCGGCTCTTTCTCAGCGGCGAGCGTTTCGACGCCGCCCACGCCCGCGACTACGGCCTGCTCCACAAGGTGGTGGCGAGCGATGGCCTGGTGAGCGCGGTCGACGCGGAGGTCGCGCAGCTCGCGCTCGGCGCCCCGAACGCCATCGCCGAGGCGAAGCGGCTCATCCGCACGGTCTCGCGCCTGCCGATGGACGAGGCCTTCCGCTACGCCGAAGAGAAGATCGCGGCGCTGTTCGCGGCGCCGGAGGCGGCCGAGGGCATGGCGGCGTTCGTCGGCAAGCGCCCTCCGAGTTGGGCGCAGTGAGCGTCCCCGGCGAATGATGGCGCGCCATGTCGCTTCGCACCGAGCTGATCCGGACTCGTCCGGACTTTCCCTGGCTCGATCCCGCCGAGCCTGAAGCGCTGCGCCGGTTCCTCGTCGCGCGTCGCTTTCTCGGCGCCGACGAGCCGATCGTGAGCTGTGGCCGTGCCGGCGCGGGAAACATGAACCTCACCCTTCGCGTCGCGACGGCGGAGCGGAGCCTGATCGTCAAGCAGGCACGGCCCTGGGTGGAGCGCTACGACCACATCGCGGCGCCGTCCGAGCGTGCCGACTTCGAACGCCGGTTCTACGCGCGCGTCAGCACGATCGCGCCGGTCGCGGCGAAGATGCCACGTCTCCTCGGCTGGGACGGCGCGGCGAGCGTGCTCGTCCTCGAGGACCTGGGTAGCGCGAACGATTGCACGGGCGCGTACGCCGGCGAGGCGATCGCGCCGCACGAGCTCGACGCGCTCGCCGACTACTTACGGTCGCTGCACGACGAGACTCGCGGCGTGCCCGATCCGGCCTTTGCGAACCGCGCCATGCGGGCGCTGAACCATGCGCACATCTTCGAGGTGCCGCTGAACCCGGAGAACGGCGTCGATCTCGAGCGCCACGAGCCTGGGCTTGCCGCGGTCGCCGCGAGGCTCCGACGCGACCGCACGCACGCCGCGTTGGTGGCCGCCACCGGCCGCCGCTACCTCGAGGACGGTCCGTGCCTGCTGCACGGTGACTACTTCCCCGGCAGCTGGCTGCGGACGACGGGCGGCCTGCGGGTGATCGATCCCGAGTTCTGCTTCTACGGCGATCCGGAGGTCGACGTCGCGTGCGCCGTCGCGCATCTTCTCCTGGCGGACGCAGGCGCCGGCGCGGTCGCGCGCTTCGTCGCGCGCTATCAGCACCGCGGCGACGCGGTCGCCGGCGGCGCCGCGCATCACGCGCTCATCCCGTCGTTGCTGGCGCGCTACGCCGCGGTCGAGGTCCTGCGCCGGATCGCCGGCGTCGCGCAGCTGCCGATCGCGCCGAGCAGCGGACGCCGCGCGATGCTGCTCGAGCGCGCGCGCGCCGCGATGGTCGACGGCTCCTTGGAGCCGCTCCTCGCATGAGCGCCGCGGATTCTGCGCGGACGGCCGCGCGGCGATCGCCGATCGACGTCTGGCTCGACGTCGATCCCGCGGCGGGCTTGCCCGAGCACGAGGTCGACGACGCGCTCGCGATGATCCAGGCGTTCCACTCGCCGGAGCTCTGCGTGCGCGGCGTGAGCGTGGTCTACGGCAACGCCGACCTCGTGCAGGCGCTGCCGATCGGTCGTGAGGTCGCGGCGCGCTTCGGTCCCGCCGGTCTCGGCGTCCACGCCGGCGCCGCACGGCGCGAGGAGCTCGGTGCGCCGACGCCGGCCGTCGAGGCGATCGCCGCGGCCCTGCGCGAGCGGCCGCTCACGCTGCTCGCTCTCGGTCCTCTGACGAACGTCGCGACGGTCGTGACGCGTCATCCCGAGCTGCAGGACCGGATCGAGCGCATGGTAGTCGTCGCCGGCCGCCGGCCCGGTCAGGAGTTTCGCGCCAGCGACGTTCAGCCGGAACCCTTTCCGGACTTCAACTTCGAGAACGATCCCGAGGCGGCGCGGGTGCTGCTCGAGAGTCCGGTGCCGCTGGTGCTCGCGCCGTGGGAGGTGTCGTCGCACGTCCTCGTTACGACGGCCGATCTCGACGAGCTCGGCCGGAGCGGCGAGCCCGGCGCCTGGCTGGCGCGCAATTGCCGGAGCTGGCTCGGGCTCTGGCGCGAGCGGTTCCACGTCGACGGCTTCAACCCGTTCGACACCCTCGCGGTGAGCGCGGTCACGCATCCGGCGCTGATCGCGTCCGTGGACGTCGCGCTCTCGATCGAGCCGGCGCGGCGCCGGGGTGCTGGCGACGGTGGGTTGGAATCGCCCGCGCCGTCAGCTGCGCCGGTCGCGGCGCGCCGCCTCCAGTCGGACGTTCAGCTCATCGCCGACGTCGACCGGCCCGGTGGCCGGCGCGCGACGTATTGTTATAAACCAAGCCCCGAGCTGAAACCGATCTTGCTCGAACGCCTCGCCCGTCGTCCGCGCTGATCCGGCGCGGCCGGCGGCGACGGGGTCCAGGAGTCGAATCCATGGCGGACGTACTACGCATCGCGAACTGCAGCGGCTTCTACGGCGACCGGTTGAGCGCGGCGCGCGAGATGGTCGAGGGCGGCCCGATCGACGTGCTGACCGGCGACTATCTTGCCGAGCTCACCTTGATGATCCTCTTGAAGGACCGTCTGAAAGACCCGAGCCTCGGCTACGCGCGCACCTTCCTGCGCCAGCTCGAGGAGATCGCGGTCACGTGCAAGCAGCGCGGCATCAAGATCGTCGTCAACGCCGGCGGCTTGAACCCGGCCGGTCTCGCCGAGGCCGCGCGCGGTCTCTACCGCAAGCTCGGCGTCCAGGCCGCGATCGCGCACCTCGAGGGCGACGACCTGATGCCGAAGCTCGACGAGCTGCAGCGTCGCGGCGAGCCGTTCAAGCATCTCGATCGCGGCGCGCCGCTCAGCACGCTCGCGTCGCCCGTCTTGAGCGCCAACGCGTACCTCGGTGGCTGGGGTATCGTCGCGGCGCTCGAGCGTGGCGCCGATCTCGTCATCTGCCCGCGCGTGACCGACGCGGCCCTGACGCTCGGACCGGCGGCGTGGAAGTTCGGCTGGGCGCGCGACGACTGGGACAAGCTCGCTGCCGGCGTCGTCGCCGGCCACATCATCGAATGCGGCGCGCAATGCACCGGCGGCAACTACGCCTTCTTCCGCGAGGTGCCCGACCTGCGCGCGCCCGGCTTTCCGATCGCCGAGATGCGTCCCGACGGGAGCTTCGTCATCACCAAGCACGCCGGCACCGGCGGCATCGTCTCGGTCGGTACGGTCACGGCACAGCTCCTGTATGAGATCGGCGGGCCGCTCTACCCGAACCCCGACGTCACTGCCCGCTTCGACACCATCCAAGTCGCGCAAGACGGGCCGGATCGCGTGCTGGTGAGCGGCGTGCGCGGCGAGCCGCCGCCGCCGACGACGAAGGTCTGCATCAACTACTTCGGCGGCTACAAGAACAGCATGACCTTCGTCCTCGCGGGCCTCGACATCGAGGACAAAGCGCGGCTCGCCGAGGATACCCTGTGGTCGCTCGTTGGTGGGCGCGAGCAGTTCGCGGAGTCGCACGTCTCGTTGCAGCGCGCCGACCGGCCGAATCCCTCGACCGCCGAGGAGTCGTTCGCCTACCTGCGCGTGACGGTGAAGGACCCCGATCCGAACAAGGTCGGACGCGCCTTCGCGAACAAGGTCGTCGAGATGGCGCTTGCCAACTACCCGGGCTTCTTCATGACGAGCCCGCCCTCGGCCGAGTCGCAGATCGGCGTGTACTGGCCGGCGCTGGTGCCGTCCGAGGACGTCGACCAGCGCGTGATCATCGGCGAGGAGGCGATTCCGATCCCACCGACCGAGCTGCCGCACGGCTTCACGCCGCCGCCCGCCGCACCGGCTCCGCGCATCGTCGTACCGACCGGACCGACGCGCGACGTCCCTCTCGGGGTCATCTGCGGCGCGCGCTCCGGCGACAAAGGCGGGAACGCCAACGTCGGCCTTTGGGTTCGCACCGACGCCGCCTACGCCTGGCTCGCCGACTTCCTCACCGCGGACCGTCTGCGTGCCCTCATGCCCGAAGCCCGATCTCTTCAGATCGACCGCTTCGCGTTCCCGAACCTGCGCGCCGTGAACTTCGTCATCAAAGGCTTCTTGGGCGAAGGCGTCGCCGCCTCCTTGCGCAGCGACCCACAAGCCAAGAGCCTCGGCGAGTTCGTGCGCGCGAAGGTCGTCCCGATCCCGGTCGCGCTTCTCGGCTGACGGCCGCGACGCTTCGGCCGCCCTCGCACCTCGTGATGCGCGGCCGGGGCAGGGTGGGGCGGGCCGTTCGGGGTTGGACGCCCCCTGTCAGAGATGTGGCCTCTCGGGTCATGGCCCTTGACCCGTTCTCGGTAGCCGACTGCTCTGTGCAGTGGGAAATTCTCGATTAATTTTTCGGGACCCCCTTACGCCCGTATTGGCCAAATGCGAGATCCGTAGCGTGCACAGTGCGCCTTGCGGGATATTCGACCCCGCTAGGGGTTGCAGATCTCATCGGCATGGAAGATGCTCCGCTCGGCAACGGGAGGTACGAACGATGGGTGGATGGAAGCGGCGTGGAG
>JBGPIT010000333.1:0-5661 GCA_041485125.1 Binatia bacterium | reverse complement strand
GCTCCGGTGGGACCTTCGATCCGCCAGCTCGTGCGCTTCAACATCGAGAGGATGTGCCCGCGCTCGACGGCGTCGAGTGAGGCGGATTGCATCGCCTCGTCCGCCGACGGGAACGCCGGCGCCGCCGCGGGGGTCGGCGCAGTGGGGAGGGACAGCGATGCGGGCGCCGGCACCAGCTCGGCCCCGACCGTGAGCTCGAGTCCCGACGACAAGATGACCGCCCGCTCGATCACGTTCTCGAGCTCGCGGACGTTCCCCGGCCACGGGTAGGCGACGAGGCGTTGCACGGTCTCGCGCGCGATGTGGGTGATCCGCCGGCCGATCTTGGTCGCGTAGCGGGCGACGAAGTAGTGCACCAGGGTCGGGATGTCCTCCGCCCGCTCGCGGAGCGGCGGCAGCGCGAGCGGAAAGACGTGCAGCCGATAGTAGAGATCCTGGCGGAAGGTGCCGCCGGCGACCATGCGCGCGAGGTTCCGATTGGTCGCGGCGATCACCCGCACGTCGACCTTGATCGGCCGGCTGCCGCCGATGCGCTCGAGCTCCTGCTCTTGCAGCACGCGCAAGAGCTTCGCCTGGAGGTCGAGCGGCATCTCGCCGATCTCGTCGAGGAAGATCGTGCCGCGATCGGCGAGCTCGAAACGGCCGATGCGCCGCTCGACGGCGCCGGTGAAGGCGCCCTTCTCGTGGCCGAAGAGCTCGCTCTCGATGAGGCCGGTCGGCAGCGCCGCGCAGTTCACCTTGACGAGCGGCCGCGACGCCCGATCGCTCCCCGAGTGCACGGCGCGCGCGATCAGCTCCTTGCCCGTGCCGGTCTCGCCGACGATCAGCACCGTGCTGGCGGTCGGCGCGACCAGCCGCACCTGCTCGAGCACGCCGTGGAGCGCGCGGCTCTGGCCGACGATCTCCTCGACGTTGTGGACCGCCCGGATCTCCTCCTGCAGGTACTCGTTCTGGCGATGCAGCAGCCGGAGCTCCTCGGCGGCGCGCCGGCGCAGCTCGACGTCGCGAAGGATCAAGGTGAAGAGCCGCCGCCCGTGCACCTCGACGTGCGAGATCGTCGCCTCGATCGCGAACTCGCGGCCGCTCGTGTCGCGCGCCTTCAGGCCGTCGGGCGCCCACACGTAGGGTGCCGTCGCGCCGCCCTCGCCGAGCGCGCGCATCGCGGCGTCGAGCGCGGTGCGGAAGCCCGCGGTGAGGAAGCGGTCGAAGGAGCAGCCGATCGCGTCGGGCGCGGCACATTGGAAGGCCCGTTCGGCGGCATCGTTGAAGAGCTCGATCGTGCTCGTCTCGTCGATGATCACGATCGCGTCCATCGCCGAGTCGAGGACGCGTGCCATGCGCTCCTCGCTCACGCGCAGCGCTTCCTCCGCGCGCTTGCGGTCGGTGATGTCGACGAGAATCGACTGGGTCGCGGCGACGCGCCCCTGGGCGTCGCGGAGCGGCCGCACCGACGCGCGCACCCAGAAGGTGCTGCCGTCCTTGCGACGGCCTTCGAGCTCCGAGGACGTCTCGATACCGGCGAGGAACTGCTCGTTGAGGGCCGCCGCATGCGGCTTCCCGTGGGGCGTGTCGGCGACCAGGTCGAGGAAAAGCATGCCGGCGAGCTCGTCGGGCGGGTAGCCGGTCATCTCGACCGCGCGTTGGTTCCAGCCGAGCAGGCGGCCGTCGACACCGAACGACATGTACGCCACCGGCGCCTTCTCGTAGAGATCGCGGTAGCGTTCCTCGCTGTCGCGCAGCGCCGACTCGACGCGCTGGCGCTCGAGCTCCGCGGATACGCGCGCCGCGAAGATACGCATGATCGCGAGCCCGCGCGGGCCGTCGAGCAT
Source organism: Binatia bacterium (assembly GCA_041485125.1). GTDB lineage: Bacteria > Desulfobacterota > Binatia > UTPRO1 > UTPRO1 > JBGPIT01. Next base: position 3,832 of record JBGPIT010000333.1, on the reverse strand, counting down.
CGGCTCGTCGTCGATGATCGCGAGATGGCCGACGACGGCGCCCGTCGCGTCGAGGAGGGGCACGCCGCAGTAGCTCTGCGCATCCCATTCGGCGAGCGCGACGTCGGCGGGAAAGCGTTGCTGGAGCTCTGACGGGTGGTGCGACATCTCGCCGCCGAGGACGGCCTCGCAGGGCGTGCCGGCGATGGGGACGGTGAGCCGCGGCCCCGGCGCGCCGCGCGCCCAGAGCGCGACCATCCGGAAATGCGCACGATCCGGGGTGAACTCGGAGACGAAGGCGTACGCGACGTCGAGGGCGCCGGCGAGATGGCGGACGAGCGACGTGAAGAACTGCTCGCCCATCTCCGCCTCGACCCCCTCGACGATCGCGCGCAGCGCGACGTCATCGTCTGGCACTTCGCTGATCGGGAGGGGATCGCTCATGGTGCTCGCTCGACATCGCCCGGCTTGGGCCTGCGGGCACAAAGTCTGCCACCGTCGGGAGGCCGGGTCCACGGACCGCGGGCGGCTGCAGGCGGTCGGCGGCGTGGTGCGGCACCTGCGCGACTACCGAGCGCCAGCGCTTCGCTTCGACCGCGACGGTGGCGCCGATGACCGAGCGGTTCGTGCACGACATCGGCCGCTTTGCCTTCCGGCACAACCTCGACGTCGTCCCCTTCCGCAAGGGCAAGCAGTAAGGACACCGTCACGCAGCGGTACTTCGTTCGGTGCAAGGGGTGCGAGAGCGTAAGACCTCGGACTGGCGCACGCAACCGAGCTCGATGGTGGCTTTCGCGCATGGGCTGCCGCCGGTCTCCCGGTGCGACGTCCGTGAATCAGTCCATCGCCCTCGTGTCCCGGACGTTGGCGCGGACCGTCTCCGAGCCCCGTCCCGCCGTACATTCGCGACGTCGAGCGCTCGCCTTGCTCGAACGACTCGAAGATCCGCTGCCGCTGATCGGACTTCCCGTGGCCAAACCAGTGCGGCCCTGGTCAGGAAATTGACGCCGCGTCGAAAAGAAACTCTAGCCGGGTAATTGACGTAACTCCGGCTTATCGCACCTTCGTGCATTCGCCGATTATTCGGTAATTACGGGGCGGACGAACTCGCTCACCGGTCTCCCCGCCCCGGAGACGCATTGGGAATGCCTATTTGTCCACGCGTATCGGGCCCCCAACGCTTGGCACGGGCGTTGCGTACCGCGCAGTGCTGCACCATGCAGCCAAACGGCGGCGCGCCTGGTCAGCCGAAGTCGGAGGAAGCCATGAACCTTTCCGAGAGCGGGAGCGGATGATCTGCATGCATTCGATGAAGGCAGGGATTGCGGAGATGAATCACCAGCTCAATACGCGAACGAGGAGGTGCGAGATGAGAAACACGCTGAAGGCACGTTGGTCGGTTTTCGTCGTGGCCGGTCTTGCTTGTGTGGCGGCGAGCACCGCGCCTGCTGCCGACGCAGGTGAGAGGGCAGTTGGCGAGGCGACGGCGCAGTTCTACTCGGCGCTGAATGCAATGTTCACCGGCGACGTGGCCCCGATGAAGGAGGTCTGGTCGCACGCGGCTGACGTCACGTACATGGGGCCCGGCGGCGGCTTCCAGGTCGGTTGGAATCACGTGCTGGCGAGCTGGGAGGAGCAAGCGGCACGAAAACTGGGTGGGGCGGTCAAGCCGCAAGGAATCCAGATCACCGTCGGCAACGACATCGCGGTCGCCAGCAACTACGAAGAAGGAGAGAATACGGATGCGGACGGCAAGCCTGCGAAGGTCTCGATCCGCGCGACCAACCTCTTCCGTAAGGAAGGCGGGAAGTGGAAAATGATCGGCCATCACACCGATTTGCTACCATTTTTGGAGAAGTGAAACGCGGCGGGGCTCACGGTGAGTGCCCACTCGTTATTATAACTGAATGGAGCAGACATGACGCAGCAAGAAATGGAACAGCTCTGGGCGGAGCACATCCGCCATGAGTTCGTGACGAAGGACGTGGAGGCGACGTTGGCGGGTTGAGGACGCTTCCGTCAATCACGTACCGGAAAATACCGGGGGGAAGGGCGAGGCGCAGCTGCGGGCCTTCTACCGCGACGTGTTCATCGGTTCGTGGCCCGATGATCTGCAGATGACGACGACGAACCGCGTGTTTGGGTGCGACCAACTGGTCGAGGAGGACCATCTGCGCTTCACGCACACGAAGCGGATGGACTGGTTCCTGCCCGGCGTGCCGCCGACGAATCGGGTGGTCGAGGTCGATTTCGTAGTGGTGGTTCAGTTCCGGGACGGCAAACTGGCGTGCGAGCGGATCTACTGGGACCAGGCGACGGTTCTGCGCCAGGTGGGGTTGATCAAGGATCGCTTCGACGGGTCGACGACGGATCGCCGGGACATCGAGGCACAGGGTCGGGCCTGGAAAATTGCACCGGCCGTCCTGAGGTGAAGACTCCGGACTTGATGTCAATGAGTACCGGCTACGCGAGGAGCCGGAGGTCGACACGCGCACGATCGATAAGCCTCGTCATCGCCGCAACACGGAGCGGATCGCCACCGCGATAGGCCGTCAGCGGCCTTCGCCGCGCCGGCGTGCCACGAGAATCGCGTCGACGAGCTCCTCGGGCGGTGGGCTCACGTCATCCGGGTCGAAGGCGTCCTTCGCGGCGACGACGGTCTCGCGATACGTCGCGAGGTACGTTCGGCAGGGCGCACAATCCGCGATGTGCTCGTCGAAGACGCGCCGCTGATCCGGCGGGAGCTCTCCGGAATCGTACGCCATCAGGAAGTCGACGACTTCGCGGCAGGTCATGATCGCTCCTCGCAGGGTATCATCGCGTCCACGCGAGCCAGCGCGCGAAGACCTTCTTCACGGTCGGCGTCAAACGGGTGCGGTTGTATGCGTCGCCGGCCTTGCGAATCGCTTCGGCCTGCGTCGGGTACGGGTGGATCACGTTCGCGAGGCTGCCGAGGCCGACCCCCTTCACCATCGCGAGGGTGATCTCGTTGATCATCTCACCGGCATGCGGAGCCACGATCGTCGCACCGAGGATCCGGTCCGAGCCTTTCTTCACGTGCACTTTGAGAAAGCCCTCCTCGTCGCCGTCCGTGATGGCGCGATCGACGTCGCTGAACGGGATCGTGAACGTCGTCACCGCGATCGCCTGCTTGGCGGCGTCGCGCTCGTACATGCCGACGTGCGCGACCTCAGGATCCGTGTACGTGCACCACGGCACGTGCAGTGCACTCAGCTTCTTGCGGCCGAAAAAGAGCGCGTTCTGGATGACGATCCGCGCCGTCGCATCGGCCGTGTGAGTGAACTTGTAGTCGAGACAGACGTCACCGGCGGCGTAGATCCGGGGGTTGGTCGTCTGCAGATGATCATTCACGACGACGCCGCGCCGCGTGTCGTACTGGACGCCGGCCGCCTCGAGGTCGAGGCCGTCCACGTTCGGTACGCGGCCGGCAGCGACCAGGATCTCGTCGACCGTGACCTCGCTGCCGGTGCCGGCGCGGGTGTAGTGCAACGTCTTCCCCGCCGGCCCGCTGGCAACACGAGCGATGGTGCAGTCCGAGACGACGTGAACGCCCTCGCGTCGAAACGTCTCCTCGACGATCGCCGCGGCGTCGGCGTCCTCGCGCGGCAGGACGTGGGCGACGTCGTTCAGGACATGGACCTCGCAGCCGAGCCGGCGAAACGCTTGCGCGAGCTCGCAGCCGATCGGCCCGCCGCCGATGACGGCGAGTCGGCGCGGCCGCTCGGTCAGGGAGAAGACCGTCTCGTTGGTGAGAAAGCCCGCCTCGGCGAGGCCCTCGATCGCCGGATGTCCCGCCCGCGCGCCGGTCGCGACGACCGCGCGCTTGAAGCGC
>JBGPIT010000332.1:0-5690 GCA_041485125.1 Binatia bacterium | reverse complement strand
CGATGCCCATGAGGACGACGACCACCATCGGATCGGCGGCGAGCAGCCGGCGCGCGAGCTCGGCGAAGCGTTCCGGCGGCCAGGTACGGATCGGGAGCAGGATTCCCGCGTCGTGGTTCACCACCACCAGTCGATGCGCCGGCGTGATCGGATAGCAGGCCTCGAGCTGGCGGCTGACGTACGCGAACGCCTCGCCGTCGGTCGGCACCTGGAGCGGCGGCGGCGGCACGGGAATGGCGCGCTTCGGGAGCGGGATGGCGACGGGATCGCACTCGAGAGCCTCGATGAGCGCGAGAAAATTCTGCGACATGTGACGATACGGGTTGTACTGCACCCGGTGCGTGAGGTGCTCGCCGCGGTAGAGGCCTGCCCCGTGATAGTTGTGGAAGCCGACCCGCGTCGTCGCGCCCGAGAGCAGGCTCAAGATCGACGAGATACGCGAGAAGAGCTCGAGGTCGATCACGGTATCGATACGCTCGGCGCGGCAGAAGCGCAGGAGCGCAACGGTGTCGAGGGCCATGTGCGCCAGCGAGTCGTCGCGCAGGGTGAAGATGTGGCGCTCGTCGAAGAGCTCGAGCAGCCGGAGGCTGGCGGCGTTCTTGCGGAAGATCGCGAAGGCGTGCTGGGCGCCGGGATAGCGCTCCTGGACGCGCCGGATCGCGGCCGAGGCGAGAATCGTACTGCCCATCTCGGAGAGCTCGATGAAGAGGATGCGCCGCGGCTGTCCGTCGACACGGTGCGGGCGCATGCGGCCGAGCAGCTTCACGAGGACGGCCAAGACGAAGGTCGCGGGCACACCGACGAAGTAGTCGATGTGGCGCATGGTCGAGAGCTTCATCGTATGGGCCTGATCGACGGCAGGACCCCACGCCGCCGCTCTCAAACCTACAGGCAGCCTCTTCCGGGTGTCAACGCATCCTCGGCATACATTGGTCAACGGCGCGGGTCCTGGTAATAGATCCCCCCGTGCGGCCATCGGACGTCACACTTTCGGTCATCGTTCCGGTCTTCAACGAGCGGCGGACGCTCCGCCGCGTCCTCGAGCGCGTCCGCGCCGTCCCGATCCGCAAGCAGATCATCCTCGTCGACGACGGCTCGACCGACGGCACCGCCGACGTGATCCGCGATCTGCTCAGCGAGCCGCACGACGATCGCAACCGTCTGCAGGCGATCTTCCAAGCGCAGAACGCCGGCAAGGGCGCGGCCATCCGCAGCGCGCTCGAGCACGTCGACGGTGACATCACGCTCATCCAAGACGCCGACCTCGAGTACGACCCGGCCGAATACCCCAAGTTGATCGAGCCGATCGTCAGCGGGCGGGCCGACGTCGTCTACGGCTCACGCTTTCTCGGCGCCACCCGGCGCGTGCTCTTCTTTCGGCACATGCTCGGCAACAAGCTCCTCACCTTCATCTCGAATGTCTGCACCGACTTGAACCTCACCGACATGGAGACTTGCTACAAGGTCTTCCGCACCGACGTTCTGCGCCGCATGCGCCTCACCTCGAATCGGTTCGGGATCGAGCCCGAGCTCACCGCCAAGGTCGCGCGCCTCGGCTGTCGCCTCTACGAGGTGCCGATCAGTTACCACGGCCGCGAATACTGGGAAGGCAAGAAGATCGGCTGGAAGGACGGTCTGGCGGCGATTTGGACCATCCTCAAACATCGCTTCGTCGACGACCAAGACGATCCCGGCTACACCACCTTGCAGCGCCTACGCCACGTCGGCCGCTACAACGAGTGGGTGTGGAGTCGGCTCGATCCGTACGTCGGCGACCGCGTCCTCGAGGTCGGCTGCGGTGTCGGCAACTTCACCCGCTTCCTCCGCGACCGTCCGCACGTCGTCGCGACCGACAACAACGAGCACTACCTCGGGCTCCTCCGCCGCGCCTCCGAGCGTCTCGAGAACGTGCACGTCCGCCGCGTCGACTGGAGCGACCCGATGCTCGACGGCCTCCTCGGAGAGCGCTTCGACACCGTCCTCTGCCTGAACGTCCTCGAGCACATCGAGGACGACGACGCCGCGCTCGCCACCTTCGCCCGCCTGCTCGAGCCCGGCGGTCGCCTCATCCTCCAGGTGCCGGCGATGCGCGCCCTCTACGGCGAGATCGATCGCGCCATCCACCATCACCGCCGCTACGAGCGCGGCGATCTCGTCGCCCAGCTCCAGGGCCACGGCTTCGCGATCGAGGAGGCGAGCTACGTCAACCTACCCGGCATCGTCGGGTGGTACGTCAATTCCGTCATCCTGAAGCGCCGCGCCATCCCGACGCTGCAAGCGCGCGTCGCCAATTTGCTCGTCCCCTGGCTTCGCTTCGAGCAGCGGCTCCGCCCGCGCCACGGCATGGCGCTGCTCGTCGTCGCGCGCAAGGTCCGTACGCTCGACGAGCATCCCACGCCGTTCGTTCTTCCGGACGGTATCGCGCATTGATTCATTTCGCCCCCGCGAGGCTGCGCCTCGCGCTGGGCGTCGGCGCGCGGAGTAAATCCGCGGCCTCCCGTGCGTAGTGCCGCTAGTCGGCTTTGGCGGCGATGATGACCATTTCGTCGCCGGGGTTGAGCGGAAGGTTGATGCGCTCGGCCAGGCGCGCGGGAACGAGGAACCGGGCGACGGTGCTCGCGAGCTCGCCGTAGGCGCGCACCTTCTCGAGGGCGACGGCGAGATTGCGCACGCGCCCGATCGCCCGCAGGTACTTGACGCGGTACCCGGTGCGCGTCAGCAGTCGATCGATGGTGCGACGGTCGAAGTAGTTCAAGTGCTCGTTCGGCTTGAGATGCAGCCAGCGCGCGCCGGTGATCCGCGCCATCAGCGATCCAACGTCGGGCGTGGTGACGAAGAGCACGCCGCCCGGCGCCAGCAGCGTGCCCACGGCGTCGAGCGCCGCGCCCGGGTCGGGGAGATGCTCGAGGAAGTCGTTCATGACGACGACGTCGAATCGGCGCCCGCTGAGCGCCGGGCTCGGAAACACGTCGCAGATCGCTTCGAGGCCGAGCTCACGGCAGTGCGCCACCGACTGCGAGTTGACGTCGAGGCCGACGGGGCGCCAGCCGCGCGACCGCGCGACCGCCGAGAACGTCCCCGGCCCGCAGCCGAGATCGAGCAGCGTACCGGGATCGTGGTAGCGCTCGATCAGCGCCAGCCGTTGCGCGAACGAGAGTTCATCCTGCCGCGCCGTGCGCACGTAGTACGCGGCGGGCGAAATCTCTTGGCCCTCATACAGGCCGGCGAGGGCCTGCGGCGTGAGGCGAGGATTGACGTAGACCAGGCCGCAGCCGCGGCAGCGGACGATCGGGAAACCGTCCTTCTCGAAGAGGCGCGTCGCGTCCGTGCCGCCGCAAACCGCGCAGGCGACTTGCTCCAGCGCACCCTTCTCGGCCGCGAGCGTCATGCGGCGAGGCAAACAGACGTCCGCCGTGAGGTCAAGCGGGTCGCGGCGGATCGGGGATGGTCGCCGCGCGGCGACGTGTCGGTCAGAACAGTTTCTCGATGTGGAGGATGTTCAGGACCCACACGCACCATGCGTTGATGAAGATGCAGATCCCGATGAATCCCTCGTGCCACCAGCGGATGGGGCGGTCCATGCCGCGGATCGTGAGCACGACGAGGAGCGCGTAGAAGTCCATCGCGAAGCGATAGCCCAACTGCGTCATGCCGGTACCGCCGAACTGGAAGAGCTGCGCGATGAAGATCGCGATCCCGAGCCAGCAGGCTGCGGAGAGCCGGTCGAGCGGCGCGCGGAACGCGTAGATGAAGGCCGGCGTCGTGGTCCAGATCGCCATACCTCCCACCGAGGGTACGATCCACGGGAACGTATCGAGGAAGATCGGCTTCGCCTTGAACATCACGTAGACGTGGCCCGGCCAGTACTCCCAGGACAGGAGGCCGTGCGGAAACAGGCCGCGCACCTCGGGCTTCTCGATCAGCATCTCGTAGGCCCAGTTGCTGAAGACGCCGAAGCGCACCCAGTTGTAGCCGGCGTTGAGCGCGACCACGCCGACGATCGGCGCACCGAAACGCAGCAGCCACCCGAGGCGGAGGCGCGGCACGAGCTCGTCTGCGAGCGGCTGCAGCCAACAGTCGGGGCGCGCCAGCAGAATGAACGGTGCGACGACGATCGTCTCCATGCGGCACCAGAACGCCGCCGCGAACCACACCCCGAGCAGCAGCGGGCGCGCGCGCGCCAGCCACTCGCACACCAGCAGCCACATGAACATCGCGTGCACGATCTGCGCGACGTACCAGACCGAGCCGATCGTCGTGTGGTACCAGTGGATGGTGCCGAATCCGAAGAGCGCGGCGCCGAAGTTGGCCGCGCGGCGCGAGACCGGTACGCGGCCGAGGGCGACGCGCGCGAACGCGACGGCGAGCGCGCCGGTCAGCACGGACAGAAACGTCTGCAGGGTGCCGAATGGAATGTTCCACCCGCCGTTCCAGCGCAGCAGCCACGGTTGCAGCGGCGGATGCTCGGCGAGCCAGATGATCGGCAGCAGCAGGATCGCCGGCGTCGGCGGATTGCTGAAGTAGGCGCGGCCCTGGTACTCGGCCATCTCGAGATGCGGCGGGCGCGAGGGCAGCGACAGGCTGCCGTGCAACATGGCGTCCGCGAAGAGAGCGTACTGGTCGTACGCCGTCGCCCCCGGGGACGTCAGCGCGTAGATCGCGAACGCCGCCACGAAGAACCACAGCGCGTCCTTCCGGCCGTGCGGCTCGGGAGGGCGGCCGGGATTCCAGCGGCGGGCCCGCGCGACGGCACTCACTCCCGATGAACGAGGTCGAGCGCGCTGAAGAAGTACGCGATCTCGGTGCGCGCGGTCTCGGGCGCGTCGGAGCCGTGCGTCGCGTTCTGCTCGACGCTCAACCCGAGGTCCTTGCGAATGGTGCCGGCGTCGGCCTTCGCCGGGTCGGTCGCGCCCATGAGGGTCCGCCAGCGCACGATCGCGCCGTCACCCTCGAGCACCATCACCATCACGGGACCGGACGACATGAAGGCCGTCAGGCTCGCGAAGAACGGCCGCTCACGGTGGACGGCGTAGAAGCCCTCCGCCTCGGCCTTCGTCAGCCGTCGTAGGCGCGCCGCGGCGACGCGCAGGCCTGCCGCCTCGATGCGGCGGATGATCTCGCCGATGAGATTCCGCCGCACGGCGTCCGGCTTGACGATTGCGAGTGTCTGCTCCGTCATCGCGCTTCTCCTGTCGTGCTCATGATCGCAACGCCGCGGCCATGGTGCTGCCGAGCTCGGCGGGGCTCTTCGCCACGCGCACGCCGGCGGCCTCGAAGGCGCGGATCTTGTCGGCGGCGGTGCCGCGGCCGCCGGCGATGATGGCGCCGGCGTGACCCATGCGCTTGCCCTTCGGCGCCGTCTGGCCGGCGATGAACACCGCGACGGGCTTGGTCACGTGCGCCTTGATGAACGCCGCTGCGTCCTCCTCGGCGGTGCCGCCGATCTCGCCGATCAGGATGACGCCGGTGGTGCCGGGATCGTCCTGATAGAGGCGCAGGACGTCGATGAAGCCGGTGCCGATGATAGGATCGCCGCCGATGCCGACGCACGTCGACTGCCCGATGCCGAGCTTGGTGAGCTGGTGCACCGCCTCGTAGGTGAGCGTGCCGCTGCGCGACACCACGCCGATCGTCCCGGGCTTGTGGATGTAACCGGGCATGATGCCGATCTTGCACTCGCCGGGCGTGAT
>JBGPIT010000331.1:0-5693 GCA_041485125.1 Binatia bacterium | reverse complement strand
TGAGCACGAGACTACGGCGGTCGCGCACGACGTCGATGAACTCGCGGCGCATGATGGCGCGGATGGTGCGCAGCCGGCGCCGGAGGCGTTCACGCATGGCGGGGGCCTGCGCGCGCCTCGATGATCGCGACGAACGCGTCCTCGAGCGACGGTGTGATGCGCTCGACCCGGCGGACGCCAACGCCGCGTGCCGCGAGGCGCGCCGTGATGCTGGCACGCGCGGCGGCCTCGTCCTCCGCCGTCAGGTGCAGCGTATTGCCGAAGAGTGCGACGCCCGCGACGCCGGGCGCGTCCCGCAGGGTCTCGTAGGCTGCCATGAGGTCGTCGCACTCGACCTCCAGGAGCGCGCTCGAGACGTGCCGGCGTTTCAGCTCCGACGGAGTGCCGGACGCGACCACCGTGCCGCCGTGGATCAGCGCCAGCTCGTCGCAGTGCTCGGCCTCGTCCATGAAATGGGTGGTCACGAAGACGGTGATGCCGCGCGACGCCAGCTCGCCGATCAGCTCCCAGAAGCTGCGGCGCGACGCTGGATCGACGCCCGAGGTCGGCTCGTCGAGGAAGAGGATCGGCGGCTCGTGCAGCACGGCGCACCCGAGCGCCAGGCGCTGGCGCCAGCCGCCGGCGAGCTCGGACGTCCGCGTATCGCCGCGCCCGCGCAGACCGGACATCTCGAGCGCCCAGGCCACGCGCTCCTCCCGGCGCGGGCCGCGCACGCTGTAGACGTCGGCGAAGAAGCGCAGGTTCTCCGTGACCGTGAGGTCCTCGTACAGCGAAAACCGCTGCGACATGTAGCCGATCCGGCTCTTCACGTGCTCGGTCTCACGCGCGACGTCGAACCCGCCGACCACGGCGTGTCCACTCGACGGCCGCAAGATCCCGCACAGCATCTTGATCGTCGTCGACTTGCCGGCGCCGTTCGGGCCGAGAAAGCCGAAGACGGTGCCGGCGGCGACCCGCAGATCGATGTGGTCGACGGCGACGAAATCGCCGAAAACGCGGGTCAGCGCCTCGGCCTCGACGGCGATCGTGCTCATGCGACGCGCGATCCGCCGGCGCGCGTGTAGGCGAGGAACACGTCCTCGAGCGACGGCTCGGCGATCCGCCAGTCCTCGACGTCGATGCCCGTCGAACGGATGCGCTCCACGACGGCGGCGGGCGCCAGGCGGGCGCGCGGCAGCGTCACGTGCAGCCGGTCGCCGAAAAGGACGGTGTCCTCGAGGCCGCTCAGGCGGCGGAGCGCCCGCTCCGCGTCGCGCGGGCGCGGCGTGCGCAGATCGAGGACGGCGATACCGAGCTCGCGCTTCAGTTCGGCCGGCGAGCCGCAGGCGATGATCCGACCGTCGAGCAGGAAGGCGACTCGGCCGCAGCGCTCCGCCTCGTCCATGTACGGCGTCGAGAGCAGAATGGTCGATCCCTCCTGCAGGAGATCGTTGAGGATCAACCAGAAGTCGCGGCGCGAGAGCGGATCGACCCCGATCGTCGGCTCGTCGAGGAGGAGAATGCGCGGCTGGTGGATCAAGCACGCCGCGAGCGCGAGCTTTTGCTTCATCCCGCCCGAGAGGTTGCGCGTCAGTCGATCCTGGAACGGCCCCAGGCGGCTGAACTCGAGCAAGCGGGCGATGCGCTTGCGGCGATCGCCGGCGCCGACGCCCCAGACCTCCGCGACATAGAGCAGGTTCTCGAGAACGGTGAGCGTCTCCGACAGGCTGAAGCGCTGTGACATGTAGCCGATCCGGCTCTGCACGGCGGCGGCATCGCTCGCGATGTCGATCCCGTCGATCGTCGCGTGGCCGCCGCTCGGCGTGAGCAGGCACGCGAGCAGGCGGAGAAAGGTCGTCTTGCCGGCGCCGTCCGGCCCGACGAGGCCGAAGAGCTCACCGGAGCGAACGTCCAGGGTGACGTCGCGCAGCGCCGCGGTCGTGCCGTAGCGCTTGGCGAGGCCGGCGGTGTGAATCGCGGGTGGCGCGTCCATCGATCAACCGTGATCGCGATCGATCGGCAGCACGGCGTCGGCCGGCATCCCGGGCTTCAGGGCGCCGTCGCGGGTGACGACGTCGATCTTGACGCGGTAGACGAGCTTCACGCGCTCGTCCTCGGTCTGGATGTTCTTCGGGGTGAACTCGGCGCGATCGGCGATGAACGTGACCGTGCCGGGGAAGGGCTGTCCTGGAAACGAGTCGACGGTGACCTCGGCCCCCTGGCCGAGCCGGATCTTTCCGAGCTCGCGCTCGCCGACGTAGACGTTCACCCAGGGATGCTCGAGGTCCCCGATCGTGACGATCGGCGTGCCGGGCTGGACCATCTCGCCGGGCTCGCGGCTCTTCGTGAGCACGCGTCCGGCGAGCGGTGCGAAGAGCAGGCAGCGGCTGAGATTCAGCTCGGCGATCTCGAGCTCCTTCGCTGCGCGTTGGAGATCGGCGCGCGCCTGCTCGATTTCCTCGGTGCGGAAACCCTCGCGCAGCATCGCGAGCTGCGCCTTGGCACGATCGCGGGCGGCGCGGGCATTGGCGAGCACCGCCTCGGCGCGGTCGCGCTCGCTCCGCGTGACGACGCCCTGGGCCGCGAGCCGCGTGGTCCGCTCGTACTCGCGTTGCTGGACCTCGAGGTCGTGCTCGCCGGCGTCGAGCGCCGCGAGCGCTTGGTCGATCTCCTGCGCTCGCGCGCCGTGCAACATCAAGCGATGGCGCGCCTCCGCGGCCGCTTTCGCCGCCGTCGCCCGCTCGACCTGGAGGCGGTATTCGCGGTCGTCGAGCCTGGCGACGGGCTCACCCTTGTCGATCATCACCCCCTCGTCGGCGGGGCGCTCGATCATCCGGCCAAGGACCTCGAACGCGACGTCGACCTGCGTGACCTCGATGATGCCCGAGCCCCGAATGGCCGCCGGGCGCTCATCGCCGTCGTAGCGCCGCCACGCCGCGACGGCGAGTGCGACGCCTACCGCCGTGAGGAGCGCAACGGCCACTGCGCGTCGCGCACGTCGTGCGCCGGCGGAGATCGGGAGCATCGAACGTAGCCATTCAAGTTCCATGCCTTGCCCGCCGCCCGCGATATCACGGGATCCTTCGCAAACCGTGGAGCGCGCCGGGCGCGCGACTCCCAGTTGTGAGAATCGCCGGCGGCGCGCCGTCGCGGCGATCGCTGCCGAGTGTCGGCGACGTTCAGCGGCGAGCCGACGTCTCCGCCGTGGCGTGGATGCGCGCCGTGGACGATAGATCCTAGGAGTCTGCGCCACGGATCGCTTTCGGCTGCGAATCGCGATCCATCGAAGCTCCGCACGCCGCGGGACGGCGCAGCGACGGCGAGCATGATTCCGCCTCAGGCGGCCCGAAGGTCCGTTTTCGTGAAGTCATCGCCGACGAACAGAAGGGGCCGTTCAGCCAAACGCGCGACGGCATACGTGAGACAGTCGCCGTAGTTCAGAGCGGCGGCGTGCCGGCCTTTGCCGAATCGCACATACGCCTCGATCGCGACTCGCCAGTGCTCCTCGGTGAAGGGGATGATGGCAAGTCCGGTCTCTTGGAGAAGACGCGACAGGACAATCTGCGCCTTTTTGCCCATCTTCGCGGTGAGCACCAGGCCGGTCTCGACGAGCGTTGGCGTCCCGACGGCAGCGGTCTCCTCGGCGGCGAGCTTCGCCACCAGCCGCTCCCACCCTGGCTCGCGAAGAACGATCGCCACGAGCGCCGAGCTGTCGACGATCACACGCCCTCTGGGCCGTACCCAAGGATCTTCGCCCGCTCGCGTCGCGTCACGCGGCGTCCGAGCACCTTCCGCGGAACCTGCGGCCACACTTCCTGCTCGAGGAAGCGGCGAAGCGCCTGGCCACGATCACGTGGCGCGATCCGCACGGCCAGCCGCTGCTTGCGTTCCTGGAGCGCTACCTTGACGGCCCGCGTCTTGCTCTCGCCGGTCATCGCTGCCACCTCGGCGGCGAGCTTCTCCGCTTCCGGATCTTTGATGTTCAGTGCCATAGGTGCTCGATGGTGGAAGGCAACCATAACGGTACCATGGTGCCACGGCAAGGACGCATCGACTCCGGAGCACCCCGATGGGCGGCCTACGGGGCGTCAGTGCGATCGCCGGTAGCGCCGAACGGTCACCAGCCCGAAGGAGAAGCGGCTGTCGATCCGCAGCCATTCCTCCCAGTCGAAGAGTCCATCGACCAGCGCGATGCGGGGGCAGCGCCCACGTTGCGAGAACTCCCGTAGATCGGGATCGCAGGTCGAGACTCGGACGTTGCCGGATCCGAAACTCGAAATGGCGGATCCAACAAGCGGCGGGAAGTGGAGCAGAAGGGATTCGAACCCTTCGAGGATCCCGAAAATTAAAGGGTTACCCTCCTCGCGAACCGTCGGAGACCGTCGGTTTCGGGCACAATTGTGACACGTGTCACAAATGACCGTGAATCCCGGAAGCCGTCCCGCTGCTGATCGTCGACGACCTCGGCATGGGCAAGCTCCCCGCCCCGGATGACGCAGGATATCCGGAACGGGTCCGGATCGTCGCGCGAACGATCACCGATCACGCTGCAGGGTTCCGCCGAAGTTCCTCGTCTGTTAGCCGGCTTCTCTCGTACAGCAGCTTCGTTCCAATCTTGCGACGTTTGGCGAGACGCTCCAGATGCGCCCAAGGATCGTCATGTCCGCGCGTCCGTGCACCTAGCACCCATAGCTGCGGAACACCCCTCCTACTGCGTTTGCAGATCCCAGGTAGGTGCGTGAGCAGTAGCCCAGTGGCCTTCAGCGGATCGTGCCCAGCCGCCTCCGCCACAACAAGCGTGAGCTTTGTTTGCAACAGCACCGACAGCTCTCGGGGAAGCTTCACCATCGACGCATCCGTGGTCACGAGGCCGTCCCAATCCTGGGCGTCGTGGTAGAGCGCGAGGAGCAGCTCCCAGTCCGGGAGTGTAGGCATCTTCGGATGGATGTCTCGGATGGAGACAAGATCGGCCTCGACCAGGTAGTCGCGAAGGACGGTGACGATCGGCGTCGGGAAGTTCTGATCGAGGGCGAAGCGTGGCACGCTCAGGCTGCGGCCTGAACACCGAGATTGCGTTGCAGGTCGGCCTCTAGTTCGAGCGCTTGCTCGATCGATGCTTGGTCGAGCGAGGGATACAGCTGTGCAATCCGCTCCGCCGAGAAGCCCCGTCCGCTCAACGCCGCCAACACGCAGGTCTCGATGCGAGTATCCACCACGTGCGGCGACCCCGACAGTTTTCCGGGAACGATACGCAGCCGCGGGCGTGGCTCCGAAAGATCCGGTCCGCGCGCTCCCTCCACCGTTTCGAATGGCGCGATCAGGTCAATGACGTCCGGGGCTACGATTTGACCCGTGAGACGGTGCGGTGGCCCGCCCGGCGGACTGATCACCACCTCACCGGTTCTCGTCACATTGATCGTCGGTCGACCATCTTCGAAGAGATCGAGGTCGAGGTTGCGCAGCGCGTGCAGTGCGTGCCGAACGACGCGCATCGTCGTGCTAGGTATCACCAGCTCGTCACGGCTGTGCTTCGGGCGTCGGAGCCAGTAGATGACTCGAAGTGCCAAGAGATCGCGATACGACCACAACATGGTCCGTTCCGGGGACACCGACGGCGCGAGCACCCTATGACGGGCCCAATAGTGGATCGTCGACTTGGGGACGCCGGAAAGTGCAGCCGCGCGCTCTGCTGTGTAGGCCCCGGCGAGCGTCGC
>JBGPIT010000330.1:0-5705 GCA_041485125.1 Binatia bacterium | reverse complement strand
GACGTCTGGTTCGGCGAGCCGGCACGCCGCCAGATGGGCGAGGTACGCGCCCGCTTGCTCTCCCGTCACTGATCGCATGACGGGTGGAGGACGCGCGCTCGCATGGGCCGCGCTCGCGGCACTGACATTCCTCGCCGCCGGCTGCACGACCGAGCTCGGTGAGGTGTCCGGTCTGCTCGGTGCGGAGGCGTATCCACCGGCGATGGTCCTCGCAACCGGCGCGGTCGGCGAAGACTGCGGCTCGTCATTGCTCTTCATGCGCGGCTCCGAGCCGCGACTCGAGAGCGCCGTCGCGCGCGCGATCGCGACCGTGCCGGACGCAACGCTTCTCACCGACGTCCGCGTCGAGCGCGCCGCGATCACGACCGGCCTCTACAACCGGTCCTGCCTGCACGTGCACGGCAGCGCCGCGAAGCTGATCCGTCAGCTCGTCCTGCCCGCGCCGCCCGGGCATCACGACGCGCACCCGGGTCCCCCCCACTGAAATCGTCATCCGTGAGATCGGCGCGACGTGGACGATGCCGCCGGGAGGGTGTGGAAAGGTAGGCGGCGCGGCAGCGATCAGGCGATTGCCGGGCTCGCCCTGCCAGTTTAAAGTGGTCGCGCCCGTCGAGGCGCGCGGTCGCATGCGCCATCGGCGGTGCCGTCGGCCGACGACGATGCCCGCTCAAGGGGGGATGCATGGCACAGAAGGGCAAGGATTCGCCGGAGATGTCGCCCGAGAAAGTCCTCGGGCTTCTGAACGAGGTGCGGAACCGTCTCAGCACCGTCGCTTGGGCCTTGCACGGCATGCATCACGAGTCGGAGCCGCCGGGGCCGGACGACATCGCCGCCGTCGAGCAGCTCGTGAGCGACACCGTCGACGGCCCGCTCAGTGAGGCCTGTGAGGCCCTCGGTCCGCTCCTCGGCGTCAACGCCGACGACGCCAGCCTGACGCGGCACTGATCCGGTGGGGGCTCCCGTAGGGCGGCATCCGCGGCTGCTCGATCGCGATGCCGCGGTCTTGGTCGTGATCGACGTCCAAGAGGCGTACCGCGCCATCCTGCACGAGTACGAGCGCGTCGCCCGTGCCGTCGCGACGTTGGTCCGCGGCGCCGCCCTGCTCGGCGTCCCGATCGTCGCGACCGAGCAGTACCCGAAAGGTCTCGGCCGCACCGTCGAAGAGGTCGCGACGCATCTTCCCGCCGCAGCGACGCCGATCGAGAAGCGGACGCTCAGCTGCTGCGGCACGCCGGCCTTCGCCGACGTCTTGGCCCGGCTCGGACGTCACCAGGTGATCGTCGCCGGCATCGAGGCGCACGCCTGCGTCAACCAGACCGTGCACGATCTCCTCGCCGCGCACTACCAGGTACACGTGCCGCGTGATGCGACCTCGTCGCGGCGCGCCGAGGACGCGGAGATCGCGTGGCAGAAGATGCTCGCCGCCGGCGCGATCCCGGCGACCGTCGAGAGCGCGCTCCTCGAGCTGGTGCGAACCGCCGATGCGCCGGAGTTCAAGGCGGTCCAGCAGCTGATTCGCTGAACGTGACGAGCGGCCCGACCGTAGCGTCGTCCGGGCTCCTAGTCGTAGCAGCCGAGCAGGCGGGAGATCACCAGACGCTGCACTTCGGACGTGCCCTCGCCGATCTCGAGCAAGCGCTGGTCGCGGTAGAGGCGCGCGACCGGATACTCCTCCATCAGACCGTAGCCGCCGAAGATCTGCACCGCGGCGTGCGTCACCCGCCGCATGACCTCCGACGACCAGAGCTTCGCCATCGCGGCTTCCTTGCGGAAGTCGCGCCCTTGGTCGCGAAGCCAGCACGCCTTGTAGAGCAGGTTGCGGGTGGTCTCGATCTCGGTCGCCATGTCGGCGAGCTTGAAGGCGTTCGCCTGGAAGGTGCTGATGGGCTTCCCGAACTGGACGCGCTCGCGCGCGTAGGCGAGGGCGGCGTCGAAGGCGCCTTGCGCGCCGCCGAGCCCCATCGCCGCGATCGAGAGCCGGCCGCTGTCGAGGGTCTCGAGCATCTGGCGAAGCCCGGAACCGCGCTCGCCGACCAGGTTCTCGCGCGGCACCCGGACGTTGTCGAAGTAGAGCTCGGCGGTGTTCGAGGCGCGCCACACCATCTTGCGGTGCATGCTGCGGGTGGTGAAGCCGGGCGTGTCCTGCTCGACGATGATGCAGGAGAGCTCCTTGGTGCCGTCCGGCCGCGTCCCCGTCACGCACTGCACCGTCGAGCCGATCGTCATCGGCGTGCCGGCATTGGTGATGAAGATCTTGCTGCCGTTGATCACCCAGTCGTCCCCGTCGAGCCGTGCCGTGGTCTTGCTGCCGCCCGCGTCCGATCCTGCCGTCGGCTCGGTCAAGCCGAAGCCCCAGAGCGCGGTGCCGGCGCAGAGACGCGGCAGGTAGCGACGCTTTTGCGCCTCGGTGCCGTAGTAGTAGAGCGGGCCGATGCCGAGCGAGTTCTCGGCGGCGACGGTCGCGGCCTGCGAGCCGTTCACCCGCGCGATCTCTTCCACCGCGATGATGTACGAAAGGTAGTCGAGCCCGTGACCGCCGTAGTCCGGGGAGACGGTCATGCCGAAGAGCCCGAGCTGGCCCATGGCGCTGGTGAGCTCGCACGAGAACTCCTCTCTCTCGTCGAGCTCGAGCATGCGGGGAGCGATTTCGCGTTCGGCGAACTCGCGGACGGTGCGCCGGAGCATCTCCTGCTCGGGCGAAAGGTCGAAGTTCATGGCGCGCACGATAGGGCGCCCCCCGGAGGCGCGCAAGCGACCACAGGGCCGTGCGGCGGCACACATTATTCTTGACTTCGAGCGGAGATTCACCGAGCGTTTCCTTCGTTTCTCGCATGCCGGACCGACTCGAACGCGACGTTCGCCAAGGCTTCGACGCGGAAACGCGCCGCTTGCTGGCGCGCCGGGTTCCGCTCGGCGTCAGCTTCTCGCTGGTGCTGGCGGCGGTGGCCGGCTTTCTCGAGCTGGCGTACTTCCCAGGGCGCCTTCCCGCCTTGGCGACGAGCTTCGCCAGCGAGGCGGTGCTCGGTCTGATCGCCGTCGCCGCGAGCCGGCAGGAGCGGCTGCGCGCGATCCTTCTTCCCCTCGTCGCGGCGACGACCCTCGGCATCGCGCTCCTCGTCGTCGGCTACGTCGTCGAGGTGCGCGCCAGCGGCGACGCGCTCGCCTTTGCGCTGATCGTCTTCCTCTCCGGCGCGGCACTGATCTTCCCGTGGGGTGCCTGGGGCCAGGTACCGGTCGCGGTCGGCGTCAGCGCCGCCTACCTCGCGGCGCTCGCGACCGGCGTGCGGGGCGAGCTGCCGCTGCCGTACGGGCTCTTGAGCGTCGCCGGCTGCGCGGTGACGTCGGTGATCGGCGCACTGTTTCTCGATCTTCATCGTCGCGCCATCTTCCAGCAGCGCCTGCAGCTCGAGCGTCGTCGCGACGAGCAGCTCGCGACGCTCTACGACGTCACCCGCGCGGTCACCGCGACGCTCGAGCTGCCGCAAGTCCTGTGGCTGGTCTGCCAGCGCGTCCTCGACGTCCTCGGTCTCGAGCGCCTGTGGCTGCTCTGGCGTGAGGCGCCCGACGGCGCCCTGCGCGGTCTCGCCGCGCGGCGCGACGGCATGGAGATCCAGGTCACCGAGATCGAGGGCGATGGCGCGAGCTGGGAAGACGTGCTCCAGAGCGGCGCCGACTCGCAACCGTCGATCGTGCCGCCGGGGGCGGACGAGGCCCGCTTCCTCGGCGGCGCCGATCCGCTGCCCCAGCATCTGCTCCGGCTGCCGCTCGTCTTTCAGTCAGAGCTCGTCGGCATCATCCTCGGCGACCGGGGCGGGACGCAGCAGGCGCGCGAATCGAGCTTCCTCGACTTCGCCGCGACGCTCGGCAACAGCGCCGCGATGGCAATCGCCAACGCGCGCCTCTACGCGCTCGTCCTGCAGCACCGGGCGGAGCTGCTCCAGCTCTCGAACAAACGGCTCGACGTGATCGAGGAAGGGATGCGGCGGGTCTCGCGCGAGCTGCACGACGGCATCTGCCAGGCGCTGATGGCGGTGAAGCTCGACCTCGCGCTGCTGCAACGCCAGCTGCCCGCCGAGCAGCGCAACGCCGTGCAAGACATCCGCGCCCAGGTGATCGACGTCGCGCAAGGCGTGCGGCAGATGTCGCATCTGTTGCATCCGCCGGTCCTCGACGACTTCGGCCCGGTCGCAGCGATCGAGTCGATCACGGAGAAATACCGGGCGACGTCCGAGCTCGAGATCAGGCTCACCGCTCCCAATCCCGGCCTGCGCTTCGCGCCGTCGATCGAGTTGATGCTCTTCCGCGTGTTTCAGGAGGCGCTCATCAACGTCGTCAAGCACTCCGGAGCGCGGCGCGTCTCGGTCCGCATCGCCGCCGAGGACGATGCCGTCGTGCTCGAGATCAGCGACGACGGCAAGGGCTTCGACGCGCACGCGTACTTCCGCATGCCGCCGGCGTCGGCAGGTCTCGGCCTGATCGGGATGCGCGAGCGCGTCGCCCACTTCGGCGGCGTCTTTCGCGTCACCTCGCGTCCAGGCGCCGGCACGCGCATCTACGTGAGCGCGCCCGCGGAGCCGGTCCCCGCCGTGCCGGTCGCCGCGGCGCTCTGAACGCCGGCGCTCGGACGACGGAACGCTCAGCGAAGGGGAAGGGACGAAGCGGGGAGGGAAGAACGGAAGCGCGCGGGCGCGACGCTTCCCATCACGCGACCTGGCGCGCCGGCGTCAGTGCTTGTGCTCGATCTTCTTACCGTAGGTGACGTCGCCCTTGTCGACGCGCAGCGAGAACCCACACTCCGGATTCGTGCACACCCACGCTTTGAACATCACCGAGGCGCCTTCCTGCCCGTAGTCCGACAACGGTATCAGGAGACCGTTATTGCACTTCTGGCACTTTGGCAGCTCCATCTCCACGCCTCCTTTTCGACTCCACGCCCCCGGAGACGAGCACAATACCGTAGGGATCAAGCGTAGATCAAGGCGCGAACTGCGCGCGCGTGTCGGCGGCGAAATACGATCCGTACTCGACGCGGCACATACATTTCACTGCGGCGACCGATGTCGCCGTAGCGATCATCGCTGTTCATTCGACGTATCGGTCGAGTCGCTCGCGATCGTCGAGACAGTCAGTTCGCCGAACGGTCGGCGGCGGCTGCGGTCGCCCGTGTTCAAGTGGCCAGCGGGGTCGGGTTCGTGGGTGTCGGGGTCACGGTGCCGGGCGTCGGCGTAGCGGTGACAGGAATCGGTGTCGCCGTCTTCGGGTTCGGACGGGAGCCGTCGCATTCGAAGGCGAGATCGACGTCGCCGAGCGAATCCTCCTTCTTGGACGGGAAGCATCGCCGCTGCGAACTGTCGAGCTTGCGTGCACACACGAGAAACACGCAGGTCGCGCCGGAGGCACAGATCGCCGGCGTCCGCTCCCCGGAGGGGATCGTGACCGGGCCCTGACACGGCCCGTCCGTGTCACCGCATTGCGAGCACAGGCCGCCGTCGGCGTTGCCCCCCCCACCGCTGCCACAGCTCATCATGCCGATCGTCGTGACCGCCGCCAGGACGAGCAGCAGCAGGCCAACCTTCAGGTGCTCACGCGCGCGTATGCCCATCGTCGTCGCTCCTTCACTGCGTCGTCTGGTCGGTGAGCTACCAGCTTCGTCCGGGGGTCGCAATTCACCCTCGTCGCGGCGGGCGAGGACGAAGAAGCGGCGT
>JBGPIT010000329.1:0-5713 GCA_041485125.1 Binatia bacterium | reverse complement strand
TGGGGGAAGTGGGACGAGGCCTGCACGAGCGAGCTGCTCGGCGTCGAGGCCCGACGTGTTCTCGACCGTCTTCGGCTCGAGGGAGCACTGGACGATGACCAAGTTGGTGATTTTCACGGCGCGCTTGCCCGTATCGAGCGGACCGTTGATAGCATTCGGCTGACACGCCTGGTGCTCGGACGTGCCGCGCTACCGATGGCGACACCCGTGAAGACGCTCGACGCTCTCCATCTCGCGACCGCGCTGCTTTGGCGCGAGCGAAGGAGCCCCGACTTGATCTTCGCGACACACGACCCGCAGCAGGCGCGTGCCGCGCGTGCCCTCGGTTTCGAGTGCGTCGGCCTCTGATGCCCTACGAACGCTAGTTCCTCGGAAGCTCGGCCGACCTCAATTGGCCCGACAATCCAGTCCTAGGTTCTGCGTGATGACCGACTGGTCGGCGGTGTTGGTGAGGCCGTCGAGATTGAAGTCGTAGACGCTCGAGAGTCCGCCGGTCTCGCTGTAGTGGCTCCACTCGTCGAGATCCTCCTGGTTGACGACGGAATCGATGTTCCCGTCGCCGGGACAGGAGGGCGCGGAATCGAGAGTCGCGTTCAGCTGCGCCAGAAGGGCATCGTAGTTCGCCTGCTGCTCGGGTGTCAGCGACGCGAGCGGCAATACCTTGTCTTCATTGTCGAGCAGCGGAAGCGGGACGGCTTCATCGATCTCGTAGAACTCGTTCTCCACCGTTTCCACGCACGGCGCATCCTGGGATTGGTACTCCATCGTTTTGTTCTGCACGAGTTTGTATCGATCGTTGCGGACGGCGGTGGCGAAATCGGGGGAGATAGTCGGCGGGTCCTCGTTGTTGGCGATGAGAAAGGCGATCGCGTTGCAGCAGCGCGCAAAGCCCTCGGGCGGGACGCCTGCGACGTCGGAGCCGACGCCGTACCAGATGCCGTTGTTGTCCTCGCAGACGCTCTTCGACACCGGGATCTGCGTGCAACTGGTGCCGATGTTACAGGGGCCGTTGTTCCCCCCGTTGACCTGGAGGTTCGGCCCGATCTGGGTGAAGTTCGTCGTGCGGATGCTCGCGTGGTCCGGATCGAGGAGGTAGGGCAGCATCGCGACGGAATCGACCGGCCGGGGCACGACCTGGTGCACGTCGAGCCCGGCGATCTCGCCGAACAGCTCGAAGAGGTCGGCGACGTTCACCATGTGGGAGACGATGCGGTCGGGACTCGCCACGAGCGGGCCGGCGACGATCAGCGGCACCCAGACTCCCGTCTGGTAGGCGGTGCCCTTGGCGCGCTGCACGTTGAACGGCAGCTTCACGGCATTGCCCAAGGTGCCGTTGTCGCCGAGGATGATCACCATCGTGTTGGTGCGCGCGGGCTCGTAGAGCAACCGTCCGTTGCCGCCGCGCCGCGCGAGACCGGTCGCGATCAGGAGGCGGGCGACCTCGGTGTCGAGCGATTCGATCATGAGATTCGTCAGCACCCGCTGCGCCGCGCCGTCGGCGCAGTCGAGCTTGCTGCTCTCCGCATCTCCCTCGAGCCGCTCATTCGCCGGCGGTTGCATCACCGGCGTGTGCGCCGACGCGAAGCTCACCGTGGCCATCCACGGGCGATGCGGAGGGCGGTGCGTGATCCAGTCGATCGCCGCATCGACGGCGACCGCGGCGCGAAAGTGTCGCGCCCGAGGATCGCGAGGCGACACCTGCTCGACCGAGCCGTCCTCGTAGTTGATCACCAGCGGCGACACGTAGTGGCCGCTCAGCGTCGTGAAGTCGAGGTAGTCCGGCGGCGGCACCTGACAGCTCGTGCCCGGATCGAAGATTCCGCCCCGATCGCGGCAGGTGCGCCCGGGTGGGATCGGACCACTGCTCGCGAGTGCGCTGCAGGTGCCGTCGGTCATGTAGCACGCGCCCGAATCGGCCCCGCCGGCGGACGCACCGGGGACGAAGCCGCAGGACCACGTGCCGGGGGCCGCCACGCCGCCGGCCGTCTTGTCGATCGACGAGGGGTCGCCGGTGGCGTCGAGCCAGCCCGAGTAGAAGTTCCAGCCGAGCGCGTGTGGCATCGCGTAGCCGGCGGGATTGTTCCCCTGCAGGCCGAGGTGGAACTTGCCGAAGAGGGCGCTGTCGTAGCCGCTCTGCGCGAGCAGCTTCGGCGCCGTCATCTCGTAGGGGGAGACCTGCGAGTTCGCCAGGTCGTTCGGGCCGAGTGCGCCGTAGACGTTCGTCCGCACCGGGAAGCGGCCGTCGAAGAACACCGCCCGGCTCGTCGTGCAGGCCGGCATCGCCCAGGTGTTGTGGAAACGGATTCCGGCGCCGGCGATCGCAGCGATGTTCGGCGTGCTCGGCGGCGTGTCCCCGCCGTAGCCGAAGACCTGCATCTGATCGATGCCGACGTCGTCCATGACGACGAACAGGATGTTCGGCGAAGGGCCGTTGGACGGGTGATTCGAGTCGCCACCGCACCCCGCAAGGACGAGTGCCAGCAGTGCCACCATCGATCCAAGTTTCATGAGTGCCTCCCAGCAAGGGGTCGCAACGCCAGGTCGGTCTGCAAGACCAGCTTGAACGCCACAAGCGTCGCCGTGCCCCCTTCCAGGCTAGGCGGGTGTGAGACGCCTCGTAAGCTCGCATTGCTACGCGGGTGGTTCTACGTAGCTGTCGACGCGGCGCTCCTTGCTCGGGCTATACCGGCATTTCCATGACGGCGAGGCGACGGGCCGAGAGTGGTCCGAGCGAAGTTGACTCATGGACGTGCTACAGGTAGCACATAGAGATGCGTTCGGCGGGCATTCGCGAAGCACGGCAGAATCTGACGGCGTTGCTCGACGAGGTGCGCAAGGGACGTGAGGTCGTGATCACGGATCGCGGTCGACCGGTGGCTCGGTTGCTCCCGCCTCGCGACGGTGCTTCGGAGCCGTTCTCGGGGCGCCGGCGCTTCAGGGCCACAGTGCGGCTGCGTGGCCGCTCGCTGAGCGCAACGGTAGCGTCGGACCGTGAAGATCGTTTCTAGCCCGGTCTACCTCGACACCAGTGCGCTCGCAAAGCTGTACGTCGCCGAGCCTGGGAGCGACGCCTTGGAGGCTGCAGTGATCGGACGGCGCGATCTGATCGTGTCCGATCTCGCGGTGACGGAGCTCACCTCGGCGGTCGCTCGACGTCGTCGCGACGGCGACCTCTCCGCGGCGCAAGCCGATCGACTCTATCGTCGAGTGGTCGCAGACGTGAGCGGAGGTGAGTTCTTGCGCGCCGAACTGACCCCGGCGATCCATCGCGAAGCAGAACGACTCCTGCTCCGGATCGGCGCACACACACCGCTGCGCGCGGCCGATGCGCTCCATGTGGCGACGGCGGGAGCGCTCGGCGTCCGGACGCTCGTGACCTTCGACGTCCGGATGGCCGCGGTGGCGCGGGCGTTCGGCGGCCTCGACGTTCTCGGCGTGTCGTGATCCCGAGAACCGCGACGTCGTCGATACGGCGCGGCACGCGGGTTCGCGTTCGCTTTGGGGGCTGCTAGGATCGCGCGCCTGCGACGAAGCAGAGGGGTGGAGGGGCGATGCGCCAGCCTGCAACACAACCGATCGACACCGATCTCCGTGACGCAGCCGAAGAGCGGTATCTCAACTACGCGCTGAGCGTCATTACCTCGCGCGCGCTCCCCGACGTGCGCGACGGGCTGAAGCCGGTGCAGCGCCGCATCCTCTACGCGATGTTCCAGAACCTGCACCTGACGGCGGGGTCGCGGCCGCGCAAGTCGGCGGCGATCGTCGGCGACGTGCTCGGTAAGTTCCACCCGCACGGCGACCTGGCGGCGTACGAGGCGATGGTCCGCATGGCGCAGCCGTTCGCGCTGCGCTACCCGCTGGTCCACGGCGAGGGCAACTTCGGCTCGCTCGACGGCGATAGCGCGGCGGCGATGCGCTACACCGAGGCGCGCCTCACGGCGCTCGCCGAGGAGATGCTCGACGATCTCGGCGCCGAGACGGTGCCGTTCCGCGCCAACTACGACTCGACGCTCGACGAGCCGATCGTCCTGCCGAGCAAGATCCCGCAGCTCTTGATGAACGGCTCGACCGGGATCGCGGTCGGTATGGCGACCAACATCCCGCCGCACAATCTGCGCGAGATCATCGCCGCGCTGATCGCGATGGTCGACGAGCCGGACCTCGACGTGAAGGGTCTTCTGAAGCACGTGAAAGGGCCGGACTTCCCGACCGGCGGCGCGATGCTGAACACCAAGAAGGAGATTCGCGAGATCTACGAGACCGGTCAGGGCGCGATCCGCGTGCGCGGCGAGTACACGCTGGAATCGCCGCCGCGCGGCAAGCGCCAGATCATCGTCACGTCGATTCCCTACGCGGTCAACAAATCGGAGCTGATCGAGGAGATCGCGCAGCAGATCATCACCAGAAAGCTGCCGCAGATCGTCGACGTGCGCGACGAGTCGACGACCGACATCCGCATCGTCCTCGAGCTCAAGCCCGACGCCGCGCCCGAGACGGCGATGGCGTACCTCTACAAACACACCGCCCTGCAGGCGAGCTTCCACGTGAACCTCACTTGCCTCTCGCCGACGGCGAACCCGGGGGTCGGCCAGCCGGCGCGCGTCACGCTGCGCGAGCTCTGCCGGCAGTTCCTCGACTTCCGCATGCTCGTGGTGACGCGGCGGCTCGAGCACGAGAAACGCCAGCTCGAGGCGCGGCTCCACATCCTCGACGCGCTCGCGAAGATCCACGACGACCTCGACCGCGCGATCCGCATCATCCGCAAATCCGAGTCGCGCGCCGACGCCGCGCGCGGCCTGATGGAAGCCTTCAAGCTCGACCAGATCCAGGCCGACGCCATCCTCGAGATCCGCCTCTACCAACTGGCGCGGCTCGAGATCGAGAAGATCCGCGAGGAGCGCGCCGCCAAGCGCAAGCGTCTGAAAGAGGTCGAGGCGCTGCTCGCGAAGCCGCGCGAGCGCTGGAAGCTCATCCGCGCCGAGCTCGAGACCATCGGCGAGAAGTACGGCGACAAGCGCCGCACCAGCTTCGCGGCCGGCGAGGAGCTCGAGTACGACCCCGAAGCCTACGTCGTCCACGAGGACGCGACCGTCGTGCTCTCGCGTGACGGCTGGCTGAAGCGCGTGCGCGAGGTGAAAGACCCCACGTCGACGCGTCTCCGCGAAGGCGACGCGCTCGCCGCCGTTCTGCCGGGGTCGACGCGCGATCGTCTGGTGCTGTTCTCGAATCAGGGCACCGTCTACGTGCTCCGCGTCGGCGACGTGCCGGCGACGACGGGCTACGGCGAGCCGGTGCAGTCGCTGCTGAAGTTCGGCGACGGCGAGCGTGTGATCGTCGCGCGGCTCGTGAAGGATCTCGGAAAGCCGGCGGACCCCGCAACCGTCGACGGGCAACCGTCGCTACCGGGGATCGTGCAGCTCACCGAGGAAGTGCTGGCCGTCATCGTCGCGAGCGCGAAGGGATACGGTTTTCGCGCCGTGCCCGACCTCTCCGAGACGACGCGGGCGGGCCGGCGGCTCGCGCGCGTCGGCGACGGCGATGAGATCGTCTCCGTGGAGGCGATCGCCGGATCGCAGGTCGTCGTCGCGACCGGACGCGGCAAGATGCTGCGCTTCGCGCTCGACGAGGTGCCGGAGCTCGCGGGACCGGGTCGCGGCGTCATCCTGATGCGGCCGGATGCGGACGATCGCGTCGTCGGTGCGCTCGCATTGCC
>JBGPIT010000328.1:0-5719 GCA_041485125.1 Binatia bacterium | reverse complement strand
GTGTCGACGCCGTGATGACGGATGGCCTCACCCCAGCCGGTCTCGGTGTCCTCGCGTCCCTGCGAGCGCCACGTGACGGTACGCCCGAGCAGGTTCAGCAGGACGAAGCGGCTGTGAAAGACCATGCGGATCGGCGCCAGCAGACTCGAGATCACGATCTCGATGAGCACGCTCAGCGAGAGCTTGCCGAGGCCGCCGAAAAGCCGCGCCTCGCGCCGTTTGACGACGATGAGCGCGACGCTCAGGAGCTTCGGCAAGAAGAGAATCGTGCCGGTCACCGCGAGCAGCGCCCGCGCCCAGTTCGGACGCCAAATCGGCCACGCCGGAAAGAGGCTCGCGCCCGAGGGAAAGTAGTTCGGCTCGCGCAGCGCGTTTTGGATCACCTCGGCGGTGCTGAGGGTCAAGAACATGAACCACAAGAGCGCCGAGACGTAGGAGAGGACACCATTGATGAAGAGGGCGCGGTGCGCGCCGAAGAGGCCCTCGGTGAAGAGCAGGCGGAGGTGTTGGAGATTGCCCTGGCACCAGCGCCGGTCGCGTTTCATCTCTTCGAGGAGCGTCGACGGCACTTCTTCGTAGCTGCCGCCGAGGTCGTACGCGAGCCAGAGCGTGAAGCCGGCGCGGCCCATGAGGGCGGCCTCGACGAAGTCGTGGCTCAGGATCTCGCCGCCGAGCGGCGGCTTGCCGGGGAGCCGCGGCAGGGCGCAATGCGCCATGAAGGGCGCGAGGCGGATGATCGCATTGTGGCCCCAGTACTGGCCGTCGCCGAGCTGCCAGAAGTGCAGACCGGCAGCGAACATCGGGCCGTACACGTGGGTCGCGAACTGCTGCACGCGCGCGAAGAGCGAGCGCCGCTCGACCGCGGTCGGCGCGGTCTGGATCACGCCGGCGTCGGGGCGGTTCTCCATCATGCGGAGCAACGTCACCAGCGCCGTGCCGGTCATGATGCTGTCGGCGTCGAGCATCACCATATAGCGGTAACGGCGACCCCAGCGCCGGCAGAAGTCGGCGACGTTGCCGCTCTTCCGCCGCAGCCGCACCCGCCGGTGGCGATAGAAGATGCGGTTGAAGCCCGACACCTCGCGACACCACTCCGCCCAGCTCTCCTCCTCGCGCACCCACGTATCCGGATCGGCGGTGTCGCTGAGGACGAAGAAGTGGAAGTGCTCGACGGCCCCCGCCCGCTCGAGCGAGCGATGGATCGCCTGCAGGCCCGAGAAGACGCGATCCACGGGCTCTTGCGCGATCGGCATCACGATCGCGGTGAGCGCGTGGGGATCGATCGGCCGGCTGTCGTCCGCATCCCTGGTGATCGCGAAACGATCGCGGCCGGTCGCGAGGAGGAAGAAGCCGAGGAACGCCGTCCAGAAGCCGATCGAGATCCAGCCGAAGAGCGCGCCGAAGAAGAAGACGATCGCGACCTCGAGCCAGGTGCCGCCGTGATTGGGCAGGACGTTCACCATGAAGCCGCTCGCGATCACGCTCGGGATGAGCACCAGGAACGCGAGCAGCATCCGCCGTCGGTGGGCGACGCGCGTCCACGACATCTGGCGTCGCTGCGCCCGCAGCGAGCCGCCGTCGGGCAGGCTCGCCGCCCGCCACGCCTCGGAAGGTCTGCCGATCAGTCGGCGACCGAGGCGCCGCAGGAAGCGACGCTCGATCGGCTCCGGCGCCATCGAGCCGCGCGCGAGCGGCGGCGTCGCGACCACGCCGAGCGCGCGGCGATCGATCGCGGCAGGCTCCGAGGGCGGCGCGTCGGCAACGACCGGACGGCGCGGGTCGTGCGTCTCGTCGACCGCCGGCGTCACCGCCGGCGTGGCGAAGCGGCCGGAGAGCGCGGCGTCGAGACGCCAAGCCAGGAACTCGTCCATGCCGGGCGGCCGGAGCGAACGTGCCGGCGGATGCCGTTCCGGCAGGAGCGCACGCAGCACGTGCTGCGTCTCGGCGACGGCGCTCTCGGTCTCCCAGCGCTCGCGCGTGACCGCGCGCATCACCGCGGCGGTCGCGAGCGGCTCGTGGTCCGCCGCCGGCACCTCGAGCGCGCGCAGATACGCGATGGCGCGGTCGTGCGCCTCCTTCCAATCTTGGAGCAGGCGCTCGGGCGGCACCTCGACGAGGCCCGACGGCGTCAGCGCCGCAGCCGCCGGATCGCGACGCTCGACCGCGCCGCCGACCGTGCGGAGCGCGGCGCTCTCCGATCCGGCGGCGCGCAGCTCGCGCACCGTGCCGCGCTCGGCCTTGTCGCTCACGGCGCGATCGCCTCGGACCAGGTCTCGGTGAGGGCCTCGCCGCCGCGGTCGAGATACGCGCGCAGCTCGATCGCATCGCGACGCTTCGGCCGCAGCTGGAAGCTCAAGCGCCAGCCGCCCGTGACGGCGTTCTTCACCACGTGCTGATCGAGGAGCTCGCCGGACTCGTCGCCGCCGACGACGGTGACGGCGCCGCGCAGGACCCGATCGGCGGGGATCGACGGCAGCGCGCCGCCGTTGAAGTCGAGGACGAAGCGATGGACGTTCTCGGCGGTGCCGAAATCGCGCCGGGTCGCAACCACCCGGCCGTCGGGCGGTCGTGTCTTGTCGTCGCCGTACCAATACATGGTGTACGCGAAACGTGCCGGCTCGCCCGGCTTCGCCGCCGTCTTGGCAATCCAGAAGCTGCCGACGTTGTCGTTGCTGTCGTTCGTGGTCGGTATCTCCACCAGCTCGACGCTGCCCGCGCCCCAATCGCCGTGCGGCACGATCCAGACGCTCGGCCGCAGATCGGAGCGTGCCTCGAGGTCCTGGTAGTGATCGAAGTCGCGATCGCGCTGGACGAGGCCGAAGCCGCGCGGGCTCTGCATCTGGAACGCGCTCACCGCCAGCGTACGCGGGTTGTCGAGCGGCCGCCACAGCCACTCGCCGTTGTCGAAGCTGAGCGAGAGACCGTCCGAGTCGTGCACCTCCGGCCGGAAATCGGGAAGCTCGCGGATCGTGTTCTCGCCGTGGAAGTACATGCTGGTGAGCGGCGCGACGCCGAGCTTCTTCACCTCGCGGCGGAGGAAGATCTCGCTCTCGACCGTGACGGCCGTCTGCTCGCCCGGGCGGACGACGAACTTGTACGCACCCGACAGGCTCGGGCTGTCGAGAAGCGCGTAGAGCGTCATCTCCGACGCGTCGGCCGCCGGCCGCACCAGCCAGAACTCGGTGAAGTAGGGAAACTCCTCGCCGGACGGCAGCGCGGTGTCGATCGCGAGCGCGCGCGCCGACATCCCGAAGACCTGGTCCCGGCCGACGGCGCGGAAGTAGCTCGCGCCGAGAAAGACGATCACCTCGTCGTAGTACGTCGGCTTCTTCAACGGATAGTGCAGTCGGAAGCCGGCGTACCCGAGCTCCTGCGGAATCTTGCTCGCGAAAGCGTTACCGCCGTAGTCGAACTGGCTCGGCGAGAAGGCGATCGGGCGGACGCCGTGGGCGTCGACGACGTTCATGCGCACGGTGCGGTCGTAGAAGAGGCCGGGATGGAAGAACTGCACTTGAAAGCGTGAACGCCCCTCGCGCCACAAGGCACGATCGGGACGGAAGCGGATGTCACGCCACTGATCGTAGGTGAGCTTCCGGAGCCACTCGGGAACCTGCTCCGGCTCTTTGTAAGGGTCCTGCGCGAGCTGCTTCGCTTTGTCGACCACGTCGGCGAAGCCGAACGGCGCCGCCTGCGCGGCGGAGGGCGCGACCGCCGTCACGACCGCGAGCATGAAGGCGGCAAGAAGGCGCGACTCGCGCGGTCGAGGCTCGGGGCTCACGAGCGGGGCAGGATAGCGGATGGCTCGCACGAGTGTAACGACCGTGCCGACCGCGACGATGGAGATGGGGACCGCCGGTCGTCAGCCGGCGGCGCGGTCTCCGTGTTTCCGCCGGCAATGCCGTTCGATCAACGCCGCGAGCACCGACAGGTCCGGGGGCTTGGCCAGAACGTCGTCGGGGGTGAGATGCGCGGTCCGGCGCGCCAGGTCCCCCGCTGCCGACAACACCACCACCGGGATCGCCGCGATCTTCGGGTCGGCGAGCTGGATGCGGCGGAACTCGAAGCCCGAGAGTCGCGGCATCATGAGGTCGAGCAGGATCAGGCATGGGCGGAGCCCGCCCTCCAGCGAGCCGAGGGCGTCACGGCCGTCGCCGGCTACCGCGACGTCGAAGCCCGAGCATTCGAGGAAGGTCGCGGTCGCCTCGCGGACGTCGGGATCGTCCTCGACGAGAAGGACGGTATGCCGATGCGCATCCTCTTGATCCATTCGTTGCCCCGCGTCTCGCTGTGTCGTAGCGCCACGTTCGAAGCTAGCGGGGGGCCCGCGGAGTCGCAAGCCGCCGAATCTCGACTGTCCACCGGCGTCGAATGACACTCGTCGCGACGATCGATCGATGAACGTTGGGGCACTTTGACACGGCGACGCCAGGCAGAGCGCATCGAAATACGCGCCGACGCACGCACCATACTTTTCTTGCCATCTGCCTGCTTGTACCTGTGGAAGGCCCGAATGTTGATGATCTTGCTTTTGCTGAACGTCATTCTTTTCCCCGTATCGACAGCGTGCGCCGACGTCGACTACGCGGACGAGTCGGGTCTGGCGGCGCTCATCTGGGAGCACGCGCAAAACGTGATCGACGCGCGCAAGGACACCATGGTGGCGGGCAGCGAGGTCACGCGCGCGCGGCTCTATCCGAACCCGACCCTCGACGCGGGCTGGAACACGATCCCCGTCGGCAGCACCAATCCGTCGGCTCTGCGTGATCCGCTCGGCAACGTGCCGAACTATACGGTCGGCCTTTCGGAGCTCCTCGAGCTCGCCAAGCGCGGCCCGCGGCAGGCGGCCGCCGCGGCGGAGCTCGAGGCGGCGCATGCCCACGCCACCGCGGTCTTCGCCGACCGGTT
Source organism: Binatia bacterium (assembly GCA_041485125.1). Taxonomy (GTDB): domain Bacteria; phylum Desulfobacterota; class Binatia; order UTPRO1; family UTPRO1; genus JBGPIT01. Next base: position 814 of record JBGPIT010000328.1, on the reverse strand, counting down.
CTTCGAGGTCTTGCGCACGGTCGGACGGATCGCGACGAGCCAAGTACGCGAGAGCGTCCTCGCCGAGCAGGTCGGCGAGAGCACGCGCCTGCTCGCGCTCAGCCGCGCCCGCGCCGAGAAAGGGGAGATCGCGCCGATGCACGTCGAGCGCGCAGAGACCGAGCACGCCCGGCTCGAGGGCGCCCGCGACAAGGCGCGTACCGAGGTCGAGGCCGCACGCGCCGACTGCGCCGAGCTGCTCGCGGCGCCCTGCCCGCCGTTCGCCTCCGGCGCCGACGCCCGCGCCTTCTTGCATGGCCACGCCAACGCGAGCTTGCCGAGCGCGTGGTCACCCGACGTCGAGGAGCGCCGCCCCGACGTGGCCTCGCTCGCCGCGGCGCTGCGCGCGGCAAACGAGCAGAGCACGCTCGCCAAGCGCAAGAGCATTCCCGACGTGACCGTCCGTCTCGGCTACACCTACGACACCTTCGTGGCCTCCGGGAACCAGCGCCAGAGCCTCGGCCTCGGCGTACAGCTACCGCTGCCGGTGCTGGACCAGGGCCAGGCCGATCGCGAGGCCGCGGAGGCGGCGATGCTGCGCGCCCGGCGCGCCCGCGAGGCGTTGGTCGCGTCGGGACGCCTGGTGCTCGAGTCGGCGGTCCGCCGGCGGGCGATCGTCGGCGAGCGCATCGCGCGGATCGCGGAGGCGCTCGCGCGCGCCGACAAGCTTCGCACATCGATGCAAGGCGCCGTCGAGCAGGGCGGCATGTCGCAGGTCGACGTGCTGCTCGCGCGCCGGCGCTATCAAGAGCTGCTCCTCGAGGGCGTCGACCTC
>JBGPIT010000327.1:0-5724 GCA_041485125.1 Binatia bacterium | reverse complement strand
GGAAGCTCGTAGTGGCCGATCGCCGCCGGCGGCGGCCCATACTGGTTGAAGCCTGGAGCCGACGGAACGCCGACGGCACTCATGCGCGGATCGCCTACCCGCCGCGCGATGACGCCTGCGTGGTGAAGGCCGCCGTTGCCGCCTGCGTCCAGCAGAAGCCGGCCGATCCGAAATGCCTGCCGAAAGCACGCGCGAAATGCGGGAAGGTGCTCGCCAAGCTCACCGCGCCCGGCAAGGGCGTCGAAGCGAAGCTCGCCGCCGCTACTGCCAAGAGCTGCGGCGCGCCCAGCGACGCGCCTCCACGAATGCCGCGTCGATCAGCTGCTCCAGAACCAGACGCCGCGGTGGCGCGAGCTCCTCGACCTCGGCGACGTGACGCCGCCCTGACCGCGTTCGACGCCGTCAGTGTGACGACGCGGCGCCGGCGACGGCGACCGCAACCTGTGAAGCGACCTCGTCAACCCAAAGGCCGATAGTGCGGCCCATCAACCTGCGCACGCATCCCGACAAGCGCGGTACGGTTCGCGCTTTCCACGCGCGTATCGGGTACGAACCTGCCTCCGCGGCATCTTCAGTACGGCGCCGCCGCCATGCTCGCCGGAGAGCAGCCGTCGCGCGAGGTACCCGGGGTTCAGATCAAGCGCCTCGCACACCGAGGCGAAGGAGCACGGCGTATCGGCGCCGTCGAGCTCGCCGCGAATCCAACGCGCGGCCTCGAGCGCCGTCGGATCGTTGCGACCACGCCGAAGGTGCAGCATCCCGTTCAGGAGCACGGCCAGCAGCAGCCGCCGCTCCGGCGTGTCGTGGATGGTCGGTCCGACGTAGGGCATCGTCAAGCGCCGGCTCGCCGAGCCTATTTTTTCTTCAGCAGGCCCGCCCACCACATCAAGCCTCCGACCACCACCAGGATCGCGGCGAACGCGACGTAGAACCATTTGGGATCGACTAACGAGCTTCCGTCCATCTTCCTGTCCCCTTTCCAGAATCGAGCGGCGTCCGGCGCCGGCGTCGGCGTCGAGCCGCGCGCGAGACACACCGATGGGATCATTTTCCGCCGGCACGTGGTTACCGTTCCATGCACAAGCGGGGTCGAGGACGTAAATTCCGCGTAAACGCGGGAGTGCTATGGGGGGTCGAACTGATCCGGCGAGCGCAGGCGGTAGCCGACGCCGAGCTCCGTTTGGATGTAGCGCGGTCGTGTCGAGTCGACCTCGAGTCGGGTACGGAGCTTGCGCACGAAGATCCGGAGGTAGTGGACGTCCTCGGTGTGGGCTTTGCCCCACACCTCTCGGAGGAGCTGCTGGTGCGTCACCACCTTGCCGGCATTCGTCACGAGTACCTGAAGGAGGCGATACTGCTTCGGGGAGAGGCGAACCTCCGTGCCGTTTTGGCGCACGATTCGTCGCGCCAGGTCGACCTCGAGGCTGCCGACCACGAACACCGGCAACGGCGTCTCCTCGAGTCGGCGGCGCCCGAGGGTCCCTCGTACGCGGGCAACGAACTCTGCCATACCGAAAGGCTTGGTAATGTAGTCGTCGGCGCCACCCTCGAGAGCGCTGACCTTTTCCGCCTCGCGGTTGCGGACCGACAGCACGAAGACCGGCACGCGCGACCATCCGCGAATGGTTTGCAGGATCTCGAGCCCATCGACGTCGGGCAAGCCGAGATCGAGCACCACGAGATCGACGTGACCGCTCGTCACGTAGCGCAAGGCTTCGTGACCCGTGGACGCCTCGACGACGTCGTACCCGTGGACCGTGAGACTGGTACGCAGGAAGCGCCGGATCTGCGGCTCGTCGTCGACGACGAGAATTGTATCGCGCAGGTCACTCATCGCGCAGCCTGAGCTGGTGCGCATCCTCGGCCAGCGGCAAGGTCACGCGGAAAGTCGCGCCCTCGCCGGCACCGTCGCTGACGGCCACGATGCAGCCATGGTTGGCCTCGACGAACGCCCGACAGATGGAGAGGCCGAGACCGGTCCCCGACGGCTTCGCATCGCGCATCTCGGCCCGGTAGAACTGGTTGAAGACATTCGGCAGGTCGTCGGCGACGATGCCGACGCCGTGATCACGGACCTCGAGCACGACCTCCGTGCCGACGAGCCGCGCCGTGACCTCGATCAGGCTCTTCCTCGGCGAGTACTTGGCGGCGTTCTCCAGGACGTTCACCAGCGCCTGCTCCATGAGGAACAGATCGAGCTGCAGCATCGGGAGATCGTCGGGGAGATGGACCGTGACGTCGTGACAGTGGAGGGCGCGCTCGGCTCTCCGCAGGGCCGCGTTCACGATATCGGCGAGCTCGACCATCTCGAGACGGGGATGGATCTCGCCCGCACGGATGCGACTCAGGTCGAGGATGTTACCGATCAAGGCGTGCAACCGTTCGCCTTCCTCTCGGATGGTAGCGACCAGCTCGGCCGTTGCCTCCTTGTCGTCCAGTGTGCCGAAGGTCTGAAGCGATGTGGCCGACCCGATGATCGCGGCCAAGGGGGTCCGCAAATCGTGGGAGACCGAGTTCAGCAGCGCCTCCCGGAGCTCCTCGGTCTTCGCATTGACGCGCGCATCCTCGATCGCGGCGGCGAGCTGCGCGCGCTCGATCGCGACCGCGGCCTGGTCGACGAGCGCCTCGAGGAGCTCCCGCGCGCCCGCGTCGCCGTCGCCCTCGCGGTCCGGGACAGCGAGCACGCCGACGTTGCGCCCGCCGCGTCGCAAGGTCTTGAAACGCCACCCAACGGGCTCGTGCACGGCGTGCTCGTGCCGATCACCCGCGGCGTGCCGCAGCATGACAGTCGTCGCGAGCACGACCGCGGGCGGCGCAGCCACCGTGCCGTCGCGCGCGCGAGCGACGACGCGCCCGTCTTTCGACACGATCAGCACCGCATCCACGCCTAGGACGCCCGAGACCGATTCCACGATCGTTCCGAGCAGCTCGTCGGCATCGGCGATACCGGCCAGTTGACGGCTGAAGGCGTAGAGCTTGGCCGTCATCGCGTCGTGGCGCTCGGCGGCGATGCGACGTCGCCGAACCTCCTCGGCCAGTGCGCTGGTGAGCACTGCCGCGATCGAGAAGATCAGAAGATCGAGCAGGTCCTGTGGACTGGCGACGGCGAAGCTGTAGATCGGCGCATAGAAGAAGTAGCTCGCCGCTCCAACGCTCAATATCGCCGCGAAGAGGGCGGGGCCGCGCCCCCAGCGCACGCCGCTCGCGAGCACGGCGCACAGGAAAATGATCGAGACGTGCGGCAGGGACGCCATCGCCAGCACGGCCCAGGCGATGATCGCCGACACCGCGACAATGGCCCCGCTCGCGAGATACGACAGCGCTTGCTCGCTCGCGATCCGCCGCCATCGCGGGCCGCTCGCCGAGGCGGGGGACGCGCGGGTCGCCGTCCGCGAGTCGTTGGCCGACCATCCTCCGACCTTCGCCGCATGCTCATCGAGACCTCGCATCCACGACGACTCGGTCTCGGCATCATGCAGGTTTTCGGCGGGCGTGATCGCGGCTCCTCCCGTTCCACATATGCTGGGTCTGAAGCGCCCGGCAATGCCTCAACGCGAGTTGCAGCAGTCGGCGGCGGTGCGGCGCGGCGTAGAGTGCCCTCGTAAGTTATCCGTCAAGGACACCATGCATAAGCTGAGCGCCGCGAGGAGTCCTGGCGGTTTCGATGAGCCTTTCGCAGGCTAGACGACCGCTATCGCAGCGCGGCGGCGCCGATCTTGGCGATGTCCTCGTCCTCTTGCGGTGTCTCGCCACTGACGCCGATGGCCCGATCGTGTGCCCTGTGCTTGGAAGAGCATAGAAGGATGAACGTCCGAGAACGGCTGTTACGTTGACAGAAACGCCGCGAAGGACGTGAACAACCTCGTGCCGGCACCAGACGAGAGTGACCACAACGTCGCTATCGCGGGCTGAGGAGCAGATCGACGCCGGTGACGTCGTCCGAGCCAACGGCGATGTGCGCGACCATGACCGACAAGCTGCGCGCGACCCTCTCGCGCGGGGTGCCCGAAGCGCCTCGTCGCACCTCGATGGAGGTGACGATTGTGGGTTCGGGATCGCCTGGTTCGGAGGTATCCTTCTGGCCAAAGGGGATCTCACCTGAGGGGTTGGTCGAGCGTCGCGGGCCGGGCTTTGCCCGAGGAGTTCATCCGCGAGACGCGCGAGCTGATGCTCCGGCGGGCGCGCGTGGCCATCCACCTCGGATGGTCCATTCATCTCGCCTTCGTCGGGGTCGATTGGTGGCGGATCGCACCCGCCCGGTATCCCGAGGCGGTCGCATTGCGACTCACCGGGATCGCCCTTCTCATGCCGTTGCTGGCCGCCACCCGAGCCCGCAACGCCGTCCGGTGGTCGGCATGGATCGGGTGCGGAGCACTCACGCTCCTGATGGCGATCACCGCGTCGATCATGCCCCTCTTCGAGGGCGCTCGGGACCCCCAATACGCGATTCAGGGTACGGGGATGGTGTTGTGCATTCTCGCTGCTGGCCTGCTCCTCCCTCTCGACGTGCCGAAGATGCTGGCGCTCGGCGTGATCGCAACGGCATGGCAGGTGTTGTTCACGCTCGACTTCCCGGTGGCGCAGAATTTCCCCGTTCTGGTCGCGACCGTGAGCAGCGTGGTGATCGCCACGGTAGGCGCACGCGAGCTCGCAAAGAGTCGGCTCGCGGATTTCGAGGGTCGGCGCGCCAAAGAGGAGCTGGTGCGAGCGCGCTCCGACTTCGTCGCCATGTTGACGCACGACATCCGGAACCCGCTCGCCGCGATCGACGGCTTCGTACAGATGCTGCGCGAGGAGTGGGAGATGACCGTCGAACAACGAGACGCGTTGCTCGCCGACGTGCAGCGTGCTGTCCACAACGCCGTCACGCTCGCGATGAACTTTCTCGACGCCTCCAAAATCGAGGCCGACCGCTTCGTCCTCAAGCGACGCCTGACCGACATCACCGACCTGCTTCGCCGCGCCGTCGCCGATCACCGTCCTTACGCCGCGCACAGGGGCCTCAGCCTGGTGCTCGACAGCGACAGCGACCTTCCGGCGGTCGACGGGGACGGGGCGGCGCTCGACCGGGTCTTCGCCAATCTGCTCGGCAACGCCATCAAGCACACGCCGCCCGGAGGAACGGTGCGGGTCGCCGCACGTCCGTCAGGGCGAGATCAGATCGAGATCGTCGTCGAGGACACCGGCGAAGGGATCTCGCCCGGCCAGGAGTCTCGAATCTTCGAGCGCTACACCGGCGCCGCGAGTCGCTCCGACTCGACCGGCCTCGGGCTCTTCATCGCACACACGATCACCGGAGCACACGGCGGTACGATCGCCGCGGAGAATCGTCACGATTGTCGCGGTGCACGCTTTCGCGTCGTTCTGCCGGTCGCGACGAGCTGACCCCGATGTCTTCAGTGCGCTACTCTCGCGGTGATCGCGTAGTCCCCATCGCATGGACGGGTTCGGTGAGTGAGATCATCGTCGACCGGGCCGCTCGTCGCGATGTTGGTGAGAACCGACGACCATCATGGCTGGACCGTTGATAGGCTCCGCCTGCGAGGCTCCGGGACGCTGATCGCAGCCGATAGTGCGGCCTATCAATACCCGACCAACGACGAACGTAGCGTGCACAGGATATGCCCTTGCCGCCGGGTATCGACACCCGCGATGATGGTGACGACATGACGCCCGCAAACGATGACCCCCGTCGCCCCCTCGCGGCCGCGCCGCACGAGCCGC
>JBGPIT010000326.1:0-5730 GCA_041485125.1 Binatia bacterium | reverse complement strand
CGGCTGTCCGGAACCTCCTCGCCGCTCGGCTTGAGCTCGCGCAGCTCGGCTTTGACGAGTGCGACGTGGTCGGTCATGGCTCTGGCTGCCGCAGCGTCATCGATTCGTAGGCGAGCTGCAGCTCCTCGATCGCGACGGCGCCGTCCTTGGCGTTCAGCGCCGGCGCCTTGAGCTTCACCGGAAGGCAGCGGCCGAGCACGAACCGCGCGCGCTCGGTCTGCCCGTCGGCGGCGAAGACGACGACCTCGGCGGTCGCGCGCAGGCTGGCGTCGACGAGCGTCTTGTTGCACCACTCCCACAGATCGAAGTTCGCGGTCATGCCGCGCTTCAGCGTGACCGAGCCGTAGCTGCGCGGCCCGGTGAGGCGGATCTGCTGCCCGTTGTTGCCGCCCTCGCGGATGGTCTTCACCTCCATCGTGAGCTCGAGGCCGTCGCACTCCGAGAACGACGCGCTGCAGAGCGTCGACGCGTCGTCGCCGACGTTGATCTCGACCGCGAAGTTGAACGCGGTGAAGGGATACACGACGGTCTCGTGCGCGGGATTGGCCATCGTCTAGCGGGCCTCCGCGAGAAAACCGCGGTCGCCGGCCTGCACCAGGCGCACCGTGACGAACGTCATCGGCAGCGAGGGCGCGACGCGCAGCTCGACGATGAAGCGGCCGGCGTCGACGCTCTCCGCCGAGTTGAGCGCGGTGCTGGTCACGACCTGGAACGCGGTCGCCGGGGTCGCGCCGGCGAACGCGCCGCGCACGAACATGCCGCTCAACATCGCCTCGAAGCCGCGCTGCACGAGGCGTCGCAAGGCGTCGCCGTTGGGCTCGAAGACGTAGCGCGGCCCGAGCCGCAGCGCCGAGCGCCGCAGCAGCATGAGCAGCCGGCGGACGTTGATCGGGCGCACGTCGGTGTCGTCCTCGACGCTGAGCGTGTCGGCGCTGAGCACGAGGAAGCCGCGCGCCTCCTGGCGCACGACGTTGATCTGTGCGTCCTGCAGCGCCCCCCAGCGCTCGGGCGCGAGCGGCGGCGTCAGCGCGACTACGCCGCGCAGCGGGTGGTTCGCGGGCGCGATCCATGCCCCCCGCGCCAGCGCGCGCGTCGCGAGGACGCCGCACGCGGCGCCGTCCGGCGGCACCCGGCGGAGATCGCCGCGACGGCGCTCGTCGAGCCCGACGAGCCAGGGATGGTAGAGCGCGCCGTAGCTGAAGTCGTGCTGCTCGATCCTCGACTGCGCGGCCTTGAGGACGCGGACGTGCTCGATCGCGTCGTCCTCACGATAGTGCTCGGGGAGCGCGAGCACGCCGAGCAAGTCGCCGCGCGCCGCACACATCGCGAGCACGGCCCGCTGGACCGTGAGGAGCGCGGGCGCCGAGTACTGCGCCGGCGGGACCAGGGCGTAGCGCTCGCCGGCGCCCACACGCACGGCGGCCGGGGCCGACCAATCACTGGTCTCACCGCCGATCTCGGCGCGAACCCGGTAGTAGTAGTCGCCGGGGGCGCGATCGCGAACGACCAGACGGTCGGCGTCGCCGGCGTACACCCGTTGCGCATCGGAGAAGTCCGGGTGCACCGACTCCTCGAGGACGTACTGCGCGGCCGGCGGCGGAGAGAGCGGAAGCGACCAGTACAACGTGAAGGTGCCGCTGCGATCGGACGGCGTGCTCGTGAAGAGCTCGGGCGCCGGCACGACCGCGATGTCACAGGCGAGGAAATTGCCCCACGCGGGCTGGCTCACGAACGGGATAGCGGGCGGCGGCTCGCAGCCGAGGAAGTGCCACCAGCGCGGCCGTTGCGGCGGCGACGAGACACCGGCCGAGACCAGCGCGTCGTCATCGGCCGGCAGCCACGGGCGATGGACGGCGTCGGGAACCGCGATGAGCGTCGCCTCCTCGCCGATCGCCGAGTCGGCGCCGCCGAGCGCCGCGTGGATGCCGCGCAAGCGCCGCGGCGACGGGCTCGTGTAGCGCAAGAAATCCGCTTGCGTCATGAGCGTCGCCGTTCCGACGTCGTCGGGGTGCAGATCGGGGTCGAGAAACAGGTCGGCGTCGAAGCTCGCGAGACCGTCGCGCTCGAGCGCGGTGCCCGGCTGGCCGACGCGGCCGAGAAAGCGATCGGTCGCGAACGCCATCCCCAGCGGGACGTAGATCGCGTCGCGCGCGCTCCCGGCCGCGAGCGGAAAACGGTGATCGGGGGCCGCGCGCCAGAGCTCGACGAGCTCGTTGTCGAACGCGAGCTCCGCGCGCCCGGCACCAAGCCGGCTCGCGCCGCCGCCGTACAGCTCCTCGTCCGTCGGGAGGCTCGCCCAGTAGCGGGCGTGGTCGGGAGACAGGCCGAGATCGGTGAGGCGGATCGAGTAGTCGGTGCCCTGTCGCACCTTCAGCTCGAAGGTGAGGACGTCGGCAGCGGCGACTCGCAGCGGCGCCGTGGCAGGTGCGTTCGGGAGGAGCGCGACGAGTGGACCCTCCAGGCGCACGATCGCGCCGGACGCCTCGCCGTCGCTGCCTTCGACGACGGCGACGGTATCGACCGTCATCCACATCGCCGCGGCGGCGTCGATGCGGACGAGCGCGCCGGGCGCGGGAGCATCGGCGAGGGCGATGCCCGCCGCGCCGAGCGCGAGGTCGAGGACGCCGCGGCGGTCCGAGCCGCTTGCACGTCCGAGTCGGGCCGGCAGCGGAGCGCTCTCGACGTCCGCGACCGATCGCCGGTCGGCACCGACCACGTCCGGCCGCGCCCGCGTGTAGACGCGCGCCGACACGTCGGCCGGCGCCGCAGGCCACGAGCCCAACGGCGCCGCGTCGAGCCAGACCACGCGGCTGCCGCTCACGCGCAGGCCCCGCTCCGGCGGCGAGCCCATCAGGATCGGCGAAGACTAGGCGACCGCCAGCATCATGACGTGCGTTGCGGTGGCCACGTCCGCGCCGAAGGTGACGCGCAGGAGATCACCGGAGGCCACCTCGCCGGCGGTCTCGGCGCGCACGTCGACGGTGGTCGCGCCCGGGCCCAGCGTGACCGTGCAGGGCCGGGTCAGCAAGCCCGCGCCGATCTCCAGCGCGTCCGACCAGCTCCCCGCCGAGCGTGCCCGTGCGAGGGCGGGCGCGATGCTGCGCACGTTGCCGTCGACGTCGAAGTCGACCGCCGCGAGTCCGGGAACGGGGAAGTCGTTCGTGCGCGCCGTGTCGGCGGCAACGCGAACGATCCAGGCGCGACGCCCGCCGTTCTCGAAGAAGCTCCGCACCGCCGGCGCGAGATGGGCGCGGACCTCCTCGCCACGTTCGGGGTCCCACGCGAGCAGCGCGTCGCTGCCGAAGATCGCGGCGAAGCGGGTCACGTCGTCGACGGCCACCGGCGTGTGCAGCGGGCCGGAGGCGGCGAACCCGACGAACGCCGCCACGTCCATGCGCGGCAGCGGCTCGGACACGTCCGGCGGCTGGGTCTCGAAGCGAAACCCGGGAAGGCGGCGACTCACGCGTGTGGCCATGGCGGCGATGCGACCGGAGGCGGCGGCGCTCAGGTCACTCCATCTCCAGCCGTTCGTACGCGACGACCAGCTCCTCCATCGCGACGTCGGTGCCCTTGGCGTTGAGCGGACCGCTGGTGTGCTTGGTGATGCGCGCGCGCAGCAGCTTCCACGTCTGCACCACCGCGGTATGATCCTCGTTCTGCAGCTGGATCACGATGTTCCGCAGCGCGGCCTGATCGCCGTTCCGGATCTGGTTCAGCCACTGATAGAGGCTGAGCGAGCCGATCACGCCGCGCTTCATGGTCACGTCGGTCGCCTTGTTCAGGCCGGTGATCTTGCGGACCGCGTTCTCCTTCTCGTTGCCGTTGCGGTACTCGGCGACGGTGACCTCCATGCCGATGCCGCTGATCTCCTGAAAGCCGGCGTCCGGCCCGTCGGTGTTGCCGGTGCCGAGATCGACGAGGAAGTTGAACTGGACGTAGGGACGTTCGCGCTGGACAGCCATGAGATCCTCCTAGACCTTGCGATCCGCCGTCCATTGGCCGATGCGGAAGATGACGAACTCCGCCGGGCGCAATGGCGCGACCCCGATCAGGCAAATCAGGCGGCCGTTGTCGAGATCGTTTTGCGTCATCGTCGAGCGGTCGCAGCGCACGAAGTAGGCTTTCTCGGGCTTGTCGCCGAGCAGCGCGCCGCTCATCCATTCGTTCAGCAGGAAGTCGTCGATGGTGCGGCGCACGTTCGCCCACAACGCCTCGCCGTTCGGCTCGAACACGGCCCACTGCGTCCCCTTGTCGATGGAGCGCTCGAGGTACGCGAAGTAGCGCCGCAGGTTCACGTACTTCCATTCCGGGTCCGAGCTGATGGTGCGCGCGCCCCACAGCCGGAAGCCGCGCCCCTCGAAGAAGCGGAAGCAGTTGATGCCTTCCGGGTTGAGCACCTCTTGCTGCGCCTTGTTGAGCAACGTCTCGAACCCGAGCGCGAGGTTCACGACCTCGTTCGCGGGCGCCTTGTAGACGGCGCGGTTGACGTCGTTGCGCGCGTAGATGCCGGCGACGAAACCACTCGGCGGCAGGTAGATCTCCTTGCGCGTGATCGGATCAAGCACGCGCACCCACGGGTAGTAGAGCGCGGCGTACGTCGAGTCGAGCTTGGCGCGGAGGTCGCGCACGTCGGCGACGGCCTGCCCGTTGACGCTGTCGAGGACGGCGATCCGGTAGCGCATGCGGGTGGCGTGCGCGATCAGGAGCCCCATGATCGCGACGCCGTCGACGCCGCCTCCGAACGTCGAGCCGGGCGCCGCGACGATCGAGATGTCCTCGATGTCCTCGAGCGCCTTCAAGCCGGACTTCTTGGTCGTCGTCTCGTCGGCGCTTCCTTCGTACTCGGTGGCGGTCGGGCGCGCGCCGTCGTTGCCGCCGTCGAGCTGGATGTCGAACGACGCCGCGAAGCCGTCGGCGCCGCTCCACTGCGTCGCACCGACCGAGCCATTCGAGGCGGCCGCGAGCGCGGCGAGGATCGCGAGGCCGTCCCCGTCGGGGCTGAGCTTGATCGTGATCGGCAGGACCCGGCCGAGCGCTCGATTGGGCAGCACGTCCGGGTCGTCGGCGAAGAAGGCCGTCACCGCGTCGGGCGTGCCGAAGAGCTGGTGGGTCGGGTGGAGCGCCAGGTTTTCCCATACCTCGGGCACCGTGCGCGGATTGGTTGGATCGCTCGGGAACACCGTGACGGTGAGCTTGACGACACGCACCTGGTCGGAACCCGGGCTCAGGCCGATCGGTGACGTCGACCCATCGAGCGTGAGCGAGGTGCCGGCTCTCGACCGAAAGCTCCACGTCGTCGCCCGCGTCGCGAGGTCGAAATGCGACTGCGCGCGATAGTACTCGCCGTCGTAGTGGTCGGGCGGACTGCCCGTACTCGCCTGGCCGATCCACACGATGTCGTCGTTCTGCAGCCCCTTCACCACCGCCGTGCCGTTCTCGTCGGCGAGGACGTTTTGCCCGATGACGAGCTTGAAGTTGACGCGTCGATTCCCGGCAAAGCCGGGGAAGCGTGCTTTGATCAGCAAGGGGTTCGCAGCGGTGACACCGGCCGACCATGCGGCTTTCCCGTCGCCGGTCCCCTCGAGGAACACGCGCGCGACGTAGAGCCGCTTGCCGCCCTCCTCGAAGAACGCGCGCACCGCGTGCCACAGGTAGTTGTGCAGCTGGACGCCGCCTTCGAACACGAGCTGCTGGCCGTCGCCATAGACGCGCTCGAACTCGCCGAGGCTG
>JBGPIT010000325.1:0-5744 GCA_041485125.1 Binatia bacterium | reverse complement strand
GTTGCGTGGGGGGTGGGGGCCGTGGGGGGGGGTGGTGGGGCGGGCCGCGTGCCGTCCTTACGGGCCCGCCCGGGGCGCCCCCCCCCACGCCTCGATCGCGACGGCAACGACTATGCGACGGTAGGATCTCTCAGCGAGGGGAGGTCAGAGCCGCGCCGCCCGCGGAATGCGCTCTTCCTCGACGCGAGCCGGCGCCGGCTCGAGCGCGAGCTGGAGCACCTGATCGATCGTATCGACGAACTCGAACGCCATCTCTTGGCGCACCTTCTCCGGCACGTCCTCGAGATCCTTCTCGTTGAGACGCGGGAGGATCACCGTCTCGATGCCGGCGCGCTTGGCGGCGAGCACCTTTTCCTTGATGCCGCCGACGGGCATCACCTTGCCGCGCAAGGTGATCTCGCCGGTGAGGGCGAGGTTGTAGCGCACCGGCCGGCCGGTGAGCAGCGACGCGATCGAGGTGGCGATGGTGACGCCGGCGGACGGGCCGTCCTTCGGGATGGCGCCCGCGGGCACGTGGATGTGGATGTCGACGTTCTCGAAGAAGTCCGGCGCGATGCCGAGGCGCTCGGCGTGCGCGCGCACCCAGCTGAGCGCCGCCTGCGCCGACTCCTTCATGACGTCGCCGAGCTGGCCGGTGAGGGTGAGGCCCTTCTTGCCGGCCATCTTCGTCGACTCGATGAAGAGAATGTCGCCGCCGTTCGGCGTGTACGCGAGGCCGGTGGCGACCCCGGGCTCGCCGGTGCGCTCGGCGATCTCCGAGAAGAAGCGCTCGGGGCCGAGGAACTCGCGGACCTTCTCCGTCGTGATCGTCACGCGCCCGGTCTGCCCCTCGGTGACGGCCCGCGCGACCTTGCGACAGACGCGGCCGATCTCGCGCTCGAGATTCCGCAAGCCGGCCTCGCGCGTGTAGCTGCGGATGATCTTGAGGATGCCTTCCTCGGTGAACTCGATGTGCTCGTCGGTGAGGCCGTTCTCCCGGATCTGCTTGGGAATCAGGTGGCGCCAGGAGATCTGGACCTTCTCCTCCTCGATGTAGCCGGAGAGCTCGAGGACCTCCATGCGATCCAGCAGCGCCGGCGGGATCGGATCGAGGTAGTTCGCGGTGGTGACGAACATCACCTTCGACAGGTCGAAGGGCACGTCGAGGTAGTGATCCTGGACGGTGTGGTTTTGCTCCGGGTCGAGCACCTCGAGCAGCGCCGAGGCGGGATCGCCGCGGAAGTCGGCGCCGAGCTTGTCGATCTCGTCGAGCATGAAGAGCGGGTTGTTCGAGCCGGCACTGCGGAGTCCCTGAATGATGCGCCCGGGCAGCGAGCCGATGTAGGTGCGGCGGTGACCGCGGATCTCGGCCTCGTCACGCACGCCGCCGAGCGAGAGCCGCGAGAACTTCCGCTCCATCGCGCGCGCGATCGATCGTCCGAGGGAGGTCTTACCGACGCCGGGCGGTCCGACGAAGCAGAGGATCGGCCCGCGCGGGTCCTTCTTCAGCTTGCGCACCGCGAGATACTCGAGGATGCGGTCTTTGACCTTCTCGAGGTCGAAGTGATCCTCGTCGAGGATGCCGCGCGCGTGCGGAATGTCGAGATTGTCGACGGTCGACACCGACCATGGAAGATTCACCAGCCACTCGAGGTAGGTGCGTACCACCGTGTGCTCGGCCGACTCCGGCGGAATGATGCGCAGCCGGTCGAGCTCGTTCTCGGCGGCCTTGCGCGCCTCCTCCGGCATGTTCGCCTCGGCGATCTTCCGACGCAGGTCCTCGATCTCCGCGGTGCGCGAGTCGCCTTCGCCGAGCTCCTTTTGAATCGCCTTCATCTGCTGGCGCAGGTAGAATTCTTTCTGATTCTTGTTGAGCTCCGTCTGCACCTGCGACTGGATCTTGTGACCGAGCTCGAGCAGCTCGATCTCGCGATTCAAAATCGTGCTCAGCTTTTCGAGTCGGACCTTGAGCTCCAGCGTATTGAGAAGATCCTGCTTCTCCTCGAGCGAGATGTTGAGGTTCGATGCAATGAGATCGGTGACCTTGCCGGGGTCTTTGATGTTCATGACCACGACCTGCAGCTCGTCGGGCAGGTACGGGATCATCGAGACGAACTTGGCGAACTGGTGCACCATGTGCGTCTGGATCGCCTCGATCTCTTTCGACGGCTCGTACACGTCGGTGAGATGGCGGACCTCGGCGCGGAAGTACGGGTCGCTCGCGGTGTACCGCAGCACCTCGATGCGGCGCAGGCCCTGCACCAGAATGCGGACGCTGCCGTCCGGGTACTTCAGCATCTTGAGGATGCGGCCCGCGGTACCACGCGAGTAGAGGCCGTCGGGCCCCGGGCTCTCGTCGTCGGCGTTCTTCTGCGCCACCAGGCCGAGGATGCGCTCGCCGCCGAGCGCGTCCTCCACGAGCTTGAGGGAGGCGCCGCGCGAGATCAGCAGCGGGGCGATGGCCGACGGAAAAATGACGACGCCGCGCAGCGGCAGAATGGGCAGCTCGCTCGGCACTTGAATCCCGCTGACGTCTTCTTCGAAGCCGTAGAACTTCTGTCCGCCCGCCTCTTCGGACTTTTCGGGATCGAATTCCTCGCCACTCGCCATGACACACTCCTCGACGCCGAAGGACGGATTCGAGCCGACGATAACGCAGGGATGTAGGGTGGACAACCCCTGATCGCCGACGCACATGTGCTCGACACGACGAAAATGAAACTGTTAGGATTCTGCCGATGGCCGACGAGAAATACTTCACGATCGACGAGGCGAACGCGCTGATTCCGCGTCTCGAGATGTTGATGGAGCGTACGCAACGCGCCGCGCTGCATCTGCGGAGCGAGCTCCAGGGCGACGACGAGGAGAGTCCGCGACGCGCGCTCACCACCGCGGACGTCATCCGCAGCCGCCCCGATCTCGCCGCCTCGGCACGTGCCCTCGAGTCGGCCGTCGAGGAGATCGAGAGCCTCGGCTGCCAATTCAAAGGCATCGATCTCGGCCTCGTCGACTTTCCGGCGCGCATCGACGGCCAGACGGTGCTGCTGTGCTGGCAATACGGCGAGAAGCAGATCGCGTTCTGGCACCGCGCCGAGGAGGGCTTCGCCGGCAGGCGCCCGCTCGCCTCCGTCGAGCGGCCGCATCTTCAATAGCACGTGACGATCGCGCGCATCGTGTTCTGGCTCGGGCTCGCGGTCTGGCTCGGGTCGGTCGTGTTCCTGTCGTTCATCGTCGCGCCGAGCGTCTTCGGCGCGCTGCCGCGCGAGGAAGCCGGTCGCGTCATGGGCGCGATCTTCCCGCGCTACTATGTTTTGCAAAGCGCCGCGGGCGTCCTGACGCTGGCGGCAGCGTTGCTGCTCTGGCTGCGCGCGCGCGAGTCGCGACCGTGGCGTACGGTCACGATCCTGATCGCGCTGATGCTGGCGGCCGCCGCCTACGCCGGCGCCGTCATCCAGCCGCGGGCGCAAGCATTGCGCACCGCCCTCCACAGCGAGCCGCCGTCACCCGAGACGCAGGCGCGCTTCGACCTGCTGCACCGGCGCGCCGTCCAGCTCAACGGTGCCGTCTTGTTGCTGGGGATCGGGTGCGTCGCGTGCGCGGCGCGCCCGCGAGCGTAGGACAGCGCGCGATCAGACCCGCCGCGACGGGAGATCGGTGCCGCCTTGCTTCAAGCGCTTCCGCAGCGGCGGAATCGCCTCGATCTTGGCGGCTTTGAGCAGGTCCCAGTAGATCCCGCGCGGACGTGGATAGGCCGGGCGCGTCGCGACGACCTCGAACGGCGTGACCAGGAAGTCGAGCGGGATGTCGTGCGCCAGCATCGCGACTTTCTCGGACACGATCTGGAGTGGGTGGACCGTCGTGACGACCGGGGTGGTCTCCTTGATCTTGCCTTCCTCGCGCAGCAACGCGTACTCGAGGTCGGCGTAGCCGCCGCCCTTGCCGACGCGGGTGCCGTCGCGACGGACGCCGACCGAGCCGCAGACGATGAGGTCGATCGTCCGCATCTCGCGCGGGCTCACCAGTCGGCCGTACTTGGTCGCGCCCGTGATGCTCGCCGCCAACGCCGTGCGCCGGCCGAGGCGCTTGGGATCGACCTCGACGAAGCACTTCTCGGTGCGCAGGCGCGGCACGGCCATGTAGATGACCTTGCCCTCGGCGAGGGCTTGACGGCGGACCGGAAGCTGCGGGGCGTCGCGATTGATCTTGATCGCGCGCGCCTTCTTCCAGACGGCGAGCTCGGCGAGGCGGGCGGCGGCGCGTTCGGCGCCGACGAAATTGGGAATACGACCTTGCGCGCCGGGGAAGCGCTGTACGTCGTTCTGCTCGAGCGCTTGCCAGACCTTGCGGCGGAGATCCTCCTTCGTCATGCGTGCGGCCTCACGCTCGTCGTTTCTTCATCGGACGGTACACCACGTCAAGAAACGAAGTCAACGCGATCGCGCGCTCGGAGCGCTCCGATGACGCTCACGATTCGTCGGCGGGCGTGTCGCGCACGACGCGCGGCGCGAGCCGGCGCGCGATGACGAGGAATCCGCTATGCGCGATCATGCGGTGCTGCGGCCGAACGCTCAGATCCTTCACGTGCCATCCGCGTTGCAGCGACTCGAGCATCTCGATCGCGGCGAAGCCGCCGGCGCGGAGCTCGTCGACGAGCTGCTTCATCTGCAACACCGTCGGGATGAAGCCGACGAAGACGCCGCCGGGTCGCAATGCCACGGCCGCATGCGGCACGACACGCCATGGCTCCGGCACGTCGATGACGATGCGGTCGATCTCGCGCTCGTCGAGACCCGCGTACGCGTCGGCCAGCTTGAGGGTCCATTGCGGCGCCTCGCCGTAGAAGCGCTCGACGGTGCGGCGCGCCATCGCGACGTGGTCGTCGCGAATCTCGTACGATACCAGGCTCCCGTCGCGCCCGACGGCGCGCAACAGCGCGATGCTGGTCGCGCCCGGACCGACGCCGACCTCGATCACGCGCGCGCCCGGGTGGATGTCGCCCCAGACGAGGATCGTCGCGACGTCCTTGGGATAGATCACCTGCGCTTGGCGCGGCAGGTTCGGCACCAGCTGGGCGTAGGTAGGACGGAAGACCTGGAAGTAGTCGCCGTAGCTCGAGCGCACGACGCTGCCCTCGAGGCTGCCGATCAGATCATCCGTGGAAATCTGACCACCGCGCACCATGACGGGTCGGCCCGGATGCAGGGTGCGGAGATACTCGCGCGCCTTCCGGTCGATCAGGAGGACGCTCTCGCCGGCGCGGAGCCGCGACGGATCGGGCGGCGCTGGGACGTACGCTTCGGATGCGTCAGGAATGTGCCACCACAGCCGCGCGCCGGCGCTCGACCTCGGACACCAGCCGGCAATAGCCACAGAGCTCGCCGGCGGCCGGCATGCCGCAGCGCTCGCACTCCCCGAGGCCGCCGTCCGGCGCCGCGTTGAAGAGCGGATGGGCCCGGCGCAGGAAGTCGGTGACGAACGCGAGCTTGCTTCCCGGCATCGCGAGCTCGAGACGGTTCAGGAGATCCTTGTAGACGAGCTGCGTCGCGCCGTGCGCGTTAGGGCACTCCTCGACGACGTACTCGAGGCCGCGCAGGAAGGCATAGGTGGCGCTCTCGTACTCGCTCGTGCGGTAGAGCGGCCGCACCTTGCGGACGAAGCGGGGATGGCTCGGCGTCAATACCGGTTGCTGCTTGGCGAGATACGGCAGCTGCCAATGCAGCACGTTGCCGAGGAGGCGCGCCGCCTCGTCGTCGAGGTTGTGGCCG
>JBGPIT010000324.1:0-5785 GCA_041485125.1 Binatia bacterium | reverse complement strand
GCAGGAGCGGCTCGCCAAGCTGATCGGCGGCGTCGCGGTGATCAAGGTCGGCGCCGCGACCGAGATCGAGATGAAGGAGAAGAAGGCACGGGTCGAGGACGCGCTCCACGCGACCCGCGCCGCGGTCGAGGAAGGCATCGTCCCGGGCGGCGGGGTCGCCCTCATCCGGGCGTCCACCGCGCTCGAGAAGCTCACCCCCGCCAATGACGAGGAAAAGGTCGGCGTCAACATCGTGCGTCGCGCCGTCGAGGAGCCCTGCCGCTGGATCGCCAACAACGCCGGCTGGGAAGGCTCGATCGTCCTCGACAAGGTCAAGAACGGCAAGGGCGCATTCGGCTTCAACGCCGCGTCCGAGGAGTTCGAAGATCTCATGAAGGCCGGCATCATCGACCCCACCAAGGTCGTACGTACCGCGCTGCTGAACGCGGCGTCGGTCGCCGGCCTGCTGCTCACGACCGAGGCCACCGTCGCCGAGAAACCGGAGGAGAAGTCCGCAGGTGGTGCGCCTCCGGGCGGCGGCATGGGTGGAATGGGAGGCATGGGCGGCATGATGTAGCGCATGCGCCTTCGCAATACGGCGCGCTGAGCGCCGGTTCTACGGAGCCCCTCGACGTTCGCGACGAGGGGCTCCGTCTTTTTCGGTGCTTTGCTTACGGCGTGGCACGGTGCCACGCTTCGATGATGCGCGACGCGAATGCGGTCTTGTTGTTCGAGGACAATGCGGACTCACGTGACGCGCTCGAGACGGTGTTGCGGGCAGGAGGCTTCCACGTGACCGCGGCCGAGGACGGCCAAGGGGCGCTCGATCGGCTTCGCATTGAGATCGACGAGCTTCTTGGTCTCGTATCGCGTTACTGTCGAGGACACTGACCCGACGCGCGCGCTCCGCGCTCGCGAGGACGACGAGGCCGGGATCAGGGGCGTCTCGTCCGACACCCACTCGCGTCCCTTCCGCGCACCGCTCGTTGCCGTCCAAGCAGTCGCGTCGACGGTCCGTAGCGTCCCGCGTTGACTACCCACGCGATCCTCTTATACCTTGTGCCGTTTCGTCGGCGACGGAGAGCCACGAGCCCCTCAACGTATGTTCGAAAGCTTAGGCGACAAGCTCGAGCAGGTCTTCAAACGCCTGCGCGGCCACGGGAAGATCACGGAGCGTCTCATGACGGAGGCGCTGCGGGAGATCCGTATGGCCCTCCTCGAGGCCGACGTGGCGCTGCCCGTCGTGCAATCGTTCATCGCGAGCATCCGCGACCGGGCGCTCGGCCAGGAGGTGCTCCAGAGCCTCACCCCCGAGCAACACCTCCTCAAGTTCATCCACAGCGAGCTGACCCAGATCATGGGGGAGACCGCCACGCCGCTCGATCTCAGCGCGGCGCCGCCGGTCGTGCTCATGCTCGTCGGCCTGCAGGGCTCCGGAAAGACGACCACCGCCGCGAAGCTCGCGCGCCACCTCCGCGACGAGAGGTCACGCCGTCCGTACCTCGTCCCCGCGGACGTCTACCGGCCCGCCGCGATCGAGCAGCTGACCACCCTCGGCCGCGAGCTCGGCGTGCCCGTACACCCGTCGCGAGCGGACGCCGATCCGGTCGCGATCGCGCGCGACGCGCTCGCCGCCGCCCGCGCCCAAGGTCACGACATCGTGATCGTCGACACCGCCGGCCGGCTGCACATCGACGACGCGCTCATGGACGAGCTCGCGCGCATGAAAGACGCGGTCACCCCGCGCCACGTGCTGCTCGTCGCCGACGCGATGACCGGTCAGGACGCCGTCAACGTCGCACAGGGCTTCCACGCGCGCCTCGCGATCGATGGCGTCGTGCTCACCAAGCTCGAGGGCGACGCGCGCGGCGGCGCGGCCCTTTCGATCCGCGCCATGACCGGCGCGCCGATCCTCTTCGTCGGCGTTGGCGAGAAGCTCGACGCGCTCGAGCCGTTCCATCCCGACCGGATGGCGTCGCGCATCCTCGACAAGGGCGACGTGCTGTCGCTGATCGAGAAGGTCGGGAAGGCGTACGACCAGAAGCAGGCGGAAGCGCTCGAGCGGAAGCTCCGCAAGGACGAGTTCACGCTCGACGACTTCCGCGACCAGCTCCAAATGGTGAAGCGGCTCGGCTCGATGTCAGACCTGCTCGGGATGATTCCCGGCATGCGGAAGCTGAGCGCCAAGATGGATCCGGGCGTCGCCGACGGCGAGCTGAAGCGCATCGAGGCGATCGTCGACTCGATGACCAAGCAAGAGCGCCGGAACGACGCGATCATCAACGGCAGCCGTCGCAAGCGGATCGCGCTCGGCAGCGGCACCAGCGTCGCCGAGGTGAATCGCTTTCTCAAGCAGTACGCCCAAACGAAAAAAATGATGAAAAAGCTCACCAAGCTCGGCGGTGGCCGCCTCGGTGGGAATCCGTTCAGTCAGCTGCTGTCCGGCTGACGCCGACGGCGAAAGGAGCATCATGAGTGTCGTGATTCGACTCGCCCGCCGGGGCGCAAAGAAGCAGGCGTTCTATCGCATCGTCATCGCGGACAAGCGCGCAGCGCGTGGCGGGCGATTCATCGATCAGGTTGGGACGTATGATCCTCTCCCGGAGCCGCCGCGTATTGACTTCAAAACTGAAAAACTCCATGAGTGGATTCGTCGGGGCGCCCTCCCGTCGTTGACTGTCGCGCAACTCATCAAGAAGGCGGGCATCGTGCCGGAGTCGCCGCGTGAGGGGCCTGGGGGGGAGACGTCATGAAGGAACTGGTGCAGTATCTGGCCCGCTACCTCGTCAACAATCCCGACGCGGTCGAAGTCAAAGAAACGCAGGGCGATACGGCATCAGTTCTAGAGCTGAAGGTCGCACGCGAAGACCTCGGCCGCATCATCGGCAAGCAGGGCCGCACGGCCAAATCCATCCGCACCATTCTGAATGCCGCCGCGTCGCGCATGAATCGCAAGGTGGTTTTGGAGATCGTCGAGGACAAGTAGCGACCGTCGCATGACGCTGAGTCGCCCCTGCATGCACCAGATCCCGCGCGCCCAGGTCGCGGGTCGGACGGTTTGCGGCGCCACCGCGCGCCACGAGAGTCATGACCGAAGAAGCCGCAGACACGGTGCCGAGCCGTTTGGTCGAGCTCGGCGAGATCGTTGGCACCCATGGTGTCGGCGGCCTTCTTCGCCTCCATCCCTACGGTGATTGCCACGCGGCGCTCGCCGCGACCCCGACCGCATACCTGATCCGGCGGCAACGCCGCCGACGCGGGTCCGAGGCCGACGCGCCCGTGGCCACCGAGCCGCGGGCGGTGCGATTGACGGCGGTACGGCCGCACGGACGCGTCATTCTACTCGAGGTCGCCGGCATCGACAGCATCGACCAGGCGGAGCTGCTGGTCGGAGCGGTGGTCTCGATCGACGAGAACGCGCTCCCGGCCGCCGCGCCGGGCGAGGTCTACGCGTATCGCCTCACGGGCCTCGACGTCACCACCTCCGACGGTCGCGCGCTCGGCCGCGTCGCCGAGACCTTCGACGCCGGCAGCAGCGAGATCCTGGTGGTCCGCGACGGCGAGCGCGAGCACCTCATTCCCGTCATCGCCGACGTCATCCGCACCATCGACATCGACGGCGGACGAATCGTCATCGACCCGCTGCCGGGTTTGCTCGACTGACCGTGCGCGTCCACGTCCTCACCATCTTCCCCGAGTTCTTCGCGACGCCACTCGCGACCGGCATCCCCAAGCGCGCCCGCGACGCCGGGCTCCTCGAGGTGTCGCTCGTCGACGTTCGCGAGTACACCCACGACCGCCACCGCACGACCGACGACACGCCCTATGGCGGCGGCAGCGGCATGGTGATGAAGCCCGAGCCGCTCGTCGAGGCGCTCGACGCCATCACCGCCGCGGTACCGCGTGCGCACAAGATCTTGCTCTCGCCGCGCGGACGCCTGCTCGACCACCAGCGCGTCGCCACCCTCGCCGGAATGGACGATCTGGTGCTGGTGTGCGGGCGGTACGAAGGCGTCGACGAGCGTGTCCGCCATTTCGTCGACGAGGAGCTCTCGATCGGCGACTACGTGCTCTCGGGCGGCGAGATCGCCGCGCTCGCCGTGATCGACGCCGTCGTCCGGCTGGTACCGGGCGCGCTCGGTAACGTCGCGTCGGCCGCCGCCGAGTCGTTCACGTCCGGGCTGCTCGAGTACCCCCAGTACACGCGACCGGCGTCGTTTCGCGGACACGACGTCCCCGCGGTGCTGCTCTCCGGCGACCACGCCGCGATTGCACGCTGGCGCGACGACGCCTCCCGCGAGATCACCGCGCGCGTACGTCCCGACCTGCTCGAGCGCGCCGCCCGGGGGAGCGCGTGAATGGCACCGCTCTATCTCGCCCTGCTGCATTTCCCGGTCTACGACAAGAACCGCCAGGTCGTGACGACCGCCATCACCAACATCGACATCCACGACATCGCCCGCGCCGGACGGACCTACGGCGTGCGCTCGTTCTACGTCGTGACGCCGGTGCCGGCGCTGCGCGAGCTCGCCGCCCGCATCATCGACCATTGGAGCACCGGCTACGGCGCGACCTACAACAGCACCAGGAAGGACGCCTTGGCGATCGTCCGCCTGACCGAAGACCTCGACCGGACGATCGTCGACGTCGAGCACGATGCGGGAGCGGTTCCCCTCCTGCTCGTCACCTCGGCCCGCACCACCGAGCCCACGCTCAGCTACGCGGCGTTGCGCGCGCTGATCCATGAAGGCGACCGGCCGTTGCTGATCGTCTTCGGCACCGGCTGGGGACTCACGGAGGACGTGATCGCGCGCGCCGACCATCGCCTGCCCGCGATCGTGGGCGCAGGAACATTCAATCATCTTTCCGTTCGGACCGCCGCCGCAATCATCCTGGACCGAGCTTGCGGGGCGCGAGAAGAGGAGGAGGCACGCACATGAACGTCATCGACAGCATCGAACGCCAGCAGCTGAAAGAGACGCAGCCCGACTTCCGGCCCGGCGATACGCTCCGCGTCCACGTCCGCATCGTCGAGGGCGACAAGGAGCGCATCCAGGTATTCGAGGGCGTCTGCATACGGCGCAGCGGCGGCGCGAGTCGCGAGACCTTCACCGTGCGCAAGACGTCGTACGGGGTCGGCGTCGAACGAACTTTCCCGCTCCACTCGCCGCGCATCGACCGTATCGACGTGACGGCCAAAGGCAAAGTCCGCCGCGCGAAGCTGTACTACCTGCGCGAGCTGTCCGGTAAAGCGGCGCGCATCGAAGAAGACACGTCGGGCCGCTGACGGCGGGTCGTCGTCATCAAGAGGCCACCGTACGGCGGCGGGCGAGGTGGGCACAGGCTCGCCCACCGCCGCGACTGCCCGCATCGCGACGAAGAACACGCGTCATCGACGCGCGGATTTCCGCACTGCGGACGCGGCACCGACGCGCCGTTGCGTCGATCGATCAGCGCGCGCTCTGGCGGCCGTGCTGAGGTGAGGCGCGCCGCGCGGGAGCGCCGGCGGCGCTGGCGCGGGCGCGTAACGGCCGCCTGATTCTGGAATGTCCTGGCGAACGTGCTCCGTTCTGCAATCGACGTAATCGCGGGCGGCCGTCCCGCGCCAGCGCCAGCGTTGCCGGCGCTCCCGCGTGGCTCAGACCGCGACCAGCGACGAGACGCTAGCCTCGCGCCGATTCGTCGATCGCGTGCGCTGGGTCGGCGCCGAGGCGGCAGTCGGCTTCGACGATCGCGCCTTCGGGAACCACGAGCTCGCGCGCTTCGATGAGCCCGTAGACGCGGCCACCGGGCTGCACCTCGACCT
>JBGPIT010000323.1:0-5787 GCA_041485125.1 Binatia bacterium | reverse complement strand
CCCGCCTCGGTGCTGCTGATCCTGCTGGCGACCGACAGCGATGCGTTGCTGCCCACGGTGCGCTCGCGCTGCCAGGAGCTGGTGCTGCGCCCGATGCCGCACCGCGCGCTGGCCGCCGCGCTGACCGAGCACGCCGGCGTCGACAACATCCGCGACTTGAACGAGAACGTTCGCTACCGGCCGGCCTCGTCGCGCTTCAAGATCTACATCATCGACGAGGTCCACATGCTCTCGACGGCGGCCTTCAACGCGCTGCTGAAGACGCTCGAGGAGCCGCCGCCGCACGTCAAGTTCATCTTCGCCACCACCGAGGTGCAGAAGCTCCCGCAAACGGTGGTGTCGCGCTGCCAGCGCTACGAGTTCAAGCGCATCCCGATCGCCGGCCTGACCGAGCGCCTCCGGAAGATCGTCGCCGACGAGAACATCGAGGCGACCGACGCCGCGCTCTTCGAGCTCGCGCGCGAGGCCGACGGCAGCTTGCGTGACGCCCAGTCGCTGCTCGATCAGGTGATCGTCTTCGCCGGCAAGTCGATCGGCGAGACGGAAGTGCGCGGCGCGCTCGGCATCGCCGACCGGCGCGTGCTCCACCAGATCACGGAGGCGATTCTCCGTCGCGATCCCGCGCCCTGCCTGCGCGCCGTCGACGAGCTCTACCGCTACGGCTACGAGGTAGCGCAGTTCTGTCGCGACCTCGTCCGCCAGATCCGCAACCTCACGGTCGCGAGCCTCTACAACGACCCGACCCTGCTCACCGACCTGCCCGACAACGAGGTGCAGGAGACGCTCCGCCAAGCCACGCTCCGGTCGCCCGACGATCTGCAGCGCCTCTTCCGCATCGTCCAGGCCGGCTTCGAGGAGGTTCGCAAGTCGGTGCTGCCGAAGCTCGTCCTCGAGATGACGCTGCTCAAGATGGCGACGATGCCGGAGGCGGAGCCGGTCGCGACCTTGATCGCGCGGCTCGAGGAGATGGAGCGACGTCTCGGCGGCGGCGGCGAGCCGCCGGGATCGGCAGGCCTCGACCGCACGGGCGCAGCCCGGGCGACGGGCGGAGCGGGCCGGAGCACCGAGCGCACGCCGGCGGCACCCGAAAGCGCGACCGCCACCATCGAGCGTGCGACCTTACCGAGCGCGCCCACGAGCGGCGCGCCGACGCCGGTGGCGGCCGTGCCACGCGCGGACGGCGAGCCCGCGACCATGCGTGAAGCGGCGCCGGCAGACGACCCCGCCGCGCGCACCTCCGCCGGCGGCGCGTCGACGGTGCGCGAGTCGAGTGGCTGGCCGGCATTCCTTGCGGCGGCGCACGCGAAGGTGAGCCTCAAGATGTGCCTCAGCGGTAGTCGGCTCGTCGACGACGGCGCCGACGTCCTGCACATCGGCGTCGCCAGCGACTTCGCACACCGCGCGCTCTCGCAGCGCGACAACGTGACCCTGCTGTCGGAGCTGGCGCTCCGCGCCTACGGCATGACGAAGCGGATCCAGGTGAGCGTCGTGAAAGCCGCGCCGGAGGAGATCGCGACCCGGCAGGCGGCGGACGCGGCGCGCCGGCAGGAGCTCAAGGCACGCGCGACGGCGAGCGAGACGATCCGCACCGCCGTCGAGATCCTCGGTGGTGAAATCACGGACGTGCGGCCTCGCCGGCGCACGGCGGAGGAGACCGATGAGTCTCGGTGATCTCGGCAACATCATGAAGCAGGCGCAGCAGCTCCAGGAGCGGCTGTCGCAGGTGCAGGACACGGTGGCGCGGCAGACGGTCGAGGCCTCGGCTGGTGGCGGCATGGTGAAGGTCGTCGTCAACGGCAAGCACGAGCTGCTGTCGCTCACGATCGATCCGTCGGTGCTGAAGGAAGACGTCGAGCTGGTGCAAGACCTCGTCCTGGCGGCGGTGAACGAGGGCATCCGGAGCGCGCAGAAGATGGTCGCCGAGGAGATGACCAAGGCGACCGGCGGCTTGAAGATCCCCGGCCTCGGCTGATCCGCGACGATCGATGGCCTACACACCCTCGATGAATCGCCTGATCCAGGAGCTCTCGAAGCTGCCTGGCATCGGCGAGAAGACCGCGGCGCGGCTCGCCTTCCACGTCCTGCGCGCCGATCGCAGCTTCGCGATCGGCCTCGCCGACGCGCTCCGCGCCGTGAAGGAGCAGACCCGTCTCTGCTCGATCTGCAACGGCCTCACCGAGACCGATCCGTGTCCGATCTGCGCCGATCCGCAGCGCGCCGAGGACGTGATCTGCGTCGTCGAGGAGCCGGGGGACCTCATCGCGATCGAACGCTCGAAAGGGATCCGGGGCCGCTATCACGTGCTGCAGGGTGCGCTCTCGCCGCTCGACGGCGTGGGGCCGGAGGATCTCCAGATCAAGGGCCTGCTCGACCGTCTGCGCGGCGACCGCGTTCGCGAGGTGATCCTCGCGACCAATCCCACCGTCGAGGGCGAGGCGACCGCGCTCTATCTCGCTCGGCTCATCAAGCCGCTCGGCGTGCGCGTCACCCGCATCGCGCACGGCATCCCGATGGGTGGCGACATCGAGTATGCCGACGTCGTGACGCTCGGCCGCGCCCTCGACGGCCGGCGCGACATGTGAGCGTGCCGGCGCCCGGCACCGCCCGCTTCGTCCTCCTCCCTCTCCCCCCGCTCTCGCCGGCGCGGACGGTGCCCGCGCTGCGCGAGCCGCCGCCACGATGAGCGGACCGTCCTTCATTGCCGGATCGCGCAGCCCGATGGTGATCTTCGTCGCCGGCGCGACCGGTGTGCTCGGCCGGCCGACGGTGCGCGATCTGGTCGTCGCCGGGCATCAGGTCCGCGGTATCGCCCACAATGCGGCCAAGGCGGATCTGCTGCGGGCGCTCGGCGCCGAGCCGGTCGACGTCGACCTCTTCGACTCGCGCGCGCTCCATCGCGCGGTCGCAGGGAGCGAGGCGGTGCTGCATCTCGCGACGCGCATCCCGCCGCTCGCGCGGATGCGGTGGCGACGGGCGTGGCGGGAGAACGACCGCCTCCGCCGCGAGGGATCCGAGCGCCTGGTGAACGCCGCGCTCGTGAGCAAGGCCCGCATCTACGTCCAAGAGTCGATCACGTTCACGTACGCCGACGGCGGCGAGGCCTGGCTCTACGAGACCGCGCCGCTCGACGCGGTCGAGCCGGCCACGTCGGTCATCGACGCGGAGCACGAGACGGCGCGGCTCACCGACGCCGGGGGGCGCGGGATCGTGCTGCGCTTCGCGACCTTCTACGGACCCGACGCCGCGTCGACGCAGGACACGATCCGGCTCGCGGGGCGGCGTCTCCTGCCGCTGATCGGCGATGCGCAACGCTTCCTGTCGTCGATCCACATCGAGGATGCGGCGCGCGCCGTCGTCGCGGCGCTCGAGGCCCCGCCCGGCATCTACAACGTCGGCGACGACGAGCCGCTACGCTTCGCGGAGTACGTCGGCGCGATCACCGAGGCGTTCGGATTTCCGCCGCCGCGCCGCGTGCCGCCGTGGCTGGTGCCGCTCTTGGTCGGCGCTCCCGCTGCGCTCATGCTGCGGTCGCAACGGGTCGCGAACAAGCTCTTCAAGTCGGTCACCGGCTGGGCGCCGCAGCATCCGAACGCGCGCGACGGTTGGCGGTCGATCGCTCGGGAGTCCGGCGCGGCCTCGCGGTGACGGTGTGGCTCCGGCAGCGCCGGAGCCTCGTCAGTCGGACTTCGCTTTGAAGAGATTCGCGTCGTTACGCTGCACGGCGCCGCCGAAGCTCGCGCCGAAGCAGACACCCGCGCCGCTCCGGAGCTGCACCGTGAGCGGGAGCGCGCCCGCGGGTAGCGGCGGCAACGCGAGGAGATCGCCTTTGCCTTGAACCTGTGCGCTCGCGCGCCCGTCGACACCCGCCTTCAAGGCGACCGACAGGATGCCGTTCGGCGTCAGGGCCTTCTGCTTGTACTTGAAGCCCGAGCCGTTCTCCGTCCAGCAGGGTCGTCCCGCGCAGGTGCCGCCCGCCGGCACCGCGGCGCTCGCGACCAGCGTCGAAGTGCCGTCGTAGATGCAGAGATCGTAACGAGTGGACGTCGTCGTCGCGCCGAAGTCGGCCTTGGTCGTGCTCGCGCCTTTGCGCCACTGCCAGACCAACTGGTCGCGCGTGTCGGGCGAAGTGTCCTTCACGAGGAGCGACCCGGCGTGCGGCGCGACGGCGGTGCGGCAGGCGCCGTCCGGCGCGGCCGGGCAGAGCGGCGTCGGTGTGACGGTCGGCGTCGGAGTGGTGGTCGGTGTCGGCGTCGCGCCGGGCGTGAACGTCGGCGCGACGCAGCTCGGCGCGGCGACGGTCTCCGGAGCCCACCAGTTGCCGGACATGACGATCATCGCCAAGAGCTTCAACGTGTTCTCGTAGTAGCCGTCGGTGCTGGAAGGGGTGGCGACCACCAGATCCCACACCGCGTTCAGCCAGGCCTGGTTGGTCGCGTCGACCATCGCGCCGACGCCGAGCGGCGCGACGAACGCCATCGAGAGGTAGTTCGCGCCCGGGCTCATCGTACCGTCGAGACGGTAGCCGCTCTTGGTGCTCGCCGGGTCGTTGCTCGTGGCGCCGCGAATCCAGGTGTTGATCCGTTGCACGGCGCTCTTCGCGCGTGCGTCGCCGGTCACCAGGTAGTCGGTCGCGAGCCGCCATGGATCGCGGCACGCGTTGTAATCGTACGCGCCGTCGTTCGGACCTTCGAGGAAGTTGGGCGCCGCGGGTGCGGGCGTGCCGAGCGGCTGCGTCACAAAATCGGGGAGGAGGCCGGTCGACGGGCTGTGGCCGGTCTGCAGCGCGTCGACGATCTGGTAGGTGCGGTCGAGGAGCCCCGACCACGCGGTGTCGCCGGTGGCGGCTTGATAGCTCCGGTAGTGATCGACCATGAAGTCCGACGAGCGCGTCGACGGGTAGTAGGTCGCGTCGGTCGGCGTCACCCAGTCGCCGAGCAGCACGTAACGCTCGCTGGTGTCGAGCTCGCCGTCTTTGACGTCGGCGATCACTTGCTGCGCCTCGGCGAAGTAGTTGATCGCGCCGCAGCTTCCCCATTGCCTGTCGGCGAGGAGGAGCGCGAAGGCGACGTCGAGGTCGCCGTCGGAGGCGCTGTCGTTCCCCTGCGCGTTCGCGCAGCTCGTACTCTGGTACCACGACATCAGATGGCCGTGCGTCGCGGTCGGGTGATCGTGTGCGTAGAGATAGAGCCCGTCGAAGTACGCCTGCGCGTTCGGATCGTGACCGGCGAGGAGGGCGGTGACGAGCATGCCGTAGCCCATCCCCTCGGACACCGTGAGGTTCCCCGATTGGGTGTGGGTCGCGATGTAGTAGCGACCAGTGCCGCAGCCTTGCTTGAGGAATCGACCTTTCCAGGCGTCGTAGAAGTCGCGCACGGCTTGGTCGCGCGTCGCGGCGCTGACGTGACTCGGCAGGATCGAGCCGGCGGCGTACGCGAGCGGGTGCGAGCCGAACGGCTGGTTCACCGCGGCGCCGGCGGGCACGGCGTAGAGCGCGCCGGCGGTGAACGCGAGCGCGGCGAAGATTGCGGGTGCGACCGCGTGGAGGCGCGCGGCGCGTACTCGGCGGAGACTCGCGCCCTCGGAGCTCCAGCGTGTACGCTCACGGCGGTCGCGTTGGCGGGCTCTCGGGTCGTCGCGCGTCACTGCCGACGATCCTCGTCGGGCGCGCAAGCGGCGTCAATCGGAATTCCCCGCGACGACGGGTGCAGCGCTCGTCGCTGCCAAGCGAGTTGAGCGACGAGGCCGCGCACGGCCGGGCGAGGATCAGGGCCGGATCGCGATCTTGAT
>JBGPIT010000322.1:0-5788 GCA_041485125.1 Binatia bacterium | reverse complement strand
GCGGAACGCTGGACTTCACTCCTCCATTCCGACTCCCAACTTCCCCAGCTACACCTCCGGTCACGCAACGGTCTCTGCCGCGGCCGCCACCATCTTGAGCCACTACTTCCCACAGAATGCCGACGCCTGGCGGGCCATGGCGACCGAGGCGAAAGACAGCCGCCTCTGGTCCGGCATACACTTCTCGGTAGACAACGAGCGCGGCTTCCAGATGGGCAAGCAGCTCGCCGAATATGTGCTTCGCGATCCGTCCCACTCGCCTATGGCGAGTTCTCCGTAGAGAACGCGCGGCACGCTCGCGCTGCTCATCGTAGTCGCAGCGGCGCGGCGCCTTGAGGTCCGCATCCGTCGCGCGACTACCTCACTCGTTGACGGCGCGCTTCTTCGGAACCGGCGGCGTCGGGACGCTCAGCGCCTGCGCGATCTGCTCGTCGGTCATCTGGAAGATCGCCTCGCCGCGCTCGCGCCATTCCTCGGGAAAGACGAAGTTCGGTTTGGCGCGCGGGTCGGGCTGCGGCACCGTGCCGTTCCGCGAGACGAACGGCGCGGGCTGCCGATAGCGCGCGACGTCCTCCGCGCTCATGCCGCAGTAGGCGACGACCTCGGGGTCGATCCATTGATCGGCGTCGATCGGCGCGGCCGAGGTCGCGAACTCGATCATCAGGCCCTCGGGCGCGGTGGAGTAGATCGAGCGGCACATGCCGTGGTCGATCGGGCCCATGACGAAGTGGCCGTGGGTGCGCAGGCGGTCGCGCATGGCGAGCAGCTCGGCCTCGGAATCGACGTTGAAGGCGACGTGCTGCATGGCGCCGCCCGCGACGTTGCCGGCCGTGAAACCGGGGTGCGACACACCGAGCGCGGGCTCGATCGCCTGCATCTCGGGCGCTTGGACGAGCGCGACCGACGAGCTGTCGCCGAGGCGCAGGAACGCGTGGACGGTGTTCTCGACCCCGTGCATCCAATACATGGCGACGAGCTCCATGCCGCAGACCTCGGTGAAGAACTCGACCTGCGACTTCACGTCGCGCGTGGCGATGGCGAGATGATGCACGCCGTTGGGAACACCCATGACTCCTTGACCTCCGTCGAGCGTAGTTGGTCCCGTGCTCTTGCCAGATAATTAGACGTGTGTCAAATTGTTTCTCTCATGCCGCTCGCCAAGCGTCCGAAGCGACCGCGTGCCCGGCGGGCGGGGCGACCGCGCTCATCGGCAGGAGCGGTGCTGGCGCACGAGGCGATCCTCGACGCCGCGCTCGAGGTCTTCGCCACCGCCGGTTACGACGCGATGTCGGTACGCGAGCTGACGCGCCGGCTCGGCGTCAGCCACAACCTCGTCCACCACTACTTCCGCTCGAAGGCCGAGCTCTGGCGCGCGTGCATCGACTACTCGTTCGGGACCGTCACGACGGAGGTCGCGCGCGCACTGCAAGACGCGCCGCCGCAAGGCGACGTCATGCAGCAGCTCCACGACGCCTTCGTGCTCTTCATCACGCTGACGGCGCGCTATCCGGCGAACGGTCTCATCATCGCGCGCGAAGGCGCGCTCGGCGGGCCGCGACTCGACTACATCTTCGACCGGCACGTCGCGCGCGTGACGCCGCTATGGAGCGCGCTCTTCGCACGTGCGCAGTCCGAGGAAAGAGTCCGTCGCGATGTCGACGCACGGACGATCTTCTTTCTTCTCACCGACGGCGGCGCGGGACCGTATACCTCCCACGCGCTCGCGACACGCCTCGGCGGTCCCGACCCCTATCGTCCCGAGGTGATCCGCGCGCACGCGAAAGTCGTGGCCGACGTCCTGATCCGCGGCATCAGCAGCGACTGATGCTGCGACGAGGTCGCGCTCGTCAGGAAGTGGGTGGCGCCGCGGCGCCTTCGCGCTCGTCGATCGCGAGCTCAGAGGCTTCGAGCGTCGCGACGTACTCCGCCGGCAGGCCGTGGCGACGCGCGCCCTCGAGCAGGAGACCGAGATACCGTGCCGAGGGCTTCCGCCCTTCGCACGTCCTCGTCGAATGGTAGGTGTGCGCGAGCACCCGCTCGCCGTCCGCCGCGACGACCTCGAGGACCATCCGCGCGTATGCGCCGAAGCCGACGCCTTCGGTCTTGTCGAGCCGGGTCAGCTCTTCGTCGGTGAGGAGGTAGAGCACGCCCCACGTGCATTCGCCGTCCGCGAGCTCGATGTTGCCGACGCCGCGCTCACCAGGTCCGATCGCGAGGTTGAAGCAGAGCCGATAGTCGGCAAGACGCCCCGGCCGCATCACGCGCGGCCGCATGCCGCGCCGCTCGCAGAAGATCGCGGGGTGCATGTTGCTGCCGTAGGCGAAGTACCACACTCCGTCGGCGGCGCTCGGTGCAGTCATGATGCTCGAGGGGTGAGCACGACGCCGCGCTCGTCCGCAGGAGCAACCGGGACCTCCGCCGATACGCCGCGATGATGGCGGTAGATCTCCGCGGCCCACGCGAACGCCGGATGGGCGGCAAGCTCGTCGCGGTACGACGCGGTCGACTCCGGTATCGGACCCGCCGGCAGATAGGGAAACTCGGGCGGACGCACGATCGGCGACAACAAGGCCGCGGCGGTGAGATCGGCAACGCTGAAGCGATCGCCGACAAGGAACCGGGAGGGCCCGAGCTCCGCGGCGATTCTGTCGAGCGCCTCCTGCACTCGCACGCGCCCGCGCTCGACGGTCGCGGCATTGATGTCGTGACGGCGGCGGTAGAAGCCGGCGAAGAGCGGCGACATCAGCCCCATCGCCCGACGCGCGGCAGGCCCCATGCCGGTCGACAGGGCGTCGAACGCCGCCGCCGGCTCGCGCTCGAAGAGCGTTCCGATGATGACCGCGCGCAATGCATGACCGAGGCCTTCGTCGAAATAGTCCTCGAGGTCGAGCGCTCGACGGCGCTCAGCGGCGTCGGCGGGATAGAGCGGCGGATCCGGTGCGAGACCTTCGAGCGCGGCGATGATGCGCGTCGAGTCGGCGATCGCGGTACCGTCGAGGAAGAGGATCGGCAACCGCAGCTGCCCGGTCGCCCAGAACGCGCGCGGGACGTAGCCCACCCCGAGCGCACGGCGGACGTGCGGAATCCGCTTCCAATCGAGCGCCCAACGCGCCTTCTCCGCGAAGTGCGACACCGGGAAGTGCCAGAGGATCGGATAGCTCATCGACGCCTCCACGCGACCATGCTCGCGGCGGTGAAGCAAGCGCCGGCTCGCGGCGCGATCGGCGGCGACTCGAAACGCTGAGCCGCGCGCGCGATCATTCGGTCGGCGCGATCCCGATCGGGCAGGTGACGCCGGTGCCGCCGAGTCCGCAGTAGCCGCGCGGATTCTTCGCGAGATACTGCTGGTGGTAACCCTCAGCGTAGTAGAACTCGCCCGCGGGCGCGACCTCGGTCGTGATCGTGCCGTGGCGCGCCTTGGTGAGCGCCTTCTGGAACGCGTCGCGCGAAGCCTCGGCGGCGCGACGTTGCGCGTCGCCGACGTAGTAGATCGCCGAGCGATACTGGGTGCCGACGTCGTTGCCCTGTTGCATGCCCTGCGTCGGATCGTGGCTCTCCCAGAACACGCGCAATAGGTCCTCGTACGAGACGACCTCCGGGTCGAAGACGACGCGCACGGCCTCGGTGTGGCCGGTGCGGCCCGAGCACACTTCCTCATAGGACGGGTTCCGCGTCGGACCGCCGGCGTAACCGACCGAGGTCGAGTAGACGCCGGGGATCTCCCAGAACTTGCGCTCCGCCCCCCAGAAGCATCCGAGGCCGAAGAGCGCGAGCTCCATCCCGGCGGGGAACGGCGGCTCGAGCGGATTTCCGTTCACGAAGTGGCGCTCGGGTACGGGCATCCGATCCGCGCGCCCGGGCAGCGCCTCGTCCGCAGTCGGAATCCGCAGCTTCTTCTCGCTCAGCATTCGGAACATGGTCGGCCTCCTGATGGTCGCGACGTCGCGGTCGCATCGTAGCGCCGCCGGACGCGCTTCGAAACCACGGCGCCGGCGTTTCACGGGGCGTGCGGATCAGGTACGAATCGCGCCCATGAAGATCGCACTCTTCGGGATCAATTTCGGAGTCGCGGCCGACCCCGACGCGATGGTCGCGATCGCGCGTGCCGCGGAAGCGGCCGGCCTCGAGTCGCTGTGGACCGGTGAGCACGTCGTCCTGCCCGATCCGCAGGCGCCGCCGTCACCGGCACCGCCATGGCTGCCGTTCCTCGACCCGGCCGCCGCGCTCGCGCACGTCGCCGCGCATACGCAGCGCATCCGTCTCGGCACCGGCATCATCATCCTGCCGCAACGGAACCCGCTCGTGCTCGCGAAGGAGCTGACGACCGTCGACGTCGTCTCGCGCGGCCGGCTGATCTTCGGTCTCGGCGCCGGATATCTCGAGCCGGAGTTCCGTGCGCTCGGCGCGCCCTTCGCGGAGCGCGGCAAGGTCACCGACGAGGCGATCCAGGTCCTGAAGGCGCTCTGGACGATGGACAAGCCGGCCTTCCATGGACGCTTCTTCTCGTTCGAGGGGATCGGCGCGCAGCCGCGGCCGGTGCAGAAGCCGCACCCACCGATCATCGTCGGCGGTCAGAGCCGCGGCGCCGCACGACGCACCGTCCGCTACGGCAACGGCTGGTACGGCTTCCTCATGACGATCGAGCAAACCGAGGAAATGGTGCAATTCATCCAACACTACGTCGAGCGCGGCGAGCGTCCCGCCGATCTCGGACCGATCGAGCTCTCGGTGACGCCGAGCCTTCCGCCGACGCGCGAGACGGTCGAGCGCTACGCCGCGATCGGCGTCGAGCGGCTGATTTTCTTCACCAACGCCACGTCGCTCGACGAAAGCCTCCGCTTCGTCGACACGCTCGGGTCGCTCGCAGGATCGTAGGCATACCCCCCGAGCACTCCCTCACTCCCTCAGATAGTTCGTTCCATATCGGCACAAATGTGCTCTAGCCTGGTCTCGGACGTGATGGTCGAACTGCATTCTGCTTGAGCTCGATTCGAAGTCCGGGTATCGGCTCCTCCGCACTCAGCGAACACGATTCACTTGGAGCTTCGATGCAGTCGCGGACTCGCCGGCATGGCTCAATTCCCGATGCGCGCTGATCGCCCTTGTTTCGGCGCCGGCGTGTGCCTGGTCGCAGCGCTCGTCGTCGCGACGACCGTCGGATGCACGCGTCATGAGACCGAGCATCGGCGCGAGCGTCCGCAGATCGCGATCGCGCGGCTCGAGATCCCCACCGCGCTCGTGATTCCCTGGTGGACGCCGGTCGAGACGACGTTCCTACACGATCAGCTGATCGAGGCGCTCGTCCGGACGGAGGCCTTCGATGTGGTCGAGCGCACCCGGCTCGATACTCTGCTCGAAGAGCAGCAGCTCACGAAGACCGAGATCACCGACCCGAATCAGGCGGCGAAGCTCGGCAAGATGCTCGGCGCCGAGTACTTCATCGTCGGCACGTTGCGCACGGCCGAGCTCGCGCAGGGCGACCGCCGACTGCCGTATACGACGCGCGACGAGCACACGGCCTCGGGTCGTATCCGGTTCACGTTCCGCGTGATCGAGGTCGAGACCAGCCGCATCGTGGTCGCAAGCACCGCGGAGTCGCAACTCGACGCCCGCGACGTCAACGGCGTCGACGCGGAGCAGGCATGGCGCGATCTGCAACGTCGCGCCGGCGAGCAGCTCGCACATCAGGTACTCGACGCGCTCGTTCCCGTCGAGATCGTGCGGATCGACGGCGACCAAGTTGCGCTGAGCCGCGGCACCTCGACCGGCATCGTCGCCGGACAAGCGT